>DAOTVX010000058.1:0-24875 GCA_034436275.1 Anaerolineales bacterium | reverse complement strand
TCTGCGGCAAGGAAGGGAAAGGGGAAGAAAAAAGGAGACCGGCGGTCAGGGACGGGTAAGGGTGAGCCGCTGCACCAGGCGGTCTATGCCGCCAAAGCGGTATTTGTACTCCTCATCGCCGCGCATGAAGTCGAATTCTGCCCGCCCGTTCTCGTTGGCCCACTGCAACAGGTGCGCCAGCAACACCCAGCCGGGCGAGAGTTCGCGAAAATCGGGGTTGAGGCCGGAGTTATAAACCCAGATGCGGTTCGCATAATCGAAGTTCAGATAGGCGGCGGCTTTCTCGCCGTCTATTTCCAGAAAGGCCAGTTGCAACCAGCCGCCGTCAAACGCGGCTTGCAGAATCAGGCGCATTTGGGCGCGCATGGCCGGGGTCAGGAAGGCGGCTTTCTCGGCGCTGTGCGCCATCAGGTTCAGGAACGCCTCGCCCTCGGCCTCCAGCCTCTCCCGTTCGCGGACGATGTACCAGCGGACCCGATGGTCGCCTTCGGCCGCGCGCCGCATCTTACGGCGAATCTCGTGACGCTGTTTTTTGTCCAGGCTGGCAAGGTAGGTTTCAAAATCCCCCGGCAACGGGACGTGCGGGGCATGGTCTATGTTCTGTATCTCCCAGGACCAGCCGCGACGTTGCGCTTCGGCTTGCAGGATGGGAATCGAAGGCGAATCCTCCAGCAGGTTATACCAGTCCAGCATTTCCCAGGCGGGGAGATGGGGAGTGTTCAGGAAATCGAGCAAGGCGGCCAGGAAAGGAGCACGCGCGGCGGGCGCGGTAATCACGTCCAGATAATCCGAGATGGCGCGGCTACCGAGCAGGAACAAGGCGGGGCGGCCCTGCGGATTGACGGCGCGGAAGAGCGGGGCGATCCCCACCAGTTGCCCGTTCTGACGCGCCAGCACCAGCGTCAGGTCGGCCTGGGGCCACTCGCCGCCGCGTCCCTGCCACCAGGCGCGCAGGTACTCGTAACGCAGGAAAGGGGTGGACGGCTCGCTTGTGGCGAGCAGCGCGTTCCATTCTTCTGCCAGCGCAGGAGAGGTAGGGAATTCGTGATGCAGCGAAAGTTCCATATGCCCTGAATAAGATTTGGTATGTGTTGAATTTTACCGTATAATGAAGCCGTGACTGCTTCCTTTGACCTCAACCTGCTTTCTCTATCCCGGATTCAAGGGCGGGAGCAGATGACCCTGCCCGGCCTGACCGCGCTGGCGCCGCCGCGCCGTGTGGCGCGCGGGCGCGAAGACGAGATTCTGCTGGTGTATCTGGCGCTTTCGGGGAACGTTTCGACGCACGATTATGCCCAGTGGACCGCGCGCCTGAGCCAGCGCTTCTATCGCACCCCCGGCGCCTTGACCTCGGCGCTGGGCGCAGCCGTGGATGACTTGAATCGCCTTCTGGTCGAGCGTAATCTGACCCTGGCCGGCAAGAGTCGCCCGGTTGTCGGGCGCCTGATCCTGGGAGCCTTGCATGGCCGGCAGTTGACTCTGGCGCAGGTTGGGCCAACGCACGTCTTTCACCTGGGGCTGGAGGGGACGCGCCATTTTCATGATGTGCAGATGGCCGGGCGCGGTCTGGGCCTCTCGCAACATATTCGACCCTACTTTGTCCGCCTGGATTTGCAGGGCGGTGACCGGCTGGTCTGGTGCGCCACCATGCCGGCCGGCTGGGAGGGGCTGCTGCAGGCAGAAGAATCTGGCAAAACCAGCCTGGCGACCCTGCGGCGCAAACTGCTTTCCTTTTCGGACGACGACTTAAACGCGGTGCTGGTGCAGGTGCAAAACGGTCAGGGACGGGTGCATCTGCTGCGGCCCGGTCAGGAGAGCGTTGCTCCGGCGGAGGGCACTCTCGCGGAAGTTGCGACGCCGTCCGGGACGATGACGCCGCGCGCGTCGGCCTCGGAGGCGACTGCCCAGCCTGCGGCAAGCGGAGCGGCACCGGCGACGTCAGCAGCAGCCAGGTCAGCGACGGCGGCGCCGCCTGCGCAGGGACCAACACCGCCGGCAGTCGGCGCACCGCGCGGACGGTTCGTCAGGCCGCGCGTGAGCGGGGAATTGCCCGCCAGGGTACGTCAGCCCACCCCTCGCGCCCAGGCCGCTTATCGCCGCGCGGCGCAGACGCTGGGTCAGGGACGTCGTTGGGCTGAACGGCTGCGGGCGGCGTTACTCCGCTTCCTGCCCCGTCTCTTGCCGGCGGCCGGGGGTCAGGAGGCGCGTTTGCCGTCTTCGTTGATGGCGTTCGCCGCGGTTGCCGTGCCGCTGGTGATTGTGACTCTGGCGGCGGTAATTTATTTTCGCTATGGGACGCTGATTCAATATCAGGAAAACATGCAACTGGCTGTGGCCGCCTTGCAAAGTGGCGACCAGAGCGGCGCTCCGGCGCAGGCGCGGCGTTACTGGGAGATGGCCCTGTATTACGTGGACCGCGCCGAACGCAGCCGTCAAACGTCCGATTCGCGCCTGCTGCGTCAACAGGCTCAGGCGCGCCTGGACGCGCTGGATAGCATTGTGCGCCTTGAGTTTCGTCAGGCGCTGCCCGAGCCCCTCGATAAGTCGGTGCAGGTGACGCGCATGGCGGCCACCACCACCGACCTCTATCTGCTCGATGCCACGCGCGGCCAGGTGCTGCGCGCCTTCCTGACCCAGATGGGCTACGAGATCGACCCGGATTTCCGCTGCGGGGCGGGAGTATATGCCGGGTATACCGTTGGCAGGTTGATTGACCTGGTTGCGCTCCCCAAGGTCAATGCCTTCGACGCGACCGTGCTGGCCGTGGATAGCCAGGGCACGTTGTTGTATTGCGCGCCGAATGCGGAGCCGCGCGCGGTGCCGCTGGCCGTGCCCAAACTGGGCTGGCACGAGGTAACTGCGTTTACGCTCGACGTGGACAACCGCCACCTTTACGTGCTGGATGCGCCGGGCAGCGCGGTCTGGATGTATAGTGGTGAGATGCTCGATTTCTCTTCGCTGCCGGCGTTGTTCTTCGGCGAGCAGATACCCCAGAACATGCCCCAGGCGCTGGATCTGGCAGTCAACGGCGACGATCTGTATCTTCTTTTCCAGGATGGACACGTCACGGCCTGCACGCTCAGCCATCTGGACGTGCAGCCGACGCGCTGCCGTGACCCGCTGACCATGGTGGATAACCGCCTGCAGGGAAAATCTGGTCCCACCTTGACGGAGGCCATCTTTACCAGCCTGACGTTTGCCGCCCCGCCGGATCCTTCCCTGTATTTCCTGGAGCCGAATGCGCAGGCTGTCTATCGTTTCAGTCCTCGCGCCGAAGGGCTGCTCCTGCAGGGTCAGTTCCGCGCTGAGGCGCGTTTTGCGCGCCAGGAATTCACGGCTCCGGCGAGCGCGCTGGCCTTCAGCCCGGAGCGACGCCTGTTCCTGTGCGTCGGGAATCAGGTCTATTACGCGGCCGATGTGCCATAAGAGAAAGGCCAGGGAAACATGAGCAATCCGGTGGCTACATTTTTTGCCGCTCTATGGGCTTTCCTGCGGCGGCGCCTGGGCGGTCAGGCGCCGGCCAAAGAGGAGAGACCGCCGGCTGTCCCGCCCGATAACCTGACCGAGCCGCCGCGCGTGGTGACCAATCGCGTGTTGTTGATTGTCTATGATCCTTTCGTGGACGTACTGGGGGCGCGGCTCTCGGAGGTTTTGCACTGGAACGCGGTGGACGAACTGGTGAATACTTTCATTTCAGATATTCGTTCTGCCAGCGGCGGCCTGGCGCGCTTTGAAATCGTTGCCCGGCAGGACCTCAGCGAGTTCCCGGCCAAAGTGGACGGTTACCGCTACGATGCGGCCACGTATGTGGCGGTGGTACAGGGTCGTCTGCCGCCGCACGCGCCAGACGAAGCCGATTACCAGGCCATTTTGACGGCGTTCAACGTCTTGCCGCGCGTGGCCGCGCGCGAAATTGACGAGGTCTGGCTGTTTGGCTTTCCGCACGCCGGCTTTTACGAATCGGTCATGGCCGGACAGGGCGCGTTCTGGTGCAATGCTCCGCCCCTGGCCGGGACGGCGGCCTGTCCGCGGCGTTTCGTGATCATGGGCTTCAGTTACGAGCGCGGCGTGGGGGAGATGCTCGAAGCGTTCGGTCACCGCGCCGAGGCGATTCTGACCAGAGTCTTCGCCCAGACCCAGGGCGAGGCCAACCTGTTCGAGCGTTTCTGCCGCTATGACCGCGTGGCGCCGGGCAAGGCCGAGGTGGGCACGATCCACTTCGCGCCCAACAGCACGCGCGATTACGAGTGGGGTAACCCTCATCCCGTGCTCAGCAATTGCTACGACTGGCTGAATTTCCCGAACTTCATCGGCGATGTGCGGCTGGTGGAGGCCAGCGAATGGGGCGGTGGCGATATTCGCCTGCATCATCTCTGGTGGCTCAAGCATTTGCCCAAAACCGCCGGACGCACCAGCGGCGTTGTCAACAACTGGTGGCAGTACATCATGGACCCGAATCTGGTGGGATGGTAGGGTCAGGTTCAGACCGCGCTTTGAGCAGAGCGATCAGGTACGGTTGGCTGACGGCCTGGAAAGGCTGTCTTACGGCAGGATTCCTTCTGACGCAGGCTGACGGCCTGGAAAGGCCGTCTTACAGCAGGACTCCTTCTGACGCAGGCTGACGGCCTGGAAAGGCCGTCTTACAGCTGACAGCCTGGAAAGGCTGTCTTACAGCAGGACTCCTTCTGACACAGGCTGACGGCCTGGAAAGGCCGTCTTACAGCAGGACTCCTTCTGACACAGGCTGACGGCCTGGAAAGGCCATCTTACAGCTGACAGCCTGGAAAGGCTGTCTTGCACGATGCGTCTGGGGGCCTGACCTGCGGCTGGCTCAGGCGCGGCCTTTTTCGCGAAACGCGGCAATGCGCTGGTTGGCCAGGGCCAGATAGTGGGGGTTGATTTCGTAGCCGACGAACTTCCGCCCGGCCTGCAGAGCGGCAATCGCGGTGCTGCCGCTGCCCATGAAGGGGTCGAGCACGATCTCATCGCGGTACGTGTACAGTTGAATCAGACGATAGGGAAGTTCAACCGGGAACGGCGCCGGGTGGCCGACGCGTTTGGCCGATTCCGGGTTCATCGTCCAGACGGATTTGGTCCACTCCATGAAGTCGGCGCGCGAGATGGTACTCTCTTTACCGGGCGTCTTCTTGCGCGCGAACGTCCCTTTGGAGAAGACCAGGATGTATTCATGAATATCCCGCAGCACAGGGTTGGCCGCCGATTGCCAGCTGCCCCAGGCCATGGAGACCCCGGCGCCGGCGCCTTTACACCAGATGATTTCGCCGCGCATGAGAAAGCCAATCTCCAGCATGAGATGCGAAATGTAATCGGAAAGCGGCAGGTACGGTTTGCGGCCCACATTGGCAATATTCACACAGGCACGTCCACCATGGACCAGCACACGGTAAGTCTCGGTGAAAACCTGCCGCAGGAGGTCGAGATACTCTTCGAGGGACAGGTCGGCGTCGTATTCCTTGCGCACATTGTACGGCGGCGAGGTCACCATCAGATGCACGGAGTTGTCAGGGAGTTCGTGCATCGTCGCGGCATTGCCGGGCAGAATCTGATTCTCGTACTGTTTGGGGAAAGGGGAATCGGGCGCGGCCGGCGCGCCGGTGGCGTTCAGAGTGGCGTATAGCCTGGAGCGGTAGTAAGGCGAAGAATCGTGCGCGATGCGGGCGGTAGTGCCAAAACGACTGGTCCTGGAGCCTCGGCCCATGACGCGCTTATTCCCTTTCTGGCAACGTCAGCGGCGCCAGACGCAGCGGACGGACGCGCCGGGCGCTTTCCCAGGCCAACGTCTGCACCGCAGCCATGACCTGCTCGGTGGCGGCGCGGACGAAGGCGCGGTCTTCCAGGTCTCCCTGCAGGCTCAGCGGCGTCCCAATGGTGACGGCGTAGGGTCCAAAGAGATACCAGTATCCCACGCTGGGAATGCCGCCCAAGCGCGAAGCAAAACGATAGTTCCAGGAACGGTGCAGGTAAATGCCCACCGGCACAATGGGCGCGCCGGTCATCAACGCCAGGCGCACGGCGCCGGTGCGCGGCGGGTGAAATCCGCCATGCTGTGGGCTGATGGCTCCCTCGATGAAAATCCCCACCGAGCGTCCCGCCTGTAACTTGCGGCAGGCGTGAACCAGCGCCAGATGTCCCTGTTCGGCTGGTACCGGTATCTGCTCGATGTGCCGCAGATACCACCCCAAAACAGGCGTTCGAAATGCTTTCTCGGTAATCAGGACGCTTAACGGTTGGGGAGAAAGCAGGTGTATCAGGAAAGGATCGGTGGCGCTGGGATGATTGGCGACGAAGATTTTTGGCCCTGCTGGTAAATCGCTCTGGCGTTGGATGTGCAGGGAAAGCAGGAGGCCGGCATAGAGGCGAATCAACGTTCGTCCGAGCCAGTAGGAGAAACCGCTCACCGTGTGCTCCGTAGAGGAAACGCGCCTGTCTGGCTCACGTCAGAATCCCTGCGCCGGGCGCGATTCCGCGGCGCGTTCGGGAGGGGCGAACAGGGTGGCCAGGTAACGCGCGCCGCTTTCGTCGGTGATGGCCAGTACCTCGTCTTCAGGTTGCAACACGGTATCGCCACGCGGCAGAATCACTTTGCCCTGGCGGATAATGGTGGCGATAATGCACTGTTCGGGTAGATTCAGGTCGCGAATCGCCCTGCCGCTGCCCCGTGCGCCAGGCGGGATTTTCTCTTCAATCAGAGAGTAGCGTCCGCGGCGCAGTTTCAGGAGAGTCATCATGTCGCCCAGCGACATCTCCTCGGCGACCAGATGCGCCAGGATGTCGGACTGGTCGAGTGAGACGTCGGTGTGGAATTGTCGCGAACGGTACAGCCAGGCATTGCGCGGGTTGTTGATGCGGGCAATGATGCGCGGCACGCGGAAAACCGTCCGCGCCAGATAGCAGACAACCAGATTGGTCGCGTCATCCTTGAGGCTAGCCACCAGGGCATTGGCGCGTTCGATGCCGGCCAGTTTCAGCACCTGTGGGTCAAGCGGATTCCCTTCGTAAATGCACTGGGTAGGAATTTCGCGGTGAATGCGGTTGAGCACCTCACGGCGATTGTCCACGATTTTAATGTCGTGCCCTTGCTGAAGCAGCAGCAACCCTAACTGAACGCCGGTGCGGCCTCCGCCGACAATGAGGACGAACATATCAGGCCTCCCTTCCTTTCTCAACGCGCTCGCACAGGGCCTTGCATCCCTGGGCACTGGCGCTGACGGCAAGCAGGTCGTTCTCTTCCAGCACCTGCCCGTTTTCGGGCAGCAGGGAATGCCCGTGACGGGTCACGGCGACCGGCAGGCAATCCGGGATGCCACGCAGCAGGTCCTGGATGGTTTTTCCGGCCCAGAGCCTGGTGACGCGAATCTCATAGATTTCCACCTCGCCGTTGCCGGCGGAGAAGACGGTACGCACCGCGGGGTTGGTGAGAATTTCTTCGATGCGTTGGGTGCCCCAACTGGTGGAACTGACCGATTGCAGGGCAAACACTTCCAGCACCGGCCGCAGGGCAGGATCGTAGTTGCGAACGACAACGTTCGACAGGCCGTAGATGGTGCGCGCCGCGTGCGCGATCACCATGTTGACCGCATCGGAACTGGTTACGGCGGCCAGGCCGTCGGCATGAGCAATGTCAGCGCGCATCATCACGTCCTCGGAGAGCAAATCGCCGTCCACAGTACGGCCGCGAAAGTCGGCCGGCAAGCGATTGAAGGCCTCGCGCGTCTGATCCACCACAACGACTTCATGCCCATTCTGGTAAAGCCGATAGGCGAGTTCTGAGCCAACGCGCCCACAACCAAAGACAACGAACCTCATAGGACATTACCTTCTCGGATTTGATAAGGCACCTCGGTAATGACGATGCCAGGGTAATGAAGCAGCTCCTTGCGCAACAAATCGGCAGTGTTCATGTGCAGGAGACGGTGCCAGCGTCTGGCCGGCACGAACTGGGGGACAATAATCGTGATGACCTCATCTGGCTGACGCTGTTGATTGATCTGGTCAATGTAGTCGAGCAGCGGCTCCAGGAACAAACGGTAGGGCGAATCGAGGATTACCAGACGAATGCCGTTGCTCCATCTGGCCCAGCGCTGCTGAATCTTTTCGAGGTTGGCCGGGTCAATGGATACGTAGATGGCAGTAATATCTTCCGAGAGCAGACGGGCATAGCGCAGCGCTTCCAGCGAGCCGCGATGGATGCCGCTAATGGGAATCAACACCCGATGCCGCACCACGCGCGGCGCCGGCCCGCGATAGTTCTCCAGAGTCAGGTGCGCCGCCAGGTCGGCATAATGGCGGTGAATCGCAGAGAACACGACAACGAGCGACGGAATCAGAATCAGGGTGAACCAGGCGCCGTCGCGAAACTTGGTCGTGGCAAAGACCAGCATCACGACAAAGGTGCAGATAGCGCCGAAACCATTGATCAACATCTTGAGCAGCCATCGCCGGTCGTGATGCAATGTCGAACCGCGCTCTTGCACCTCTTCGCCGGGCTTCAAATGGCCGCATTTCCACCAGCGGCGCGCCATACCAGCCTGAGACAGGGTAAACGACAGGAACACGCCAATCGCATACAGGGGAATCAATCGGGTGACGCTGGCCTGGAAGACGATGATGAGCAGGGAGGCGATGATCGCCAGCGCCACGATGCCGTAGGAATAGACCAGCCGGCTACCGCGATAAGCCATCTGACGCGGCAGGAATCCGTCGCCAGCCTGGATCGCGCTCAGCCGGGGGAAATCGGCAAAGGCGGTATTGGCGGCCATGATGAGGATAACCGTCGTACTGGCAATGACAGCCAGATACAGCGGACTGCCGGGTGGGAAAACGGTGCGCCCCAGTTGGGAGATGACCGTTTCATATTCCGAGGGGACGGCATGGATTGCGCCGGCCAGGAAAGAGATGCTCAAGAAGAGCGTACTCAGGATCGCCGCCATCCAGATCAGGGTGATGCCGGCGTTGCGACTGCGTGGTTCTTTGAAAGCGGTAATCCCGTTTGAAATCGCCTCAATGCCGGTCAAAGCCGCCGTACCACTGGAGAAGGCGTGCAGCAAGAGAAAGGGCGTCACGACTTGCAAAGTCCGGGCAATCTCCAGTTCCGGCGGATGCATGACGGTCCCCAGCGTCCCGTTCAGATAACGCATCAGGCCAACCCCTACCGTGAGGAACATGGTCGCGACGAAGAAATAGGTCGGCACGGCAAAGAACGCACCGGATTCTCTGACGCCGCGCAGGTTGACCAGCATGATGAACAGGACCGCCGCGATGGCCAGCAGGACGCGGTACGGGTAAAGCGTCGGGAAGGCGGAAACAACCTGCGCAATGCCTGAAGAAACCGATACGGCGACGGTCAGGATATAGTCGGTCAGCAACGCCGCGCCGGCGGTCTGGGCAGGCAGTTCGCCGAGGTTATCGCGAGCGACGATGTACGCGCCGCCGCCGCCAGGGTAGGCGTGAATGGTCTGCTCGTAGGAGATGGCAACGATGACCAGCAGAATGACAATGGCCAGGGAGATGGGGAAGACATAGCCCAAAGCCTGCATCCCGGCTGCTACCAGGATGAACATGATTTCCTGCGTGGCATAGGCGGTGGAAGAGAGCGCATCGGAAGCAAAAACGGCCAGTCCGATGGCTTTTCCGATCGTCTGATGCGGCGCGTCGGCCGTAGGGAGAGGGCGACCGATCAGCCAGTGTTGCCATGAGCGTGGCGGCTTGTAACGCGAAGGCTCATGGAGAATAGGAGAAGGAGCAGCAGATTCGATATCCATAAAGGCGATGACAGCCTGTCCGTGAATCCTGTGATTTAGCGGGATGAAGCGAATTTTTCGCTCCACCTGTTGCCTGCCAGATGGGATAAGGGAAGCGGCAGGCACGAGAAGAGATTATACTCTGCTTTGAGGGGCGCGCAAGGGCAATGGCGGCCCGGCCGGCCCTTATCCAGGCTCTGTCAAAAGGCTGTGCAGCCTGGGCGGGTGCCCCGGCAAGGACCCATCCGGCGCAAAAGTGCGCACCGTTGGGGCGCGGCTGATATAATAGGGTTTCCAATTCATCCCTGGCGGTAACTACCTGCTCACCCATGTCATTGCGAGACGCCAAAGGCGGCGAAGCAATCTCAAGTTCCACAGAAGCAATAAGAACTTTCGTGAGACTCGCGAGGGGGTTGCTTCGGCGGCAACTCGGGCGAGCCCCGGCATGGCCCTATCACCGCCTCGCAATGGCAGCGGGCAGGTAATTACTCCTGGCGTCAAAACTGCTTGCGGACGAACCACCATGATCAAAGCGCTGATTTTCGATTTCGACGGTCTTATCATGGATACCGAAACGCCTGAGGTAGAGGCCTGGCAGGAGGTCTATGCCGCCTACGGGCAGGAATTCCCCCTGGATATCTGGGTGCGCGCCGTGGTGGGCGCGACGACGGCGCACTTTGACCCGGCGCTTCATCTTGCCCGCCTGACAGGCCAGAGGCTGGATGCACAGGCGTTGCACGAGCGCACGCGGGCGGTCCGCCTGGCCCGGCAGGCGCTCCTGCCGCCGAGACCGGGCGTTACGGCGCTGATTCAGCAGGCCAAAGCGCTGGGGCTGCGTCGGGCGATTGCCTCCAGTTCACCCCATGCCTGGGTAGAAGGGTATCTGCGTCAATCAGGGCTCCTGAGCGAGTTCGAGGCCGTTCTTTGTCGCGAGGATGTGCCGCGCGTCAAGCCGTATCCCGATTTATTCCTGGCCGCCCTGCAGGCCCTGGCCCTGAAGCCAGAGGAAGCGCTGGCTCTGGAAGATTCTCCCAATGGCGTTCTGGCCGCCAAACGCGCCGGTCTGCGCGTGGTGGCCGTGCCAAACCCGGTCACAGAGCGGGGCGACTTCACCGCCGCCGACCTGAAACTGCGTTCACTGGCCGACATGTCGCTGGTGGACCTCCTGCGTTGCCTGGACGGTCGAGCCGAGAGGGCGGCACCCGGCGCGTGTCAAGCCCAATGAACATGTTACCGAAGGCCGGCCCCCGGTCAACGCCGGGCAACCTCCGTCTCTGCTGGCTCAACATGCACGGTGACATCGGCATCTGGAATAACGCGCCGCACGGCTTCTTCGATCAGTTCCGTATTGGTATGGGCACGTTTCAGGTGAATATTGCCGCTCATGGTAACGTGTAAGTCCACAAACCAGCGGGCGCCTGAGGGCCGAACGCGCACAGCATGCGCGTCCTGAACATCGCGCACCGACAGGGCGGCCTGTTCCACTTTTTCCACCATGCCTCGCGGCGCGGCATCCAGCAAGGCAGAAACGGTACGCCAGCCCAATTCACCGCTCACGTAAATAACAATCAGCGCCACAATCGACGCCGCGACCGCATCGGCTTTATCCAGCCAGTGCAACGCCGGCACCCGGCGGGCAAGGGTCAGCCCCACCAGTCCCAGAATCACCACCGATGAAGACCAGATATCCGTGCTGAAGTGCAGCGCATCCGCCTCCAGCGCCTGGCTGTTATATTTCCGCGCCGCTCGATAGAGGAGGCGCGAACGCGTGTAATCCACGGCAATCGAGGTCGCCATTACCAGAAACGCCCAAATGGACACCTCAACCGCTACGGGTTTGAAAAACAGTCGCTGAATAGCCTCATAGATAATCCAACCCGACGTCGCCAGCAGCAACAGGGTTTCAAACAAGGCGGAAAGATTCTCGGCTTTACCGTGCCCGAAGAGATGCTCCCTGTCGGCAGGCTTATCGGCCACACGCACGGCGATATATGTCATCATCGCCGCCATCAGGTCCAGCGCCGAATGGGCCGCCTCTGCCAGAATGCCCAAAGAGTTGGTCAACACGCCGACCACAATCTTGAAGGTGGTCAACCCGATGGCCGCCAGCACCGAACTGGCCGCCGCCGCCCGTTTTTCATGAGTTTCCTGCTGTGGATTGTCTGTCATGCGACTTGCCTCCAGGTACAAGGAGCGATTATAATGCCTTATCTTTGCTGCAGGAGGACACCATGGGCCTGATCGTATCTCTGCTGGTAAGCTTCATGGGCGCTTTGCTCTTTGCCGCTCTTCTCTACTGGCTGGATCGGTATGAGAAAGAACCTTTTTTGCTTCTTGGCGGTGTGTTCTTGTGGGGTGCGATTGTCGCCAGTGGCAGCGCGTTCATTATCAACACCGTCATGGGTTTGGGACTGTATATTTTCACTGGCTCAGACACCATCACCGAACTGGGCACCGGCTCGCTGATTGCTCCGGTGGTAGAAGAAACGCTCAAGGGGCTGGCCGTGCTCCTTGTCTTTCTGGTCTTCCGCCGCGAGTTCGATTCGATTCTGGATGGCATTATCTACGCCGGCGTGGTGGCCCTGGGGTTTGCCGCGACCGAAAACGCCTATTACATCTGGACCTATGGTTATCAGGAGAGCGGCTGGCAGGGACTGTTGTACCTGATCTGGATGCGGATCGTGATGGTAGGCTGGCAGCATCCATTCTATACGGCTTTCACCGGCATCGGCCTGGCCATGGCGCGTATGCAGCGCTCTGTGGTCGCCAAAATCTTGTTGCCGCTCGTCGGTCTGGGGGTGGCCATGGGAGCCCATGCTTTCCATAACACGTTAGCCAGTTTCACCAACGTCTGGATACTGGCTTTTTTCGATTGGAGCGGCTGGTTGTTCATGTTTGGCGTAATCCTCTTCGCCACCTACCGGGAACAACGCTACCTGCAACAACATCTGCAAGGCGAAGTGGGCGCAGGCCTGATCACCGCGCGACAATACCACATTGCCTCCTCGGCCTGGCGTCAACTGGGCGCGCGGCTGGCCGCCCTGTTTCAGGGCCGCTTCTTACAGACCAATCGTTTCTATCAGTTGTGTGGTGAACTGGCGCACAAAAAGCAACAACTGGCCACCCTCGGCGATGAAGGGGGGAACGCCGCCATTGTACAACGTCTGCGTGCGGAACTGGGCCGTTTATCCCCCCTCGTCTGAAGATTTTTGCGGCTTACTCTGCAGCAGGCGGAAGGCGATCGCCCCCAACCCTAACGGGAACCAGAACGTCACCGCGCGATAGGTCAGGGCTATGAGCGTGGCGGTGCCTAACGGCACGCCCAGACTGCCCAGCGCGATCGTCAGCGTGCCTTCCACGAAGCCTACCCCCGAGGGCGTCGGCGAAACAATCAGGAATAGATACGCAATACTGAAACTGCCGACCAGCAACCCCACGCTGAAAGGAGTGCTGAAGGCCAGGAACGTGACCATCAAGATACAAATCAACAAGGCCTTGCTGTTCAGCGCATACAGGAACGGCAGGATAAACTCCCGACGTTTGCCGCGCAGTTCCGCAAAGCCTTCGGCCATTTCGTGCGCGTATTCGTAAGCGCGCTGCTCGCTCAAGTAGGCGCGCCGCAAAAAGGGACGCACGAGACGATTGACCAGCCGCGCCATCCAGGCCAAAGCCTTCCCCAACTCATCAGCCGAGCGATAGCCCAGATAGACCAGAAACGCCAGCACCGACGCAATCCCTAACAGAATAAGCGCGGCGCCAATGGCGCTGGGGGGCAGGTTGTTACGCCGTATCAGCGCGATCATCCCCAGCACCAATACGCAGATGAACGCGGCGTAATCCAGAAGAAGGAAAACTGCACCGCCCACCGTGACTTTCCCACCGGCATGATTGCGCTGCCGGGCATCGTCAAGAAAGACGGCCATGCCGCCAAGGCCGGCGCTGGGCGCCACCACATTGACAAAGTTCGCCGCGGCGACAACCAGAAAAAGATGGGAAGTCCGCTCCTCCAGACCCACCAGTTGATACAACAGGCGGTAGGAAACGGCCAGGTTATATAGCCAGAGCAGTTCCAACGCGAACGCACCCAGCAGGAACCAGAGATTGCTGCGCCGCAGCGTCTCGGCCACATCCTTAAGTTCAGACAGGCTGAGAAGAATCAAGACGATGGCCAGCGACAGAATCAGTGCGCCAAAAATTTTTCGCATGGGGAATCACAGGATACAGCGGGATAACCGATCAGCGACGGCGACCGGTCAGCCGTCCGACCAGGCCAACGTAATAGAGCAGTTGCAACAAGGCGGTTACCAGAGCCGCGACGTAGGTCAGCGCCGCCGCGTTCAACACGGCGTTGACGCCGCGCATTTCCTCCGCGCTGGTGATGATGCCCGTCTCGGCCAGAAGACGACGCGCCCGCGCCGAGGCATTCAGTTCCACCGGTAATGTGGCCAGCGCGAACACAGCGCCGCTGCCAAACGCGATCACTCCCAGCCAGGCCAGATTGACCCCAAAAGCATACCCCAACGAAGCCAGAAGAATTCCCCCCAGGATCAGCATCCAGCCCAAATTTGACCCGATATTGACCAGCGGCACCAGCGCCGCCCGAAATCGCAACGGCAGATAACCCTCCCGGTCTTGCAGAGCATGTCCCAACTCATGCGCTGCCACGGCCACGGCCGCCACCGAAGGCGACTCCGCTACCGGGCGGGAAAGGCGCAGCACTTTCTGCTGCGCGTCGTAATGGTCGGTCAACTGGCCGGCTACGCCTTCAATGCGGACGTCGTACAGCCCACCGGTCGCCATCAACCGCCTCGCCGCCTCGTAACCGCTGAGACCACTACGATTCGCCACTTTGCTCCAGCGACTATAGGCCGAGCGCACATAGAGCGATACGAGGCTCATGAGCAAAAGCGCCGGAAGCATCACACAGAGCACATATTGAGAATCTAACCACATGGTTCACCTCATCAGAGTCATCGCCTCTGTCTTGGGAATGCCGTTGTGCTCGAATTATAACATGGACAGGCCTGCTGAACGCCGATCCGCAGCCAGAAAGAAGTATAATGGAATCAGTATGCCAGTGACTCGTTCTTCACGACGTTCGACCAGCCGTTCACGACGCGCAAAGACCGTCCTGCCCAAGAAGCCGGTCGCGCCAGCCAGAACAGGGGCAGGAGGGGCATCCGCGCGCCGGCGCGCCATGCCACCGAGTCCCCCGCCTCAGCCATCCTGGTTCGCGCGCCTCTCGCCAGAACGAAAGATAGACATCCTGGGGGTAGTCCTGGCATTGCTGGGGCTGATCACCCTGCTGAGTCTGGCCTCCACCAGCCGCAGCCCGCTGCTGAACGGCTGGATTGCCTTCTGGCGCAAAGTATTTGGCTGGGGCACAGTACTCTTCGGACTGGCGCTCCTGTTAAGCGGCCTCTGGCTCGTTGCCCGGCACGTGGAACGCCTGCCCAGGCTGTCCACCGAACGTCTGACCGGCCTTGCTCTGCTCCTGCTGAATCTGTTGACCATCCTTCACGGTCTGATTGCCGCTTCCCCGGAAGCCGCCCGGGCTGCCGCCCAGGCCGGTCAGGGTGGTGGTTATCTGGGGAGTTTCATCCTGCAAGGTTTATGGCTGGGGGTAGGCAAGGCCGCCAGCAGCGTCATTCTGCTGTGCTGGTTCCTCATTGCCCTGGTACTGACGCTGGATATTTCCCTGCAAGAAATGTTTGACTGGGTGGCCACAACCGTTCAACGTCTGAGTCAACGAGGGAAGAGACCTGCGCCTGCCCCTCTTTCCCCCTCTTCGCCCGGCGTCGCCCCGTCCATGCCCGCGCCCGTTTCCTCGCCGCTAACCGCACGCGAGGGTGGCAAAACCGCCCCTGTCGCGCCGACCGCTGTTTCTATCAAGACTGGTGTGAGCGCCACGCCGCCCACAACCTGGACGTTGCCAAAGGTAAGCGCGATTCTCGATCTGGCCTCCGCGCCGGCAATCAGCGAAGAGTTCGTTGCACAGCGCGCCCGCATTATTGAGGAGACGCTGGCCGCCTTCAATGCTCCCTGTCAGGTTGTGGAAATCAGTCGCGGGCCGGTCATCACCCTCTTTGGAGTCGAACCGCTCTTTATTGAAACGCGCAGTGGGCGGACGCGCGTGCGCGTCTCGAAGATCGTTTCCCTGGCCGATGACCTGGCGCTGGCGCTGGCCGCGCCACGCATCCGCATTCAGGCGCCGGTGCCCGGTCAGGGTTACGTGGGCATTGAGGTCCCGAATGAGGAAATGGCGCTGGTCACGCTGCGTGAGGTGGTCGAAAGCGAGGTTTTTCAGCGCGGACGCACTCCGCTGCGCCTCGCCCTGGGCAAGGATGTTGCCGGCCATCCAGCAGTCACCAATCTGGAAACATTGCCACATCTGCTCATCGCTGGCACCACCGGCTCCGGCAAGTCGGTGTGCGTCAACGCCATTCTGTCCTGCCTGCTTTTACACAACACTCCCGATGACCTGCGCCTGATTCTGGTAGACCCCAAGCGCGTCGAACTCAGCGGTTACAACGGCGTGCCGCACCTGCTCGCCCCCGTAGTCGTGGAAATCGAACGCGTGGTTGGCGCGCTGCAATGGACGACGCGCGAGATGGAAAACCGCTACTATAAATTCGCCGAGGTCGGTGCCCGCAACATTGCCGATTACAATGCACGCATGGCCGCGCAGGGCGGGAAAAAACTGCCCTTCCTGCTCGTGGTGATTGACGAACTGGCAGACCTGATGATGGTTGCGCCAGACGAGACCGAACGAACCATCACCCGCCTGGCACAACTGGCTCGCGCCACCGGCATTCACCTGATCATTGCCACCCAACGCCCCTCCGTGGACGTCGTGACCGGCCTCATCAAGGCCAACTTTCCGGCCCGCATTGCCTTCGCGGTGGCCTCCAATACGGATAGCCGCGTCATCCTTGACCAACCCGGCGCGGAACGTCTGCTCGGGCGCGGCGACATGCTCTTCCAGGCCCCCGATGCCCCCGCTCCAATTCGTCTGCAAGGGGTCTTCGTCTCGGATGCTGAAATTCAGCGCCTGGTGGACTTCTGGAAACAGCAAGCCGGCGCGGCCAGCCCTTACGCCATAGCCGCCAGCGCCGCTCCCGGCGTCGAAGAAGCGGCCTCCGGCGAGAGCGCACCGCTCCGGCAACTCCCCATGTTCGAGAGCATTGGCCCGTCCGAAGGCGATCCCCTCTATGATGAGGCGGTCGCGCTGGTACGGCAGGCAGGGCGTTGTTCGGTTTCGATGTTACAACGTCGCCTGCGAATCGGCTACACGCGCGCCGCGCGTCTGGTAGATGCTCTGGAGGAAAAAGGGATCGTCGGTCCCCCGGAGGCCGGCAGCGGCGTGCGCGCGGTACTGGACTATGGCCCGGCGGCTCCCCCAGCGGAGGACTGAAGGCGGTGAATAAAGGCTGGAGAATTCAGGTCACGCTCCAGCAGAAAAGTAAGGTAACGGTGCATGATGCCTTCAATTTCCTCACGCACGGCCGGGATTGGGTTGGCGCGCGCCGCTTGGGCATAGGTACTGCGCTGAAAATGGCGCAGGTACTTCAATGCCTCCACAGAAACCGGCAACGCCATCTTCTCCTGCGCGCCACAAGAGGGACAGAGAACTCCGCCTTGAGAAAATGAAAAGTATTGGGGCACAGGGCGAATCTCCTGACCACAACGCGCGCACTCAAAGAGGTGAGGACGAAAGCCCAGAAAGTCCAGCATCCGTACCTCATAGTAGCGAACTGCCGTCCAGGAAGCATGTCCTGCAACGATGCGCTGGAGCGTCTCCGTCAAGAGGTAGAAAAGGCCTGGCGGGACATCCCCCTCTTCTTCATAGGTAAAGCGATCGAGCAATTCCACCACATAGGATGCCAGGGCCATCTTGAGCAAATCTTCACGCAGCGGCAGATAGGCGTCTACTGTCTCCGCCTGCGTAACGATCGGGAGGTCACGTCCGCTGGCCAGTTGTAACAACACGTGCGTGAACGGCTCAAGGTGTCCGGCTTTGCGCGATTTAATTCGCCGCGCTCCCCTGGCCACCGCGCGCAATTTGCCGCGTTCGAGCGTGTAAAGAGTCAGCAACCGATCCGCCTCGCCCCAATCCACGTGGCGCAAGACAACAGCCTCAACCCGGAACGAACGCGGAGCGGCCATCCGAATTCCTGTTACCCGGCGGTTTCTTCCAAATCCCTGGCCGTGAAAGCGCCGGGCAAAAGTTCTCTCACCGTAGTTTCGCGCAGCAGCTGGCCTTCGCCATTGGCGATCAACACCACCGTCTCCAGGCCAAATTCGGCCAACACCTGACGACATGCGCCACAGGGAGAACCGCCGTTGGGAGTAACAACCGCGATCACTTCGAACTGGCGTTCACCATCAGCCACCGCCTTGAAGACGGCCACGCGCTCGGCGCAAATTCCGCTGGGGTAGGCCGCGTTTTCAATGTTACAACCGGTATATAAGCGGCCCGAGACCGTGCGCAACGCGGCCCCGACAGGATAATGCGAGTAAGGGGCATAGGCGTGACGGCGCGCCGCCAGCGCCAGTTGAATCAAATGCTGACGTTCCTCATCCGTCAGGGTGCTCATCTTCCCTTCCATCCAGTTTGCGCAACACCCGCGCCGGCACCCCGACAACCAGGGTGTTGGCCTCCACATCCTTCGTCACCACCGCGCCGGCCCCGGTCCTGGCCCCCTTTCCCACCCTGACCGGCGCGACCAGCAACGTATCGGAGCCGAGGAAGGCGCCCTCGCCAATCTCTGTCGGGTGCTTGCGTTGCCCGTCGAAGTTACAGGTGATCGTACCGGCGCCAATATTGACATTCGCGCCGGTGACGGTATCGCCCAGATAGGAGAAGTGCCCCATTTTCGTTCCCGGCCCGAGGGTCGAATTCTTGACCTCGCCGAAGTTCCCCATATGCACTCCCCGGCACAAATGCGCGCCCGGCCGTAGATGGGCAAACGGCCCAATGGTCACCTCATCCTCCACCACGGCACCTTCCAGCACCGACAGGCGAATAACCACGTGCCGGCCAATCTGGCTATTGTCAATGATCGTATTGGGGCCAATCTCGCACTTTTCTCCAATCACGGTCTGCCCGCGCAGATGGGTATTGGGCCAGATGACAGTATCCTGCCCGACGGCAACCCCTGGCTCAATGTAGGTAGTAGCCGGGTCCACAATCGTCACCCCGGCCAGCATCAATGCCCGGTTGACGCGTCGATACATGGCGGCGCTTGCCTCTGCCAGATGGATGCGGGTATTAATGCCGATCGTTTCGTCCAGGTCCTCGGTCACAATGGCGCGCACCGGCAAGCGGTCACGCGCGGCCAGTTCTACAGTGTCTGTCAGATAATATTCCCCCTTCTTCGAAAGGGGAATACGATGCAGGGCCTCCCACAGCCAATCGGCGCGGAAACAATAAGCCCCCACATTCAGTTCAGTGATTTTCAACTGCTCTGGCGTGGCCGCGGCCTCTTCCACGATAGCCTGCACATTGCCATCCGTGGTGCGCAGGACGCGCCCAAAGCCGCGCGCATCGTGCGAAATGACGGTCAGAATTGTCATCGGGCCGGGATTTTCCTGTTGCGCCTCGACCAGGCGGCGCAAAGTTTCGCCCCGCAGCAGCGGCATATCAGCATAGGAGACAACGACATAGTCGGTATGATGGCGCAAGAGCGGTTCAGCCTGCAAGACAGCGTGGCCTGTTCCCAGCGGGGGACTCTGCACCACCCAGCGCGCCGCATCGCCCAGAAATTTTTGTACCGCATCGCCCCCATTACCGATCACGACCACCGGCTTCTCGGTACTGGCCATCCGCGCCGCCTCCAGCGAATACGCGATCATTGGCCGTCCACAGAGAGGGTGCAAGACTTTCTGCGTCTCTGATTTCATGCGCGTCCCCTGGCCTGCCGCCAGAAGAACTGCTGTTACCTTCTTCGCTTTCATGCCTGACTCACTCCTGAGCAAATGTATTATAAACTCCTTCCCACGCCCTGACGACGCAGCCTGCGCAAGAGAGAAAACACGAGGTTAACTTCCGGCAGGCGTAAAAGCATCAGCCAGAGCAGGTAGACCGCGGCGCCGATGAGAACGCCGCCCAGCGCGAAAACTGGCTGCGCAAGAAAGGGCCGGGCGCGGCCCCACACCCACAAGCCAGACGACATGGCGGCTGTCGCCAGCACCGCGCCGTTCCAACCGGCCAGCAAACGTTGCCCATCCAGGCCGCCCAGCCGCCGACGCATCAGCATGAAAAGCGCCGCCGCCTCCAGAGCAGTAGCCAGGGAATTTGCCAGCGCCAGCCCCCCATGCGGCATCCACCCCAGACGACGGAACAGGGCCGCGAAGGCCACGCTGAAAACAACGTTCAGGCTCATGGCCACCGTACCCACCAGCACAGGGGTACGGGTATCATGCAGGGCGTAAAAGGTACGCGCCAGAATCTCGAGCACGCTGTGCCCCACCAGTCCAGCCGCGTACCACAGGAGCGCCCAGGCCACCAGTTCCGTGGAATGGGCGTCGAAAGCGCCACGCTGGTAAATCAGCGCCACCAGAGGCTGGCGCAGCATGATGAGGCCAATCGAAGCCGGCAGAGAGAGCAACAAAACGCCGCGCAGCGTCGCCACCAGGCTGCGACGGATCTCGTCCATCTGACCCAGCGCATATTGCGCGGCGAAGGTTGGCATGGCCGCCGTCGCCACCGACTGGGCAATCGCCGCCTGCGCCATCAGCATTAACGCGAAACCATAACTGACACCGCTCACACTGCCTTCTTCCATGTGCGAGGCCAGCCAGGTATTGACCCAGAAGTTCACCTGCACTACGGCCACGCCGATCAGACGCGGCCCCATCAACCGCAAGACCTCGCCCACGGACGGATCGCGCCAGCCAAGAACCAGCCAGTAGCGCGCTCCAGCCCGCGCCAGCGCCGGAATTTGAATCAGCAGGTAAGCCGCCGCGCCCAGCACCGCCCCCCAGGCCAGGCCGTAAATCCCCCCACGCGGCGCCAGCACCACCGCGCCGAAAATCAGTCCCAACTGGTACATGGCCGGCGTCAACGCCGGCACAAGGAAAACCTGATGCGCATTCAATATCCCTACCGCCAGGCCACCCAGGCCAAACAAAACTGCTGAAATAACCTGAATGCGCAGCAACGCAACCGTCAATGACTCCTGTGCAGGATTGGCCGCAAAACCGGGCGCCAGGGCATAGCGAACAATTTGCGGCGCGAAAATTGCCGCCAGCGCCGCCAGCGAGGTAAGAATCAGCAGTATCAGGTTGGCAATGGAGGAGGCTAAACGCCAGGCGGCACGCCTCTCGCCTCGTACCAGCAGCGCCGTAAAGGTGGGAATGAAGGCAGAGCCCAGCGCTCCACCGGCCACCAGATTGAACAGGGTCTCGGCAACGCGATTGGAAGCCAGAAACGCATCCAGTTCGGCATGGGCGCCAAAAGCGCGCGCGACCAGAATGCTACGTGCCAGGCCGGTCAACTGGCTGAAGAGGAAGGCCACCATCACCGTCCCGGCCGCGCGCGCAATCTGACGAGAAGCACTGGCCTCAGTCACAGGCGAAGATTATATCATTGCCCAACCAGGCCTGCGGAGGAAAAATTTTGGGCTCCTGTGGTGAGCGCACAGGAGCCCGGGGTATGATGCTCCTCCCTTATCTTTTCAGCGAGTAAACTGCTTGAATATGTTGATGAACGCCCAGTCGGCCTGCGACAGGCCGCTGCACTTCGGCGAGGCAGAGGTCTGACCAGCACAGGTACCATTATCACGATTCGCTGACCAGAAGGCCAACAGCGTTACCCAACTGGTGGAGTTCGCCCAGTTCACCAGTTGCTGGGCATCGGTCAGGTAGAAGCGCTCGCTCTGAACGTCGTTCTGACCGATCATGGGCGTGACGCCGATTTTGGTATTGACGCCCAGATTGAGCATCTGGTTATAGGTATTCGTTGCGGCATCAATCGCATACTGCCCCATCTTACCATCGGGGTTCGGGGCCGCCCAGTCGCCATAGTCCATGGCCATCACATTGACCAGATCGATGCGCACGCCGTTCGACTTGGCGTTGGAGATAATGTTCAGGCCATCCTGAGTCAGGCCCGAGGGCAGGACCGGCAGACAGTAAGCGACTTTGAGGCCGGGGTTGGCGGCCTGCAGGGCGGCGATGGCCTTGTTGCGGCGATCGATCGAGGCGGTATCAGTCACGGCAGTCCCTTCAATATCGAAGTCGATCCAGTTCAGTTTGTACTTGTCAATGACCGCCTGATAGGCCGCCTGCAGACTGGAGACGCTGCTGCAGGATTGGGCCAGTTCGGTGCCGTTGGCGCCGCCGAAGGAAACAATGACGTTGCCGCCATTGCTGCGCAAATAGTTGATCTCGTCAAAGAGATAATTCTCGCTCATCGGGATCGCGCCGCCCCAGGCTGGCGTGCAGGGACTGCCGGTACTGCTCTGGATGACAAAGGCCAGCGTGTAGTACTTCTGCCCCGTCTGGCTGTAGGCGATGCTGAAGGAGAACGTGGGCCAGGCGTTCACATCCACGTAGGGAGCGAAGACTTTAGACGGGAAGGCAGGCGGAGGCACCACGCCGGGGGTAGGCGTTGGGCCAACCGTTGGGCCGCCGCTGCAGGCACCCAGGTCTTCCCACACGCCGGTCGTGCCGGGCGGCTCCTCGCCCTGCGTCCACCATTTGGCGCGCCACTGGTGGCCATTCCAATACACGACATCGCCGGCCAGGTAAATTGTCTTGCTATTCCAGAGAGCCGCCGTGCAAATGTTGCCACCTGAGGGCGTGTTCGTGCGCGTGGGGGTACTCGTGGCAGTGGCGCCAGCGGGCGTGTTCGTGCGGGTTGGGGTGCGCGTGGCCGTGGCGCCGGCAGGCGTGTTGGTGCGCGTGGGCGTGCGGGTCGCCGTCGCCCCAGAGGGCGTGTTCGTGCGGGTTGGAGTGCGCGTGGCGGTGGCGCGGGCAGGCGTGTTAGTACGCGTCGGCGTATTCGTCGCCCCACCGCCGGGCGTCGGCGTGCCGATGGCCTGCCAGAGGGCCGGCACGTTCGGCGGCTCCCAGCCAGTCTGCGAAGTGTGCGCCTGAAGGCACTTGTACACCACACCGTTATAGGTCACCGTATCGCCGACAGCATAGGAGACGCCCGGTGCCCAGGCGCCACGGTCGGCCTGCTTCGGCGCCGCGCCAACTGCCGCTGACCCCAGTAAGGTTGCCAGCACAAGCAAGGCTAAGATTGGATTGAGTAACCGTTTCATTTTGACCTCCAAAAAAGATTTGGTTTCAGATAGGGCGCGCCAACCTGTGACGGCAGGCGCGCCCCGGAAAGACTACGGCTGAGAAGCCTTGACGCGATAGTACCAGTCCGAACCGGTCGGCCGGGGATGATAGGGTTGGGCGCGATATTGCTTCGCAACCCGCAGCAACGTCAGGAAGTCATAGCGCAGCGAGATGTACGAGCCGCCCCAGTGTTGGGCAAGCACGTTGTAGGCGCGCTGCACATCTTGCATCATCGCGTCCCATTGCGCCTGAGGCGGTTCGCCGTGCAAGAACGTTCGCAATTCGGTGAAGAACGCCTGCACATCAGCCCAGGTCAATTGGGCATCGTAGATATAGGTCGTTTCCTTGTTCATGGCATCGGTGATCGCCCGCACCGTCGGCACGTGAGAGGCAAAGCCGCCCATATCGAAGTCGGCGCAGATGTCGGTCGAGTTCAGCGCCTGCGCGCGGTTGGTCGAGAAGAGCTTTTTGGCCTCCAACGACCCCATGCCCCGATTATAGGCGAAAGTCAACACACACATCTCCGCCCAGGGGTCCTTGGCCTGAGCCATGAAGCCGGTATAATCCGCCGTCGGCACCGCGTTCAATTGTTCACGGGTGGTCGTCAGGCTGATGGCCGTCGTAATTGCGGAACTGATCCAGTTCGGGTTGGTCAAATCCGATGAGACTTTGGTGTAGTCGTCATGTACCGCCGTGGAGGGGAAGTAATCGGGGAAGAACTTGACCAAATCATTGAAATTACCGGCTTCCACCTGATACGGGCCGTCGGGGTGGTCGATCACAATCGGCCAGATCCATTCCTCGCCATCAATGACCACCTTCGGGCCAGTAAAGGAGGGGTTCCTGGTCACCGCGGCCGCCCAGTTCTCTTTCGTGCCAAGCGCAGCCAGGTAGTTGGGATTGATGTTAAACTCCTCCAGTGCGAAGCCCAAACCCATGGCCATATACCTGGTAGGAATGTACACTCTGGCGTCGGTCGCGCCGTTCACAGGGTAATTGATCGTCCGCGCCAGGCCAATTTGAATTTGAGTTTGACTGGGCGGAGCGTACATGATGAGTTTATCCTGAATGGGCTGGGCCGCCGAACTATAGTAGGCCGTCGGGTTGACAATCAGGTCTTCAGGCCGCAGGTCCGTTTTCTGTGGCTTCCAGGTGGAAGGCAAGCCCTGATAAACAGGATAAACAATGTTCTCGCCGCGCACATAGTGGGGCTTGAAATTCTGGGGGTACACCTGCGCGCCGCTCTTGTTGGCTTCAAGAATCACTTCCACGGAGGTATTGTAAGGGAACAGGCTGCGCCAACCCAAATCTACGGTTACCACGCCATTACTCGTGGTATATGTTGGGCTGCCGCCATCCGGATATGTCATCTTCGTAATCTGCGAGGTGGTTTCAAAGGTGACATTCCAGATGGCGAAATAAGTGCCGTTCCACACATAACTGGTGTTGGGATTGGCAAAGGTGATCTTCCCCTGGTAGGAGGTGGCATCCTCGCTCAAGAGCGAGAACGAGATCGCCAGCTCGCCCCCGGAAGAGGGGGAAGGCGTAGCCGATGAGGTCGGGGTGCGGGTGGCCGTGGCGCCCGCGGGCGTGTTCGTGCGCGTGGCCGTTGGGGCAACCGGCGTATTGGTACGCGTGGGAGTGTTGGTGGCTACAGCCGGAGTGTTCGTGCGCGTCGGCGTTGCGGTTGGGCCGGCTGGCGTGTTGGTGCGCGTCGGGGTGCGGGTCGCGGTCGCGCCCGAAGGTGTGTTGGTGCGCGTCGGGGTGCGGGTCGCCGTCGCCCCAGAGGGCGTGTTCGTGCGCGTCGGGGTACGCGTGGCC
>DAOTVX010000057.1:0-12617 GCA_034436275.1 Anaerolineales bacterium | reverse complement strand
GTGCTGGTTGAACAGGTTGAGGCATTTCAGGGGATACAGGTTGTTCAGACATGGTTCTCTCCTTGGATAGAAATTTTTATAACTATACCACGAGTGAGCAGGAATTTCAAATGCGCGCGGTGCTGGTGTGCGCTCGAAAGTTGTTGCAGGCCATACGAAAGCCCTGTGATGTTGCAAGTTTTTGGCATTCGTACTACAACTTTTGCGTAGACACCAAGAGCAAAAACCATATTGACGCGGTTCAATTCTGTGCTATAATCAGCCCAATTTGGAACCTGATGTAAGGAGTAAGATTATGCCGCCTCATCCCAAGCGTAAACACTCAAAGGGTCGTCGCGATCGACGGCGCGCCCACGACGCGCTGGTGGCAGCCAATCTGGTTGCCTGTAGCAGCTGCGGGGCTTTGATTCTGCCTCACACCGTTTGCCCCAAGTGCGGTTTCTACAAGGGACACGAAATCATCGAAATCGAAAAGGAAAAGAAGAAGTCCAAAGAGTAGAACCCAAAACAAGCCGTGATGAACATCACGACTTGTTTTGTAAATCGGCCCTTAGCTGCGCAAGTTGTCTGGAAGTCTGTGCGATTCAGACCGAGGAAAGTTTTGCCAAAGGAGAAAGGAGAGAGTTCTATGCGTTTGAGCCAGCTGGCCACTTCCATTCCACCTTCTGCGACAGTAAAACTGAACGCTACTGCCCGGCTGCTGAAGCAGCAAGGAGAGCCTGTCATCCACATGGGGGTGGGTGAGCCACAGAATCAGGCCCCCGAGGCCGCCATCCAGGCCGGCATTGAAGTTCTGCAGAAGGGTTACATCAAGTACGCGCCCACGCCAGGCCTGCCAGGGTTGCGGAACGCTATCGTTCAATATACAGAGGAAGTTTATGGGCGTCCGATTGCCCCGGACAATGTCATCGTCAGCGTAGGAGCCAAACATGCGCTCTTTAACCTGCTGTATGCTTTGCTCGACCCCGGTGATGAGGCGATTATCCTGGCCCCCTACTGGGTAAGTTACCCGGAAATGGTGCGCATGGTGCGCGGCCGACCGGTCATTGTGAATCCGCCCCCCGGCGAGTATCTCCCCACGCTGGAAGCCATCGAAAGAGCCGTGACCCCGGCTACCCGCCTGATCATCGTCAACAACCCGAATAACCCTAGTGGCCTGACCTATCCGGAAGAGTTTATCGCCTCGCTGGTGGATTTCTGCGAGCGCAGACAGATTTTCTATCTCTCCGATGATATCTATCATCAACTGGTCTTCGATGGCCAGCAACCGCCAAACGTCTATCAATATACCTCGCGTCCGGTCAATGACAGTTACGTTCTGGTAATCAACGGTATCTCCAAACTCTTCGGAATGACCGGCTTCCGCGTCGGCTGGGTGGTGGCACCCAAACCCATCGTGGACGTGCTAACCACCATCCAGAGCCAGTCCACGACCTGCAATCCGGTGGTGGATCAGGTCGCGGCGGAAGCAGCGCTACGCGAAGCGAAAGAGGACGTCGTTCGGCTGCGCACTTATCTGGAAGAAAACCGCAACGCTGTCCTTGTCGAACTGGCCGCCACACCAGCGATCAAGACGCCCAAACCGGGCGGGGCTTTCTATTGCTTCCCCGACTTCAGCGCCTTCCAGCAGGATTCAGTCGCGCTATCGAGCTTCCTTTTGGAAAAAGCCCTGGTGGTCACTGTTCCCGGCAAGGAATTCGGCCTGGAAGGCCATCTGCGCCTGAGCTTTTGCGGCCCGCGCCAGGAGATGATTGAAGGCGTCCGTCGCATTCGCTGGGCGCTCGATCCCGCCACACCGCCCGAAATTGTCATCGGGAACAAGACTGTCGTCCGCGACTGGCTGTAACGAGTTGCGGTTCGTTTTTTTCAGGAGAAAGGTGAAACGATGAACGTCAATCCCCTGGATATTCTGAAAGAAAAACTGGATGCCGGGCAGTTAGCGCGTCTGACGGCGATTCGCAATCCAAAGCTCTACCATCTGCTGGCCGATGTTATAGAACTATGTGAGCCAGAGCGGGTCTTCATCGCCACCGATTCCGCCGAGGACGTGCAATTCATCCGTCAACAAGCCATTGCCACAGGCGAGGAGACGCCGCTGGCCATTCCTGGCCACACTTACCATTTCGATGGCATGCAGGATCAGGGCCGCGACCGCGAGGTTACGAAGTATCTGGTGCCGAAAGGGGATCATCTAAGCCAGGCGCTCAACCAGATTGACCGGGATGAAGGCCTGGCCGAGGTGCGCGGCCTGCTCAAAGGCGCCATGCGCGGTCACACGCTGATCGTCCGTTTCCTGGCGCTGGGTCCGCTGCATTCGCCGTTCACCGTGCTGTGTGTGCAGTGCACCGATTCCTTCTACGTCGCTCACAGCGAGGACCTGCTTTACCGTCGCGCCTACGAACAGTTTGTACAACTGGGAGAAAACGCCGATTTCTTTCAGTTCATTCACTCTGCCGGCAAACTCACCGAGACGATGGTCAGCGCCGAACCGGACAAGAAGCGCATCTACATAGACTACGTGACCGATACCGTGTACAGCGTCAACACCCAGTACGCCGGCAATTCTGTGGGCTTGAAGAAACTGGCGCTGCGTCTGGCCATCCGCAAAGCCGACCGCGAAGGCTGGCTGGCGGAACACATGTTCCTGATGGCGGCGCATGGTCCAAATGGTCGCAAAACGTATCTGGCCGGCGCCTTCCCCAGCGCCTGTGGGAAGACCTCGACCGCCATGTTACCGGGCGAAACCATCCTCGGCGATGATCTGGCATACTTCCGCAAGATCAACGGTGTGGCCCGCGCGGTCAATGTGGAGGCCGGCATTTTCGGCATCATCCAGGATGTCAACCCGCAGAGCGACCCTGTCATTTACAAAACCCTCACCAGCCCTGGCGAGGTGATTTTCTCCAACGTTTTGATCAAAGACGGGAAGCCTTACTGGTTGGGGATGGGGTGCGAATTGCCCACTGAGGGCCTCAACTATTCCGGCCCATGGTACAAGGGTAAAAAAGACGCCAAAGGCCAGGAAATTCCGCCGGCCCACAAGAACGCGCGCTACACCGTCGCCTTGCCGGCCCTCGCCAACTGCGATTCGGCGCTCCACGATCCCGATGGCGTTGAGGTGAAAGGGATCATTTACGGCGGTCGAGACTCGAAAGGCTACGTGCCGGTGCAGCAAAGTTTCAACTGGGCGCACGGCATCATTGCCTACGGCGCCGCGCTCGAGAGCGAAACGACGTTCGCCACCATAGGCGCAGAGGGCAAGACCGAGATCAACATCATGAGCATTCAGGACTTCCTTTCCATTTCCCTGGGGAAGTATATTCAGAACAACCTCGACTTTGGAGCAGCCCTGCCGCGCCCGCCATTGATTTTCGGCGTGAACTACTTCCTCCGTGATTTGGAAACCGGCCAGTTCCTGAACGCCATCCCCGACAAGGCCGTCTGGATCAAGTGGATGGACCTGCGCATTCATGGTGAAGTTGACGCCATCATGGCCCCCACCGGCTGGATACCGACTTACGAAGTGCTGGCCGATTTGTTCCGCAAAGTGCTGAACAAAGAATACCGCGAAGAGGATTACATCAAGCAATTTACCATTCGCATTCCGGAAAACCTGGCCAAGATGGAGCGTGTGGAACAGTTCCACCGCCGCGAGACGCCTGACGCCCCTGCCGTGCTGTGGGAGGTTTTAGCCGCCCAGAAACAACGTCTGCTGGATGCCCGCGCTCGTTTTGGCGACTACGTCCCACCGCAGCGCTTCCGCGAACAACCTCTCTGGTCTGTGTAAAATTTGTAGCGACACCGCCGGCGTGCAGGTCTCAAACCAGCCTGGCTGCCGGTCCTTTGCGGACATGGCAACTTTCGCGCCAGTGAAACGTATAGGGTAAATAACGCCAATCCGGGATAAACCGCGCCAACGTCCCGAAGGTTGAATTTATGGTAAACAAGGGAAACACTCATGAACACGTCTCTTGACCCAGCCACACCGGCCTCCGAGCCAGTAATTTCCCCGACGCCACCCAGGCCCTTGCCCCTTTCACCGAGCGATGAACGTACCTGGGCAATGCTGGCGCATTTAAGCGTCCTGCTCAATTTGTTGAGCGGTTTTGGTGGTCCTGTGGCGGCTTTGATCATTTACCTTGTGCTCAAAGACCGCTCGCGCTATGTTGCCTATCACGCCTTGCAGTCGCTTATTTTTCAGCTCATCTGGTGGGCTGGCGGCAGCGCGCTGGCAGGAATTGCCTGGGCACTCAGTGGGGCGCTCTCCGTCATCGCCATTGGCTTTTTGCTGATGCCGCTGGCCTGCCTGATCAGTTTCCTGCCCATCGGCGCACTCATCTATGGTGTCATCGGCGCCATTCAGACCAGCCAGGGGCAAGACTTCAAGTATTGGCTGATCGGTGATTGGGTGCGCAGCACGCTGACAGGCTGATTTTCACTGCCCTTGATGCCTCGATAAAATACTGGACCGGCCTGCTTTAAGGATAGTCACAGAGCAGGCCGGTCGGTCGTTAAAATGATCTGCGCCGGCTCGACCGGCGCAAGATACTTCTCTGTCAGAACACAGCAGGGACTCTGGCTATCGGACGCGCTCCGTAGCATCCATGACCGCCATGGCGGCCACCTGGACGATACCGGCAACGTCGTCGTCGGTTTGCAGAACATGCACCGGCGCGCCAACGCCCAGCAGAACAGGGCCAATGACTTGGGCCTTGCCCAGGCGGGCAAGCAATTTGCAGGCAATGTCGGCAGACTCCAGCGAAGGGAAGATCAGCACATTGGCATCCTTAACCTCGCAGAATGGATAGCGCTGTTCCACAATTTCGGCCACCACTGCCGTATCTGCCTGCATCTCACCGTCAGCCGCCAGATCGGGGCGACGCGCTTTGAGGATTTGCACGGCCTGGGCCACCTTTTCGGCCAGGGGGTGACGGCTGGCGCCGAAGTTTGAAAAAGAGAGAAAAGCCAGACGCGGTTCAACCCCCACCTGATGGACAAAATCGGCTGTCAGCGAGGCAATCTCGGCCAGGTCTTCGGCGGTCGGCTCAATGTTGACCATAGCATCGGCGAAGAAGTAGAGGCGATCGTCTACGATCAGGAGATAGAGGCCGGCTGCCAGTCGCGTTCCAGGCCGCGTGTGGTGAATCTGAAGCGCCGGGCGAAGCACCTCGGCATATTCGCAGGTCAGGCCCGCGACAAAGCAGTCCGCCGCGCCCATTTTGACCATCAGCAGGCCAAGCACGTTCGGTTCGCGGACGCGCCGACGCGCCTGGGCCAGTGTCACCCCCCGCCGGGCGCGTAGTTCATGGTAGGCGCGAGCGTATTCCTCCTGCTGTTCGAAGCAATGCGGGTCCACAATGGTACAGGGAAACTGAAGGGATAAATCGGCCATCGTGCGCTGGATCACGTCGCGGCGACCAATGAGAATCGGCGTCCCGATCCCCTCCGCCGCCACCTGCGCCGCGGCGCGAATAATTTTACGTTCCTCCCCTTCGGCAAAGACGATGCGTTTCCTGGGCTGTGCCGAGCGGGCCTTACGGAGAAAGAAATAGCGGACGCGCTCGCTCATCCCCTGCCGATAAGCCAGCTGCTCGCGATATTCCTCCAGATCAAGCTGCTTGCGCGCCACGCCGCTTTCCATAGCCGCCCTGGCCACAGCCGGCGCTTCCCAGAGCATCACGCGCGGGTCGAGCGGCTTGGGCAGAATGTAATCTGGCCCGAACTGCAGGCTCTCTACCCCATACGCTCGCAAGACCGCGTCCGGGACATCCTCGTGCGCCAGCGCGTAGAGAGCCTGCGAGGCGGCAAACTTCATTTCGTCATTGATGGCGCGTGCTCGCACGTCCAGCGCGCCGCGAAAGATAAAGGGGAAGCCCAACACGTTGTTGACCTGATTCGGATAATCGGAGCGTCCGGTGGCAATGATCGCATCGGGACGGATTTCTTTCGCCAGTTCATAGCGGATTTCAGGGTCGGGGTTCGCCATGGCAAAAATGATCGGACGTTCGGCCATGCTGCGCACCATTTCCGGCGTCAGAATATTGGCCACCGAGAGCCCAAAAAACACGTCGGCGCCGCGCATGGCATCGGCCAGGGTGCGACAATCGGTTTCGGCGGCGAATTCCTCTTTGTATTTGTTCATGGCCTCCCGCCGTCCCTTATAGAGAACCCCTTTGCTATCTACCATCAAGATATTCTCGCGGCGGATGCCCCAGCGCATGGCCAGCCGGGCACAAGAGATTGCCGCCGCGCCTGCTCCACAGATGACCATGCGTACCTCGGCATGTTTCTTGCCGACCAGCTCCAGCGCGCTGGCCAGCGCCGCGGAGGCAATAATGGCCGTGCCATGCTGATCGTCATGAAACACCGGAATGTCGAGCAATTCCTTCAAGCGCTCCTCGATGTAGAAACATTCGGGTGCTTTGATGTCTTCCAGATTGATACCGCCAAAGGTGGGCGCAATGGCTCTGGCGACAAGGATAACTTCCTCCGGGTCATGTGTATCCACCTCGATATCGAAAACGTCCACGTCGGCGAACTTCTTAAACAATACTCCCTTGCCTTCCATAACCGGCTTCGCGGCCAGCGCGCCGCGATCCCCCAGGCCAAGGATAGCCGTCCCGTTGGAAAGCACGGCCACCAGATTGCCTTTGGCGGTATACTCATAGGCCGCTTCAGGGTCCTTTTCAATTTCCAGCACAGGCACGGCCACGCCTGGCGTGTAAGCCAGGCTCAAATCCCGTTGGGTATCCATCGGTTTGCTCGGAATCACCGTAATCTTGCCCGGCTTACCCCTCAAACGATGATATTCCAGTGCTTCTTCTTTCGTAATGGTCGCCATTGAGGTCTCCTTATGTTTCTGGTCGCGACTGCCAGAACACCATGCTGAACTGGCCACGGTCGCAAGGTGCTCCAATTATGACACAAATTTCCCTCCCCCGACAATCGTTTTTGGCAACTTTAACCTCTACTTCGCTCTTCGTTTCACGGCGAGAAGCCGCATGACAACCGCGTTGGGGAGCAACTACCTGCCGCCCCCGATGACGCGGATCGTTGGCGGCGCAAACCGCCCACGCCCATGAACGGGCCACGCATCCTCGATGGTGCTGTATGCGCCCGCGTGAAACAACGCTGGCCCTGAGCGCCGTCAAAGGGTTCATAGACGGCTCGCCTTGCCGGACGGGTGCGGCTCAAATTTGCGGCTCACCCGGAATAACGACCATGAAACCCGGGAAGCGCGGATGGCGCGGAGGCTCGTAGAAAGGATAACGTCGAAGTTTCGGTCATTGATTGTCACTTTCAAATCGGGGATGCGATTCGCGGGGAAAACTGTCCACGAACAGGAAACGAATCAACGAATGCGGTGCGGACGCCCGTAGGACAGGCTTTCGTAGGACAGGCTTTCCAGCCTGTCAGGAACAGGCCGTCCACGAATAGGGCACGAATAAACGAATGCGGCGCGGACGCCCGTAGCACAGGCTTTCGTAGGGCGGGCTTTCGTAGGACAGGCTTTCCAGCCTGTCGGGGAAGAGGCGGCCACAGGGTCACGCCGGGGCTCGCCCGATGCACCGCTTCGCAATGAGGCGGAGAGGTAATTACGACGGTTCACCATCCAATACGCTCCCGGCAGGGAATTGCATTTTCCCGAAAAAAAGGTGCCACACCTTTGCCGAATAGCCCCGTGGTAGGGAATTAAGTCGGTGGTACAATAGGGACGTTCGTTCCACTCTGGGAGGTACCGATGAAGCGAGTTCCTGCTTTGCCGCGCCTGGGGGTTATGCTGATGATAACCGCATTAACCCTGGCCTGCAATCTGCCGGGCCTGAGCGCCCGCCCCACTCCCTCCGCCGAAGTCCTGGCGAGCGAGACGCCGGCCATTGTTACGCCACTGCCTTCGCTGGCGCCGGTCGTCGCGCCGTCCATCGCGTATGTCCACATGTTGGACCGGCAGGAGGGGTGGGCGCTGAGTGAAGATAACGTGCTGCGCACGGAAGACGGCGGCGAACTCTGGCGGGATGTCACCCCCCTCGGCCTGAGCCGTGGCTTTGGACTCTCCGCCGCGCTGACTGTTCTGGATACCGATCATGCCTGGTTGCTCATCCCGCTCGAGTACCCTGCAAGTGGGATGCTCTACCGCACTACCGACGGTGGCCGCAACTGGACGTCGGTGCCGGTGCCGTTCAGCGGCGGTGATCTGGAATTCCTCGACCCTCGTCAGGGCTGGATTCTGGCCGATTTGGGGGCTGGCGCCGGCTCTCAGGCCGTGGCCATCTTCCGCACTACCGACGGCGGCCTCACCTGGACCCAGACCTACGTCAATGACCCAACGTTTTCCGGCGCCTCCGATACCCTGCCGCTTTCGGGTATGAAGTCGGGCCTGGGCCTGCGAGATTTCGAACATGCCTGGGTCGGCGTCAATATGCCGGTCGAGGGAGAAATGTACCTCTACAACTCCAGCGATGGTGGACGCACCTGGGTACAGCAAAGCGTACCCCTGCCGGTCGGCAGCGAATCGGCACAGGTCATGATCAACCAGCCCCGCTTTTTCAATGCCCGGGAAGGCGTCTTTTACGCTGTCCTCTACGCCAACGAACCGACCAGCGTCTTCTATCGCACGCAAGACGGCGGGCAGACATGGGTGGCTACCTCTTCTCTGGCAGAAAGAGGCCTCTACGCCGTTGCTTCCCCACGAGATTTTTGGATTTGGGACGGCGGGCCACAACTGCACGTCTCGCACGACGGCGGTCTCACCTGGGAAAGTCAAACCACGAATGTTGACCTGAGAGACGTGCTGGCATCGTTTCAGTTTGTGGACGCGGATTATGGCTGGGCGCTGACCATCAATGAGAACGGACAGCGCGGCCTTTACCGTACCACCGACGGCGGCGCCCACTGGACGGCGCTCACACCTTGACCACCGCGTTCCCGGCTACTCCTCACCCCAGGAAAGGATGGAACGTAATACGCCGGCCAGCAACACCCCCAGTTTAAGTCCTTTGGCAGGGGTAAGCGTCAATGGCTGGCCGCGCTGTTCGACGCGCCGCACCAGCAGGTAGGCCGCTCCCAGCCCGGTCAGCGCGCCAAGCAAGGCGCCGACAGCCAGGGTACGGACTTTCCAGGCCTGAGCGCTGCTTTCTTCTACCTGTTTCAGAGCCGTTTCTTCCATAAAGCAGTTTTCCTGTCCTTTCTAACCAGGATTTCTCTCAAGCAGAGCAGAGAGGCGGAATTGTCTGCCTGTAGTATACCCCAAAGCAAAGCCTGCTGTCAGGAGCGACTCGCAGGGCCCCCGTCAGCGTTCTCGCGCCAGATGGCCACTCCCGGCCGTCAGCCCAACGTAAGACGGCCTTTCCAGGCCGTCAATGCAGGCACGAAAGTCTGTCCTGCCGCATGGCATGCGCCCGGGCCAAATCAGGTGCGCGCAGTTGACGTTCTTGCCTGCCTGTGGTATCATGCGCTCAACAATTCCATAGCCCCTGACGGCACTCTTATCCAGAGAGGCGGAGGGACCGGCCCGGTGAAGCCTCGGCAACCCCACACAGTCTGTGGAAGGTGCCAATTCCGGCAGATATAAACCATCTGGAAGATGAGAGGGCAGCCGTGTATCTACCAGCCAATTGCCCTTTCTTGCCAGAAGGGGCAATTTCATTAATAGAGAGGTTTAGCCATGAGTACAACTTTCATGACCTCGCCCAGTTTGATGTTCACCTCTGAATCGGTCACGGAAGGCCATCCAGACAAGATTTGCGACCAGATTTCCGACGCCGTGCTGGACGCCTGTCTGGAGCAGGACCCGCGGTCGCGCGTCGCCTGCGAGACGGCCACCAAGACCGGGTTCGTGATCCTGATGGGCGAGATTACCACACAGGCGCACGTCAACTTCGACGAAGTCGTCCGCAAGGTCTTGCTTGAAATCGGTTACGATAGCAGCGAAAAGGGCTTCGATGGCAATACCTGCGGCGTGCTGGTCGCGATTGCCAAACAGTCCGGCGACATTGCGATGGGCGTAGATAAGGCCCTGGAAGCCAAGAGCGGTGAGATGAGCGAAGCGGAAGTGGAAGCCATCGGCGCTGGCGATCAGGGAATGATGTTCGGCTACGCCTGCAATGAGACGCCACAATTGATGCCCATGCCGATCTACCTGGCCCATAAGTTGACGCGCCGCCTGGCCGAACTGCGCAAGAACGGCACGCTGCCCTGGCTCCGCCCCGACGGCAAGAGTCAGGTCACCGTGGAATACGCCTATGGCAGGCCCAAACGTGTGGACACAGTGCTCATCAGCACCCAGCACGCTCCGGAAATCAGTCACGCCGACCTGCGCGAAGCCATCATCGAGCACGTCATCCAGCCGGTCATCCCGCCGGAACTGTGGGATAACGGGCCAAAAATCTACGTCAATCCAACCGGCCGTTTCGTCATCGGCGGGCCTCTGGGCGATTCGGGCGTGACTGGCCGCAAAATTATCGTGGATACCTACGGCGGCATGGGACGACATGGCGGCGGCTGTTTTTCCGGCAAAGACCCGACGAAAGTGGACCGCTCCGCGGCCTATGCCGCGCGCTGGGCGGCCAAGAACATCGTCGCCGCCGGCCTGGCCGACCGCTGTGAGATTCAGGTTTCGTACGCTATCGGCGTTGCGCGACCGCTTTCGGTCCACGTTGAGACGTTCGGCACCGGCAGAATCCCCGACGAGAAAATTGGCCGCCTTGTTCTCGAACACTTCGACCTGCGCCCAGGCGCTATCATCCGTGACCTGAACCTGCGGCGCCCGATCTACCGCCAAACCGCCGCCTACGGTCACTTTGGCCGCGACGATGTCGAATTCCCCTGGGAGCGCACCGATCGCGCCGAAGCGCTTCGCCGCGCGGCCGGCCTGTGAGACTGTGTTGCACGCACTGCTTCAGGGTGTGAGTCGGCTCGTCTGCTCACACCCTTTTTTACCACCGCGCGATGGCTGTTGTCTATCTGGCTCTGGGTTCCAATCTTGGCGATCGCCGCGCCAACTTGCACGCGGCTATTACCGCCTTGCCACCGGCAGTGACCGTGCTGGCCCAATCGGCCATTTACGAAACCCCTCCCTGGGGCGTGACCGAACAGCCGCCCTTTTTGAACATGGCCCTGCGCGGCGAGACGTGCCTGTCTCCTCAGGCATTGCTCAAGGCCCTGAAGCGGCTGGAGCGTCGTTTGGGACGCCTCCCCTCCGTTCGCTATGGGCCGCGCCTCATTGATATAGACATCCTGTTCTACGAGACGCTCGTCCTCTCCTCTCCCGACCTGATCCTCCCCCATCCTCGCCTCCACGAACGGGCTTTCGTCCTCGTCCCGCTGGCCGATATTGCGGCTGATTTCGTCCACCCTCGCCTGAATCAGACCGTTCGGGCTCTTCTGGCGACGGTGGACACTCGCGGCATCCGCCGCTGGGAAGAAACGTAAAGCCCCGCCTGACCGTTCTGCGACTCAGGTTTTATGCTTTGCCCAGGATATGAGTAATGATGGTCGCGCCCGAGCCGCCGATGTTCTGCGTCATGCCGATACGCGCCTCGGGCACCTGCGTGCGACCAGCCTCGCCACGCAATTGCTGTACCACTTCAACCACCTGATAAAGGGCCGTTGCCCCCACCGGGTGACCGCGCGCTTTCAGGCCGCCGCGCGTGCAAATTGGAATGCGACCGCCAGGGGTAATCTCTCCCTCCAGCGCCAGACGCACGCCCTGACCGCGTTCGGCAAAGCCACAGGCCTCCAGGGAAAGCGCCGACATAATGGTAAAGGCATCGTGCAATTCGAACAGGTCAATATCCTGCGGAGCGAGGCCGGCCTGTCGGTAAGCCTCCTGAGCCGACTTACAGGCCGCCGTTAGAAACAGCGCGTCTTGACGATGGTGAACGGCCAGGGTATCCGTCGCGGCCGCCGAGGCCAGCACGCGAATGTGCCCTGCGCCGCGCAACGAATCCGCCGGGACGAGATAGACCGCCGCCGCGCCATCTCCCACCGGCGAAGCATCGAGCAAGTTGATAGGAGTGGCGATCATCGGCGAACGCTCGAAATCCTCCGCCGTAATCGGATGTCGCAGGCGGGCATACGGGTTGTCCACGGCGTTGGCATGGGCGTTGACAGCAAACGGCGCGAAATCGGCGTGCCGCCAGCCGTATTCGTACATGTAGCGGCGCATGATGAGCGCATTGAGGCCCACGAACGAGACGCCCATATCCACTTCGTAGTCCGCGTCGGCGGCGGTAGCCAGGGCCGCTGTCACTTCTGGCATCGGGCGATCGGTCATCTTCTCGACCCCCACCGCCAGCGCCGAATCCAGTTCGCCAGAAGCCACAGCCATCAACGCCGCCCGCAGCGCCGCCGCCCCGGAAGCGCAGGCCGCGTCCACGCGTACTGCATCGCCTGTCCTCAATCCGGCCCAATCTGCCACCAACGGGCCAAGATTGTTCTGGGCGCTGAGTATGCCGGCCATCATGTTCCCGACGAAGAGCCCCTCCACACTTTGGCGACCGGCATCGTGCAAGGCGTTGACAATTGCCTCCACCGCCAGATCGCGCAACGAACGATCCCAGTGCTCATCAATTCTGGTCTGACCAATCCCAAGAATCGCTACCGGACGCATCGTAAAA
>DAOTVX010000056.1:0-1526 GCA_034436275.1 Anaerolineales bacterium | reverse complement strand
ATGAAGATGATTGTGCCTGCGCCACCGAGAACCAGGCCATTGCCTGGCAACTTGCGCCCCAAACGATTTTCCAGCCGCTGACCACAGATAAAGTCCTGCTTGCCAATCCGGCCGTGGACGGCAGTCTGATGGTGCTCGACCGGCAGGCGGCGGCGCTGTTTACTGCTCTGACTGCTCCTCCTCCAGAGAGCGACTGCGCGCTTGCCTCCCGCCTGGTCAACGACTGTGCCCCGCTGTTCCCGGCAGAACAGGTGCGCGGACTGACGCGGCAGGGGCAGCGGATGGGGTTGCTGGTACAGGCGGAAAGTAACTGCGCCTGTGCCGCCACCGATCCGACCTGCGGCCTGCCGCGCGCCGTGCCGGGTGCCCTCACCGCCTGGCTGCACCTCACCGACCGCTGCAACCTGCGCTGTGACTACTGCTACCTGCCGCACGTGCGCGAGGACATGTCGCCCGGAACAGGCCGCGCCGCAATTGACGCTACCTTCCGCTCGGCGATTGCCAACGGCTTCGAGCAGGTGAAATTGAAATACGCCGGCGGGGAGCCGCTGCTGCGCTTCCCGCTCATCGTGGAGTTGCATCAGTACGCCCAAAAACAGGCCGAAGAACACGGTCTCGGCCTGGAAGGGGTGGTCCTGAGCAACGGCACGCTTCTCAACGGTTCAATGGCCTCTACCCTCTGTGCTCTTGGCCTCCGCTTAATGATTTCGCTCGACGGACTGGGCGCGTATCACGACGCTCATCGCCGTTACGCCGGCGGACGCGGCTCCTTCGCCGATGTGGCCGAAGCCGTGGATCTGGCCCTGGCGCACGGCCTGACGCCCAGCATCTCGGTCACGGTCAGCAGCCGCACAGCCGAGGGATTGGCCGATGTCATGGCCTGGATTCTGGCGCGCGAGTTGCCTTTCAGCCTGAACTTCTACCGCGAGAACGATCTCTCCGCCTCGCATGAAGATATGCGCCTGGATGAGCAGAAAATCATTGCCGGGATGCTAGCGGCGTTCAAGGTCATCGAAGAGAATCTGCCGCGGCGCCCCTTCCTCGGCGGAATCATTGACCGCGCCGACCTGTCCATCGGTCACACGCACACTTGCGGGGTGGGACAGAATTACCTGGTTTTTGACCAGAACGGGCAGGTCGCCAAGTGTCAGATGCTCATCCGCAAGCCGGTTACGGACGTCCACGCGGCAGACGCGCTGGCGCTGGTCCGCACCGACCGGCTCGGGGTCCAGAACGTTTCGGTGGACGAGAAGGAAGGCTGCCGCGACTGCCAGTGGAAGTACTGGTGCGCTGGCGGCTGTCCGCTGGCGACGTATCGGGCGACGGGGCGGTACGACGTCAAATCGCCGAATTGCAACATCTACCGGGCGCTGTTCCCCGCAGCGCTGCGCCTGGAGGGGTTGCGCCTGCTGAAGTATCAGGATGACCCCGAAGTGGTCGAAAAGATTGTGATTTGAAACGAACCCTCCCGCCGAGCAGACGGGAGGGTTTTTGCAGGGAGGATGTAGGAGGAGAAACTGGCCTCA
>DAOTVX010000055.1:0-14417 GCA_034436275.1 Anaerolineales bacterium | reverse complement strand
CGCAGGCGGCGAAGCAATCCCCTTGCTTGCCGGGAGATTGCTTTCCCCACGCTGCGCTCGGGACATGCGCTACGCTCGCAATGACAAGAGGCAGAGGGTTCTCCATTAGCCATGGTAGGTAGTTACGATAAATGGGAGATTGCTTGCCAAAAAACGGCTCTCGCCATGACATGGGTGGACAGGTCGTTGCCTTTTTTGATTATAGCAGATTGCCCATCCTCTTCGCTTTACGGTATACTTTCAACATGGCCGAGATAGGCGTTCTGGGCGGGACGTTCGATCCGCCGCACGAGGGGCATCTGACTCTGGCGCGCGCGGCCCGGCAACAGTGGGGGCTGGAGCGGGTATTGTGGGTCTTGACGCCTGCGCCGCCGCACAAACGCGGCCAGCGCCTCACGCCGCTGGAGCATCGGCTGGCAATGGTGCAACTGGCGCTGCAGGGGGAGCCGGCCTTTGAACTCTCGCGCGTGGATATAGACCGCCCGCCGCCGCACTATGCGGTGGACACCCTGCGTCTGCTGGCCCGGCAGTATCCGGCGGCCGGCCTGATTTACCTCATGGGAGCCGATTCGTTGCGCGATCTGCCGCTCTGGCACCGCGCTGCAGAGTTCGTTGCTTCCTGCGCGGGGGTGGCTGTGCTGCCGCGTCCGGGCGTGGACCTTGACCTGAATGTATTGGAACAGCGTTTACCGGGTCTTCGAGCCAAAGTGCGCTGGCTGGAGGCCCCGCCCATGGCGGTCTCATCGAGCGAGATTCGGCGGCGGCTGGCGCAGGGGCAGACGGTCGAAGGTCTTTTGCCGCCTGCTATCGCGGCCTATATCGTTCAACATGGCCTCTACCGTTCGGACGGTCAACGGCCTGCGCCGACGAACAGGTAGCGCAGCGCCTCGGCCATCCAGGAGACGCCGCGCAGGTAATCCAGATGCGAGGCGAAGCGCGCCGGCATCAACCCGAAGGTGCGCGGCAGACTGTCGATCGGGCAGGTACGGCTGACGGCCAGATCGTCCAGCCAGAAACCTGAGGTGGGAAAACGCGGGAAAACGGTTTCGAAGATCACGGTCAGGGCGCGCAGCAGGGGCGGGGAGCAGGGAACCAGCAGACGGCGTTGGCGCATGACGTCCAGGATGATCTCTACAATCTGGCGAAAGGGAAAGTACTCACTTCCGCCGACTTCGAAGGTCTGGTTGATGGTGGCTGTATCGTCCAGCAACCAGGTCAGGCACGCGGCCAGGTCTTCCACCCAGAGCGGTTGAAGCAGGCTTTCGCCCCGGCCGGGTAGCAAGAAAACAGGCGAAAGGGCGATCAGGCGCGCCAGATGGGTGGTGAAGTGGTCGCCTGAGCCGAAAACGGGTGCGGAGCGCAGGATCGTATAGGGGAGGCCGGATTTCCGCAGGTTCTCTTCGGCAATGCCTTTGGCTTTGAGGAGCGGGTAGGCCGAGGCGCGGTCGGCGCCAAGACGGCTGAGGAAAATGAAACGCTCCAGTGACGTTTCTCTGGCTGCCAGAATCAGATTGGCGGTGCCGGCGATGTCTATGGCCTGCAAATCGGCGCGCGCGCCGGCGTGTTCGCTGCTGGCGAGGTGATAGACGATGCGCACGCCATGCAACGCGGCCCGCAACCCGCGCCTGTCGCTCAGGCTGGCCATGGCTACCTCAACCGGAACGCCCTTCGGCAAGCGCGGCGTGCGCACTGCCGGGCGCAGCAACAACCGCACCCGCTGGCCGCTTTCCACCAGATGGCGCGCCAGGGCGCGACCGATAAAGCCAGTGCCGCCGCTGAGGAGAATCATGCTTTGCATTATACTTGCTTCGGGTAATCGAGTAAAATTGAAAGCATAATGCGACAATGTCAACTTTTTTGGTGCAGAGCGGAATAGTGACCAAACGTTTAACGTGACATTGTCAAAGTAACCAGGCTCCGCGGGTGGTGGGGCGTGGAATTTCTATGTCAAGGATTGGCTCGCATGGCGCGTTACTTCCTGGGTGTCGATATCGGTGGAACAAAGACTCATGCAGTGATTGCGGATGAAAACGGTCACGTGGCTGGTTTTGCCCAGGGCGGCCCTGGTAACTGGGAGGGGGTGGGCTATGAAGGGTTCACCCGGGTTCTTCTGGCGACGGTCAACAAGGCGCTGGAGATGGCGAACGTTGAGGTGGGTCAGATTGCCGGAGCGGGCATGGGAATCGGCGGTTACGACTGGCCAAGTCAACGCCAGCCGCATTTGCGCGCCATTGAGCCGCTTGGCCTGCGCTGTCCGCTGGAGATCGTCAATGACGCGGTGCTGGGAATCCTGGCCGGGGCTGAGGATGGCTGGGGCGTCTCGGTCGTGGCCGGGACGGGATGCAACTGCCGCGGCTGGAACAGGGATCGGACGCGCACAGGGCGCGTGGTCGGCGGGCACGGGGAGTGGTCGGGGGAGTACGCCGGTGGTTACGACATCGTCGCGCGTGCCATGCGCGCCATTGTCTTCGAATGGGTCAAGCGCGGGCCGGCTACCGCGTTGACGCCGGCGTTTATCCAGCGCCTGGGCGCTCGCAATCTGGATGATCTGGTCGAGGGAGTGTACCTGGGCTGGTATCGCTTTGACCCTGCGCTGGTATTGTTGACCTTCGAGATTGCCCGTCAGGGTGATGCTCAAGCCCTGGAGGTAGTGCGTTGGGCGGGGGAGGAACTGGGGATGATGGCCGTCAGCGTTATCCGCCAGCTGGAACTGGAGGAGGAGACCTTCGATGTGGTGTTGATTGGCAGTCTGTACAAAGGTCATCCTTTGTTGACAGAGACGCTGGCAGCAACGGTGCACGGCGTGGCGCCGCGGGCCCGTCTGGTGCGTCTGGAAGCGCCGCCGGTGGTGGGAGGGGTATTGTTGGGAATGGAGGCGGCCGGTCTGCGGGATTATCGTCTGCGTTCTGATCTTATCGCCGGCTTGCAGCGCCTGACGCCGCGCCTGGCGGGATAGTTCTCTCCATGTCGCTTTCCCAACGTAACCTGTGGCTCATGCGAGCCTACTATTTCCTGTGGATTGGAGCAGGGGGATTCCTGATGCCATTTGTGACGCTGGTGTATCAGGCGCGCGGTCTGAGCGGTACGGAAATTGGCCTGCTCAGCACCTGGGGCGCCATTGCCGGCATGGTGGCCGCGCCAGTCTGGGGAAGATGGGGAGATCGTGTGCGCGCGCCGAGGCGTTTGCTACAACTGGCTTTGTTGGGCAGCGCCTGTTTTGCGCTCCTGCGTGGTGTACAAACCCTCTTCTGGGGCTTCGTTGTTTTCGTCGTTCTTGATGCGCTGGTGAACAGTGGCAGCGGTTCGCTGTCCAGTATGCAGGCGCTGGCGGTAGTCGAGGGAGAGAAAGCCGGCTTTGGTTCGATTCGTCTCTGGGGTTCGCTGGGATGGGCGGCGGCCGCGCCGCTGGCCGGCTGGTTGATGGAACGACATGGCTTGTTTGTACCCTTTGCAGGGTATGCGGTCATGCTCTTCTTGAGTATCGGGTTACTGGCCCTGGTACGGGGAACAGAGCGCCTGCCGGCGGCAAGCAGATCGAACGACCGTATGCCAACGCTGCAGGTGCTGCGCGCCCTGAAACGTAGTCGTCCGATGACCGGCCTGGCGCTGGCCCTGATTGTCATCTGGTTAGGCAACGCTGGCCGTCAGCAATTTGAAAGTATCTACCTGGCCCAACTTGGCGCGCCCACCGGCCTGATTGGGTGGGCCAACACCGCCGGCGCTTTGGTCGAGCCGCCGTTCATGCTCCTTGCTGATCGTATTCTGCGCCGCTATGGTGCCGGGCGGGTCTTGCGTTTTGCCCTGTTTTTACAGGCGCTGGCCTACCTGCCAGTGGCGCTTTTCCCTTCTGTGATCAGCATCTTCGTATTGCGGGTTCTCTTTAGTGTGGCGTTCAGTCTCAACGCTGTTTCTTACCTGAACTATCTGGTGGAAAATGCGCCTGATGGTCAGGGAGCCACCGTTATCTCGCTGTTTGAGGTGACGCTGCGCGGCGGCATTGGTCTGCTGGCGGCGCCGCTGGCGGGGTTGTTTTTTGACCAGTTTGGTGCGCATGGTCTGTACTGGATTGGCATGGCCGGCAGCCTGCTGGCGTGGTTTATTCTGGGCCTGACGGCGCGCCCTCAATAGACTGCCCGAACGCCAGGGCCTGCGGCTGTTCGCCGTCTGCCGTCTGCATTCGTGGATTCGTTTCGTAATTCGTGGGCGGTTTTCTCCAGAAAGCCTGCTTCTCAACCGATGACTGCCCAACTTCCCCCGAAAATTTGAGCCACACCCTTGCCTGTTGTGTGCATTCAAAAGTGATTGCACGCAATACGAAAACCCTGTGATTTTGCCAGTTTGTAACTGTTCAGCCCTGTCTTAAAACCGTTGTGCATGTCATGGCGAGGAGCGTTCTTTGCGACGAAGCAATCCCCAGGCGGTCCATTTTGCCTGATAAACGGGAGATTGCTTCGCCCAAAAACGGCTCGCCATGACATGGCTGAGTAGTTACCACTCGCTTAGGGAAGCTGGTCTTTGGGATCATGATTGGTATGAGAAGACCATCTTACCCCGGTGGTGAGCAGGGGCTGGCCACCCGGCACACGAGGGATGCCTCTCCGCAAGCCTGCCCCGCCGGTCCCGGATTGCGGCGAGACGGAGGAAGGCCTGGCGCGTCTCACCGCCGCGAAGAGGACTGGAGCAGGCTGCGCAACACCGCCGGCAAGATTCCGCCGTTTCGGTAGTAATTCACCTCCGCTTCCGTGTTCAGCAGGGCCTGCACCGGGAACTCCCGGCAGGTACCATCGGCCCTGGTGGCCCGCACGGTAAGAATGGCCTGAGGGGGCATGTCGGCGCGCAGACCTTCGATATCGTACACTTCGCGGCCATCCAGGCCGAGCGAGGCGGCGTTTTCGCCGTTCAGGAAACGCAGCGGCAAAATACCCATGCCGACCAGATTGGAACGGTGGATACGCTCGAACGATTCGGCAATGACGGCGCGCACGCCCAGCAACATCGGGCCCTTCGCCGCCCAGTCACGGCTGGAGCCGGTGCCATACTCCTTGCCGGCCAGAATAATGACGGGCGTGCCGTCGGCTTTGTAGCGCATGGCGGCGTCGAAAATGGTCATCTCCTCGCCGGCAGGCAGGTAAATGGTATAACCGCCTTCGCGGGGGGCGACCAGCAGGTTCTTGAGGCGAATGTTGGCAAAGGTGCCGCGCGTCAACACCTGATCATTGCCACGGCGCGCGCCGTACTGGTTGAAGTCTTTGGGCAGGACGCCGCGCTCTTGCAGGAACTGCCCGGCCGGGCTATCCGCCGGAATACTGCCGGCTGGCGAGATGTGATCGGTCGTAACCGAATCGCCAAACACGGCCAGGACGCGCGCACCGCGAATCTCACCCAGCGGCGGCAAATCGAGCGTCAGGCCCTCAAAGAACGGCGGACAGTGAATGTACGTGGAGGTCTCATCCCACTGGAACAGGTCGCCAGCGCCCACCGGAATCGCCTGCCACATATCCGAGCCCCGGAATACATCGGCATATTTTTCGCGGAACAAATCGCTCTTCAGGTGGGCCGCGATGGCCGCCTGAATTTCTTCAGGCTCAGGCCAGAGATCACGCAGGAAAACGGGGGCTCCCTGGCGATCGTAACCCAACGGTTCGTTCTCCAAATCAATATCCACCCTGCCGGCCAGGGCATAGGCCACAACCAGCGGAGGCGAGGCCAGATAGTTAGCCTTCACCAGCGGGTGGACGCGGCCTTCGAAGTTGCGATTTCCAGAGATCACGGCTGCTGCCACCAGTTTCTCTTCTACAATCGCGCGCGCCACCTCGCCCGGCAATGGCCCGCTGTTGCCAATGCAGGTAGTACAGCCATAGCCCACCACGTGGAAACCAAGCCGATTCAAAGGCTCCAGCAGACCAGCCGCGCGCAGGTATTCGGTAACGACGCGCGAACCGGGCGCCAGACTGGTTTTGACGTGCGGCGGCGTTTGCAAACCGCGCGCAACGGCTTTCCTGGCCAGCAGGCCCGCCGCCATCAACAGCGCCGGATTACTGGTATTGGTGCACGAAGTGATCGCGGCGATCACTACCGCGCCGTGTCCAATGGCATACGAACCACCGTTGACGCCTATGGTCGCCCGACGGTCCAGGTCCGAGGCGGTCAGCCCATAGCCGCCTTCCTTCGGCGAGGCAGTCAACGCCTGCTGGAAGGAGCGTTTCATCTCCACCAGGGGCACGCGGTCTTGCGGACGTTTGGGCCCAGCCAGCGAGGGCTCGACCGAGTCCAGGTCCAGTTCCAGAACGTCAGTAAACTCCGGTTCCGGGCTGGTCGCCTCGCGGAACAGCCCCTGGGCGCGGCAGTACCTCTCGACCAGTTCCACCTGTTCTTCCGGACGACCGGTCAGGCGCAGATAGCGCAGCGTCTCCTCATCTACGGCGAAGAAGCCCATCGTTGCGCCATATTCGGGTGCCATGTTTGCCAGCACCGCGCGATCGGGCAAAGAGAGGCTTGCCACTCCTGGCCCGTAGAACTCTACGAATTTCTCCACCACGCCTCGCTGCCGCAGGCGCTGAGTGACGGTCAGCACCAGATCGGTGGCGGTCACGCCAGGGCGCAGCCGACCGTACAGTTTGACGCCGATCACATCTGGCAGAAGCATATCCAGCGGTTGACCCAGCATCACGGCCTCGGCTTCAATGCCCCCCACGCCCCAGCCGAGCACGCCCAGACTGTTGACCATGGTGGTATGCGAATCGGTGCCGATCACGCTATCCGGGAAAGCCGTTCTCTCGCCGTCGTCGCTCTGACGCACGGCAACAACGCTGGCCAGATATTCCAGATTGATTTGATGGATGATGCCGGTCATGGGAGGTACGACGCGGAAATTGGCGAACGCCTGCTGCCCCCATTTCAGGAACTCATAACGCTCGCGATTGCGCTGAAATTCCAGTTCGGCGTTGCGTTGCAACGCGTCAGGAGCGGCAAAGAAGTCCACCTGGAGCGAATGGTCAATGATCAGATCCACCGGCAGGAGCGGATTAACGCGTTTGGGATCGCCGCCCAGTCGCGCCATGGCTTCCCGCATGGCCGCCAGGTCAACGATGGCCGGAACGCCGGAAAAATCCTGCATGATGACGCGCGCCGGCAGGAAGGCAATGGCCGGGCGCGCCTCCTGCTGGGGGCGCCAGGCGGCAATCTGACGGACCTGCTCCTCGCCAACCAGACCGTTGGCGCATTGTCGCAGCGCGGCCTCCAACAGGATGCGCAGAGAATATGGCAGGCGGCTCAGGCGAGTCAGGCCGGCCTTCTCCAACGCTTCCAGACGGTAGATGGTGTAAGTGCCATATCTTGTCTTCAATGTATCGCGAGCCTGAAAGCAATCGTGCATGGAACGTTCTCCTTTTTCAGGTGAAATTAAGTCCACGGCAAAAACTTACCACAGAAAGCCTGAGAACACGGGACACGGATGACACGGACAATATGGAAAACGCGGATAATGCGGAATCTGGAATATTGCCAGCCAGGCGTAAAAGGATAACCAGTGCGCCAGCCTCGCCAGCGCAAAAACGCCTGGCGTGGGCTCAATTGTAACTGTCTTCGGCGAGGACGCAAGTCGCCGGCGCGACGGGCAGGCAACGCTGGGCACTACGACATGCAGGAGGTCAACCAGGTACGCGCGCCGGCCAGGAAGGCTTTTCCCGACATGGGCTTCCGCCCGGCTGGTTGAACTTCTTCCAGCACAAGCACGGCTTCGCGGCTGCCGATCGCCGGATACCCATCCAGAACCACTCGCTGACCGCTGCCAGGGGTTGGCCCATACCAGACGCGAGCGCGCCAGACTTTGAGCGGCGCGCCATCCCACTCAAACCAGGCTCCCGGCCAGGGATTCATGGCGCGCACCTGCCGCTCCAGTTCATTAGCCGTTTTCTGGAAATCCAGCCGCCCATCTTCCTTTTTTAGCATTGGTGCATAGGTGACACCTTGCGCCGGCTGTGGGTAAGGCTGACACCTGCCGTTCAGGTAATCGGGCAATGTTTCGAGCAACAGGTCGGCGCCCAGTCTGGCCAGGCGGGCTGAAAGGCTGGCAGTGGTATCCTCGCGAGCGATTGGTTGCGCGCGTTGTGCAAGAATCGGGCCCGTATCAACGCCGGCGTCCATCTTCATAATGGTCACGCCTGTCTCCGCATCGCCGGCCAGGATGGCCGCAGCGATCGGAGATGCGCCGCGCCAGCGCGGCAGTAACGAAGCGTGGACGTTCAGGCAGCCATACGGCGGCAGTTCCAGAACCTCAGGCCTGAGAATCTGGCCAAAAGCCGCTACCACAATCACATCCGGCGCCCAGGCGCGCAGCTGCGCCATGACCTCTGCCGCGCGCAAGTTCTCCGGCTGAATAAAAGGCAACCCCGCCTGCTGCGCATAGACCTTGACCGGCGGCGGTCGTAACTGCCCACCCCGGCCGGCCGGTCGATCAGGCTGGGTCACCACGCCGACGACAGGGTACTGGCGCGTCAGCGCTTCCAGCACTGGCAACGCAAATTCCGGCGAACCCATGAAGACGATACGAGGCAACATAAAGGCTCCACCGCCAGATTATACCGCCCTTGCCGCCCATCGTTGAAGCCATCCCCCCTGCTCCCCCACATCTTCGGCCTGCGCTGGTTGTTAACAGCCCCTTATGCTGCGCGAGAAGCATGAGCCGATACGATGGCACGCACCTGAGCGCAGCGTTCACATGTCTGCTGCGTGCAAAGGAGCGCCAGCGGATCAGCCCGCAGACAGGCGCTGGTCTTCTCAAAGAGCACTCTCAACGGTACAGCCTGCACGAGAGCATTGCCAATATGCTCCCGGCGGGTGCTTTTTTGCAGGTAAGGAGCAATGGCCTGGAAACCGGCGGAACAGCCGGGAAAATTGGGGCATTCGATGACGCCTTGCGGGGTCAATGCCCAGCGCACAAAGGTCTTCCGTCCCGCCAGTTGTTCGGCGTAGTGAATGCTGGTATTGACGGTATGATCCACGCCCAGCAACAACACCCACCCTTCACGCGCGGCCAGCGCGCCGATGGGAGCAAAAGGCTGCGCTAACGTCTGCGTCCGGAGCGCAAAGTCAACGTTCACGCCGCAAAAAGAAAGGATGGGATGCGCCGAACGGCGCGCCCGCGGATGCCGGCGCAACGTCTCCGGAATAATCCCCATCAACGAATCCGCAGGCATTTCTGGGGTAAAGAACTCGGCCAAGCGATTGGCATCGCTGCCACTGCCATAGGTCAATCCATTGTCAGGTGGGCCAACGAGGGGAGTAATCATCGTCTTGTAGGTAAACGTCGGCATCATCACCATCGGGAAGACCGCCAGCAGCGACTCCACCACAGTCGCCGCGCCACCCTCGACATAGCCAAAAGAGGACAGGGAGGCGTGGACGATGACCGGGGCCTTTACCTTCAATGCTTTGAACCCTTTTTGCAAATCGCGTTCAGTCAGGTTCACAACAGGCTCCTCCAGGCGCGCAGAATGCAGCGGCAAACACTCCCACCGTTCTTCGCGGAACGGTCTTTCCCATTATACGGGAAGATGAAGTTTCAGGCAGGAGGAAAACGGGCGTTCGCGTGTCATGATTCTGACATCCCATTTTCCCCTCCCTGTCATGACGCGGAGCGTTCTCTGTGGTAGTTACCTGCCCGCTGTCATTGCGAGGCAGCAACAGGGCCACGCCGAGGCAATCTCCTCGCAAGTCTCACGAAGGTTCTTACTGCTTCTGTGGAACGTCACTATTTAGCCCTGTCTCAAAACCGTTATGGATGTCATGGCGCGGAGCGTTCTTTGCGACGAAGCAATCCCCAAGCGGTCCATTTCGCCTGATAAAGGGGAGATTGCCTCGCCAGAAAACGGCTCGCAATGAAATGGCGGAGTAGTTACTGATTTTCAAAAAACACCGCCTGACTATCATCAGGTCAGGCGGTGAGGAGACGAAAACGTTCGTGGCGCGCTATCAGCGGCCTTGTTGCTCAAGGAAGCGGATAGCCTCCATCGCGGCGGCGGCGCCCATCCCGGCCGAGGTGATGACCTGACGGTAGTGGCGGTCGGCAGCCTCGCCAGCGGCATAGACGCCCGGTACGCTCGCCCGCATTCGTTCGTCCACCTTGATGTATCCGTCTTCCATGTCCAACTGACCGACAAACAACCGGGTGTTGGGAGTATGGCCGATGAAAATGAAAACCCCATCGGTGGGATAAAGGCTCTCTTCGCCGTTCTGAACGTTCTGGATACGCACCGCCTCCACTTTCTCCGACCCCACAATTTCACGCACGATGGTATTCCACAGGAACTGGATTTTCGGGTTTGCCAGAGCGCGTTTTTGCAGCAACGGGCCAGCGCGCAGGGCATCGCGACGGTGAATAATCGTCACTCCGCTGGCAAAACGCGTCAGAAACAAACTCTCCTCGAGCGCACTATCGCCGCCGCCAACGACGACGACGCGCCGATCTTTAAAAAACCATCCATCGCAGGTGGCGCAATAGGAGACCCCGCGCCCGGTCAATTCGCTTTCGCCAGGCACGTTGAGATGATTGGGGCTGGCGCCGGTGGCAATGATGAGCGTTTCAGCCAGATAAGCGCCGTTGTCGGTCACAACATGGAAGGGACGCTGCGAGAGGTCTACCTGACGCGCCGAGTCCAGTTCGATACGGGCGCCGAAGCGTTCCGCCTGTTTCTGGAAAAGTTCGCCCAGTTCTGCTCCGCCCACGCCCTCCGGGAAGCCGGGGTAGTTTTCGATGGTATAGGTCAGAGCAGCCTGCCCGCCGATTTGCGTGCCGGTCAGGACAACAGGGGCCAGTTCGGCGCGCGCGGCGTAGAGTGCCGCGGTCAGCCCGGCCGGGCCGGCGCCGAGAATCAGCGTACGAACACGTTCCGGTTGCACATGATCCATCATGAACCTCAGAAGTGAAAAGATGATCTCATCAGCATTCGATGCACGAAGAGCAAGAAAGTTACACGGATGGCGCAGCCACATTGAAACGATTCATGGCCATTTCCAACCCCGCGACGATCCAGGTCAAAGTGGCCTCCACAGCCCGGTTGAGCATGGCTGAAACAAGCGGCGTTTCCTCGGCAGAGAAGTCCTGCAGCACATAGTCGCGGGCTTCCATCCGTCCCGGCGGGCGGCCAATGCCGAGGCGCAGGCGCGGGAAGCGGTCGGTGCCCAGATGCTCGATAATCGATTCCATTCCCCGATGACCGGCCGAGCCGCCATCCGGGCGCAGACGAATCACGCCAGCCGGTAAATCCAGATCGTCATAGGCAACCAACAGCGCCTCCAGCGGCAACTTGTAGAATCGCACCAGACCCTGCACCGCTCGTCCTGAGAGATTCATGAACGTCTGCGGTTTGGCCAGGATGACTTTGCGCTGCTCATACATACCCGGCGCGACCAGAGCCTGAGACTGCAAACGGGTGAAGCGCACATCCAGCTTCACCGCCAGACGATCCAGAAGCATGAAGCCAATGTTATGTCGGTTGTCTCGATATTCGCGGCCGGGGTTGCCCAGACCAACAATGAGGAGGGGAAATTCGTCCATCGTGGGGAATCACCGTGCGCGACGCAGATACATCCCGGCTCCGAAGAGGGCGAAGAGGAGAAGGGTCAGGGCCGCGCCATAAACGGCGCTGGCCTGAATCGTCTCGCGGCGGAGCGCGGCCGGATTGGGAGGCAAAGGGGACGGCGTAGGAGGTAAGGGAGTGGCCGTGGCTGTCGGCTGTGGCGGAGTGGCAGGCACAGGGGTTACGGTAGCCGTAGGAGATGGAAGAGGAGTGGAAGTTTCGACAGGCGTGTAGTTGCGCACGCGGACGTTATCGACGAAAGTATCCTGATAGCCTCCATCGGTCAAATAAACGCGCAGACGCAGCGTGTAGTTCCCATCCGTAATGGCGGTGGTATTCCACAACGCCAGCACGTCATTTTGCACAGGTTGTTGATTGACGGCAAGGAGAAACCATGTTGGCAGAGTACCGTCAGCGTAGGTGAAAGTAAGTTCGCTGGCCGCGAAGCCCGCCATCGCGCTGGTGCCCCGAATCGCCACCTGGCCCTGGACCACCTGTCCGCTTTGCGGAGCAGTAATCAGCGGCGCGCCGGGCTGGGACTGTGGTCGGTGCAGAAAGGGCAACAACAGGAACAGAATCAGACATCGCGGTTGCATCGTGGAAAAGAGTCTAACATGAAGAGCGGGGCGGGTCAACACTGGGCGGGGCATAGCGTCGTAGAAATGCCTGACGTGTCATCCAGAATTCAAGGCGCTGCAGTTTCCAGAGCGGACGATGGCGCACGCTGGCCGGGTTAAACGCCCACATCAGCCACCAGGTATAGAAATTCTCCCAGAATTCCCCAAAGGCGCCCGCCGGACGATGGTAGGGGAACAAGGTGAAGCCCAGGCTGTTGAGCAGTGCTCGCCCGCTATTGGGTCGCTCCAGAGTAACATGGGCGGTCACGCCGCCCACAGCCTGCACAGTCTCCAGGCAAGGGGTTTGGGCCAGGTAAACGGCGATAGCCTGAAGCGAACGGATCAAACCACGTCGTAAACGAACGGCATATTCCAGGTCCGGGCCGGCCGGGGGAATTGGTGGGAGGCGTTCGTTCCAGAAATGGAGCAGAAGCACCGGGCGGCCGCGTGGAACGCAGCCATCAGGCAGCAGCAAATCATGAGCCGCGCTACCCTGCTGCACCCGCAGGATGACGCCCTCCGCCTGACAGAAGGCATAGACGCCATACTGGCGGCACAGCCAGTGATCAAAACGTTGAATGGCAAGGCGCAAAGGATGCACAGCAAGCCGGGTCGTCAACGGCTAGCGTTGAATGAACCAGAGGCCGGCAACGATAAGGAAAACGCCCAGCCACTGCGTCGGGGAAATGCTTTCGTGAAAAATACCCCGCGCTGCCACCAACTGCACGCCAAGGATCGCCAGCCCCATGGTCAGAGGATACGCCAGGCTCAGCGGTAAATATTTCAACAGTCCGGTCAGGGTCAATACCGTAATCAGGCCGGCCAGATTCCCGGCTATCTGCCAGCTCAGGAAACCTTTCCAAGTCGTTGCCAGCGCCGAGAACTTGAAACTGGCGTTCGCCAACACGTTAAAAGCCAGATTCAGCACCAGCAACCCTCCTACCGCGAAAAGTTGCTTTTGAGCAGGCAGAAGGACGAGTAGACGCAAACGAGTCAGCATAACAGCCTCCACCAAAGTGCTTCCAGGCATAACCTGCCTGCGCGGCTGTGGCCCTTATGGCCGGTAACGTTTGTCCACATAGAGTTGCACCCGACCGCTGTAATCGCCGACGAGGTCCAGGCCATAAAATTGATCCTGAATTTGATTCCCCTGACGGCACAGCGTACACAAAACAGCGCAGGGTTGATAAGCAGGATCCAGATAACGCTCCGTTTCAGGCACGGCGTGAAGTGTTTCCAGCCGTATTCCGCTTTGCGGCGCCTCCAGCAGCCACCAGAACAGATACTCCAGGTCATGAGAATCCAGATACAAACCTACCGAGCGACAACCTGTTTCCTTAAGAGCATTGGTTGCCTGAACGTAAGGTTCCTCGAGAACCAGTTTGCCGGCAAACATGACGCGCGTCGGAGGGGCAATGAGCACACTTTCTGCCGTACAACCGGCCAGACAGGGAATGGTAAGTGGGTCGCTTGAATCGCGCATGGCAATTACCGGACGCGTGCGGTTGAAGAGTAGCCACGGCAAAGCCATCAGGAACAACAGGAGCGTCATGGCCACCGGCCATACACGGCTCCTTTCCACCAGCGACTCGCTGACGATGCCGAAGGGAACTGCCCAGGCAATAAAAGCCGGCAACTGAAAACGCACGCCGAAGAAATCGTAGATGCCGTATCCCAGCGTGAGGTAGGAGGCGATCGTCAACAAGAGGTAAGTACACAAAAGGCGATTGGCACGAAGCTGTTTTCGCAAGAATACAATGACGAAAGCACTGAATGCCAGCATCAAGTGGACCGGATTGCCAGCCAGATTCTCATGATTCCAGGCAAACTCCAGATCAAATATCTTCATGGTGGGATCAACTGGCGCAAAGGCTCGCTTCAATCCATTGACCATGCTGGCAGTCACCTGCTCATTGGGCATTGCCAGATTCTGCGCCAGGTTTCGCGCCAGGCCGCCGAGCAAGGCACCTGGGCCAAGTGAGATGATACGATAAGCAATGTATTCTCGAGATCCAAATACGGAACCAAAGGTGATGAAATTGCGCGACCAGTAGCCCAGATTCAATAAAGCGGCCATCGTGCCTATCAGGATCAGTTCTACAATCGCTTTCCCTCGCTGGTGAGCCACCATGAGGGAACGAACACAAAAGAAAACCAGCACGGGGAAGGCATACAGATAGAACGTCATCTTGGTCAACATCCCCAGGCCCAGAGCCAGCCC
>DAOTVX010000054.1:0-7998 GCA_034436275.1 Anaerolineales bacterium | reverse complement strand
TACTTCGACGACGACCCCGTCCAGTCCCAACACAGCACAGGAATAAACGCGCGCCAGCATACCCAAAGTGTAGTAGAAGTAGGCGTAAAAGTCAATGCAATGAAGCGCAGGGTGGAGAACAGCGGGGCGATCTTGACAAAACGCTCTTTATAAACTATAATAAATACAAATAAATAATTAATATAGATTATGTCCTCCTTATCTCTCACTGCCTCCCTGAAACAAGCCGGCTTGCGCCTGACGCCCCAGCGCGTTGCCATCTGCCAGTTCCTGCTGGAGAGCAAAGATCACCCCACGGCGGTGATGATTTACGAGCACCTGCGTTCCCGCTATCCCTCGCTCTCGCCAATGACGGTCTATAACACGCTCAAGGCGCTGGTCGAGTTAGGACAGGTCAATGCTCTCGGGCACGCTGGCGACAACACGGTTCACTATGACGCGAACATCTCGCCGCACCTTCACCTGGCCTGCATTCGCTGTCATCGGATTGTGGACGTTCCCTGCGATTGCCTGTCTGGCCTGGACGAAACAGTCCGCCGCACGTCGGGCTATCAACTGCTTGGGGCATGCCTGATGTTCTATGGGCTTTGTCCCACCTGTCAACCATCCGGAGTTTCGTGAATTTTCAACCGTTCCAAGTAAAAAGGAGAAAGAAAAATGGATACCCCTGAAACCCCTATCACCCCTATGCCGCGTATCGGCGACCCGGCCCCGGCCTTCAAGGCCGTCACCACCCAAGGCCCGATTAATTTCCCTGAAGATTACAAGGGCAGTTGGGTCATTCTCTTCAGCCACCCGGCTGATTTCACCCCTGTTTGCACCTCGGAATTCATGACCTTTGCCACCCTGGAGGAAAAGTTTGCCCAGGCCAACTGCAAGCTGGTCGGCCTCTCCGTGGACGGCCTTTACAGCCATATTGCCTGGCTGCGCACCATCAAAGAGAAAATCGAATACAAGGGCATGAAAAATGTCGAGGTCAAGTTCCCGCTCATTGAAGACATCACCATGGAAGTGGCCCGCAAGTATGGCATGATCCAGCCCGGCGAGAGTTCGACCAAAGCCGTGCGCGCCGTCTTCTTCATTGACCCGAAGGGCATCATCCGCGCCATCATTTACTATCCTCTCAGCCTGGGGCGCAATTTCGACGAACTTTACCGTGCCCTGATCGCCATGCAAACCGCGGATGCCTTCGGCGTGGCCACTCCTGCTGACTGGCGGCCCGGCGATGACGTCATCGTCCCGCCCCCCGGTTCGTGCGGCGTAGCCAAGGACCGCATGGAAGGCAAAGAGAAAGATGTAAAATGCTACGACTGGTTCTTCTGCACACGGCCAATTGATAAAGACACCCTCTTCAGAACTATCTTTCAGAAGTAAGTGCCAACGCTCATCGAAAAATGCAGAGGCTCGCCTTGCTCAGCCAGGGCGAGCCTTTTTCTTCACCGAACACGGGCGTGGCAATTGTGCCATCTCTTGTACCGTATACCTTGCACAGGACACTGAATCAACGAATGCGACGCGGCTGTTCGTTTATTGGTGGTCCGGCATTCGTTGATGGTTCGCCCTCCAATGCGATCATGGCAGGGAATGACGTTTTCCCGAAAATAATGTGCCGCACTCAAAAGCACACACCCGCCCGGTAACTACCTATCCGTGTCATGGCGAGCCGCCGAAGGCGGCAAAGCAATCTCAAGTTCCCCCAAAGCAACAAGAGCATTCGTGAGACTCGCCAGGGGATTGCTTCGGCGGTACCTCGGGCGAGCCTCGGCGTGGCCCTGTTGCCGCCTCGCAATGACAGGCGGAACGCTGAAAAGCCCTGACGGCGGCGTGTTTGTGGAGTATTGCGCGCCCGCAAATGTTGTCGGGAATCCCGATACCAGACTGACCGAGCAGGGCCTGGCAGGGTCTTGATAGGGCGGCTTTCCCACCCGGCTGAGCCGATGGCCTGAAAAGGCGTCTTACGCTGGAGAACGCGGTCATCGCCATTGGCCTCCGGCAGACAACTCTGGCGTGGACACGATCGTAGAACGCCCCTGGTTGACGCCTGCCCCTCTCGCGCTTATAATTTCGCCCACACATGCTCCCAACCAGTCGGGGAAGTGCTGGAATGGGCAGACAGGCATGACTTAGGATCATGTGCCGCAAGGCGTGCGGGTTCAAATCCCGCCTTCCCCACTGGAGATTCCTGTGAATTCCATTTTTGAGAGGCTCTCCGTTGAACATTGAAACGCAACCCCGCGATGATTGTCAACTTACCATCCATGTCACCATCGAAGCGGAACAGTTCCAGAAAGCCATGCAACGCGCCGCGCGTGCCATTTCGAAGCGCGTAAAAATCCCCGGTTTTCGGCCAGGGAATGCGCCCTATGCGATGGTGGTGCAACATGTTGGGGAAGATGCCATCCGCGAAGAAGCCATTGACTTGCTCGCAGAGGAAATCTACCCTTCGGTAATCAAGGAACTTGACCTGCATCCGCCAGCCGCTGGCTCCCTGACCAACGTTGAGGAGGGCGATCCGCTGCGCCTGACGTTCGTCGTGCCCCAGCCTCCGCAGGTGACGCTGGGAGATTACCGCTCGGTACGCGTGCCCTATGAATGGAAACCGCCCACGGATGAGCAAGTGGAAGTCTTCCTGAACGCGCTTCGGTTCAAGCGAGCAACATTCCACAGCGTTGCTGACGACTGCCCGGTTCAGCCGGGTAACCTTGTTACCCTGGATATCGCCTTCCGTAAGGCCGACTCATCCCCCGACGCGAAGCCCTTGCTGGAGGAAAAGCCGTCGTTCGTACTGGTGCTGGAACGCACTTATCCTGGGGAAATGCCCTTCCCGGGTTTCTCTTCGCAGTTGATTGGCCTGCGCGTGGGTGAACGCAAAACGATTCGATACCGCTACCCTGATGACTATTCTGGTAATGAGGCGGTGCGCGGCCAGGAGATCGTGCATGAGGTAACCATACGCGAGATTCTGGCTGTCGAATTGCCCGAATTAAACGACGACTTTGCCAGAGAAATCGGTGATTTTGAGACCGTGGAGGCCTTGCGCCGCCATTGGGGAACCTGGTTGCAGCAATATTCAAAGGCCAGATATGATGATGCCTATGCGGATCGTGTGCTGGAAGAAATTCGCCGCCAGGCGACCGTGATGTACCCGCCGCAGTTGTTGGAAGAAAGCGTCACGTTGGCGCTGGAGGAGACAAAGCAGGAACTGGCCGAAGATGGTCTGGACCTGGAAACCCACCTCCAGAGGCGGCAAATGACCTTCGAAGAATTCGTCAAGAATGAGATCGAACCGCGCGCCAGAGACCTTCTGGAGCGCCAGCTGGTCCTGGACAAAGTTATCGAACAGGAAAATCTGGATGTGCCTGCAGACGAGGTGCGGCAGGCCTTTGGGCGACAGCTGCACGAGTGGCTTGAGTCGAAAACACAATCCGCCGGTAAAAAGAAAATGCCGCAGCCGACCACGCAGGAAACCCAGGACATGCTTCGGCGGGCCTTCCTCGAGGCCTACATGGAGCAGGCCTTCGAACGTCTGCGAGCTATCGGGCGCGGCGAGGCGCCGGAACCGGCAGCCGCAGACGAGGCGCAGTCCGTAGCTGAGCCCGCCGAGGCGGAAGTGCCCGAAACGCCCGCCTCATCGCCTTCCTCCTGACGAAGCGTACCCTTTACTGTTCACGAATGGAGATTGCTCATGTCCCTGTCGAAAGTTCGCAATGTAATCCCGATGGTTATCGAGACTTCTGGTCGTGGGGAACGCGCCTACGACATTTACTCGCTCTTGCTCAAGGAGCGCATTATCTTTGTTGGCATGCCGATTGATGATCAGATTGCCAACCTGGTAGTGGCGCAATTGCTCTTTTTGAATCGCGAAGACCCGGAACGGGAAATTCAGATGTATATTAACTCCCCAGGCGGCGTCATTTACTCGGGCCTGGCGATTTATGATACGATGCAAATGATTTCCAACCCGATCAGCACGGTGGCCGTGGGAGTGACCGCCTCGTTTGGCACCGTCTTGCTGGCTGCCGGGACGAAAGGGCGGCGTTATGCCTTGCCGAATGCCACGATCCATATGCACCAACCCCTGGGCGGGGTGCAGGGCCAGGCCACCGACATTGAAATTCAGGCCAAGCAAATCTTGCGTCTGAAAAGCCGGCTGAACGAAATCCTGGCCAAACACACCGGTCAGCCGCTGGAAGTGATTGAACGCGACACCGACCGCGATTTCTATCTGGAGCCGGCGGAGGCGGTCAAATACGGTCTGGTCGATCAGGTGCTGGAAGTCCCTGCTGAGAAGAAGTAAGCGCCTCGGGCGCACTTCCCGCGTTCCAGGCCCTAAAGGCGACTGCCTTTAGGGCCTGTTTTCAAGAGAGTGCAGTAAAGGTCAAGAGAACCGATGATGGCTGCGACAATCCAATCCCTCATTCTGGATATGGACGGCGTGCTCTGGCGCGGCGAGGCTCCGATTGGCGACCTGGCGGCTATCTTTGCTCAGATACGAGCGCGTGGGCTGCGCTTTGCCTTCGCGACCAACAACGGCACGCGTACGCCGGAGCAGTATGTGGCGCGTCTGGCGGCCTTCGGTATCCCGGCTGAACCCTGGCAGGTTGTCACTTCGTCGCTGGCGCTGGCTGAGTTGCTGGCGCAGCGTTTTGTGCCGCCGCATGGCCGCCGCGTCTTTGCCATCGGCGAAATCGGCCTGTTCGCCGCGTTGCAGGAAAAGGGGTTCGACGTGGTGGGGGTAGATGAGGCAGAACAGGCAGAGATTGTTGTCATGGGCATTGATCGGGAAATCAACTTTCGCAAAATGGTGGAGGCCACCTTGCTCGTTCGGCGTGGACGGCCCTTCTATGCCACCAATCCCGACAGGACGTTCCCGACCCCGCGCGGCGAGATACCGGGGGCGGGAGCATGGATTTCGGTTGTTGTCACGGCCACTGGCATTGAACCAGTCTATGCCGGCAAGCCTGCCTCTCCCTTGCTCACCCTGGCGCAGCAGCGACTGGGCACCTCCAGAGAGGCAACGCTGGTAGTTGGCGATCGGCTGGAAACGGACATTGCCGCCGCTCAGGCCGCAGGCTTCCCCTGTGCTCTGGTATTGAGCGGAGTCACTCCGCGCGCGCAGGCGGCAGATTGGAACCCGCCGCCTGATTTCATCGCCGAAGACCTGGCCTCGCTGATCGCCAGCCTGCCCTGAGGTCGCCGGGCCGGCCAAGAAGCGGCTATTCCGTCAATGTAAAACTGCCTTTCAGACGAATATCGCGCGCCGAAGTCCCTACCAGCACTTCGAATTCGCCCGGTTCTGCCACCCAGGCGCGGCGATGCGGATCGTAGAACGAAAGTGCACGTTCATCCAGCGTGAAGACGATCTCCTGGCTCTGACCGGGCTTCAGGTCCACCTTGGCAAAGGCTTTCAATTCCTTGGGAGGACGAGGCAACGAGGCCGCGACATCGGCCACATATACCTGAACGACTTCCTTGCCGGCCACGCTTCCCGTATTTGTGACGGTGAGCGAAATCGTCACTGCCTGCCCTTTCTTCACCTTGCGCGGTATTTTCAGCCCCTTATACTCGAACGTCGTATAAGACAGGCCATGCCCAAAGGGGAACAACGGCTCGACCTGGGCGGAATCGAAATAACGGTAACCGACGAAGATGCCTTCGCCGTAGTTGACCGCGCGGCAGCCCGGATAAGGGCGGTTAAGATAGGACGGGCTATCCTGTAAACGCCTGGGAAAGGTCACCGGCAATTTGCCGGATGGGTTGACTTTGCCCAGCAGCACGCGGGCTATGGCATTGCCACTTTCCTGCCCGGGATAGTAAGCCAGCAGGATAGCCGCGACTTTATCCACCCAGGGCATGGTCACCGGCGCGCCGACGTTCAGAACCACCACCGTCTTGGGGTTAACGGCGGCGACGGCCTCAATCAAACGGTTCTGGCCGCCCGTTAAGTCCATGTGTGGGCGGTCGCTGCCCTCGCTCTCATACCCCTCCGGATAGCCGGCGAAGATCAGCGCCACATCACAATTCCGCGCCAGTTCCACGGCGCGCGCCAGGCGCGGGTCGGCATCGGCCGGGAAGACCTGGCCTGCCCCAAGCCGGTACGCCATAATCTCTTCGTCATGACGGCGCACGTATTCCAGCCTGATCGTGTGCGCGCCGCCGGTCAGTTCGCGCTGGACATCCAACCGCCCCCCTTGCTCAGAGTGCGCTTCGCTTTCCGCTATCAGGTGATCATCCACATACAGGCGCACGTGACCGGCATGGCGCAGGACGAAACGATACTGGCCCGGCTGTGGCAAAGTGAGCGTCCCGCTCCAACGGGCGGCCATCGGCGTCAGTTTCCCGGCTGACCAGTTGACGTGGTACCAGAATTCTGGCCTCATCCCCTCTCGCCTGTCCAGCGGCGCGGCGCTGAAGTCGGAAGAGGCAAAGAATTCGGCGGTCAGGCCTTGGCCGCCTAACCAGGCCGAGGGCACATCGAACGGTTCATCGTAGTTATCGCAGCCCTGTTCGTATTCAAGGCGGACCTGCTTCCCGAGCATCTTCTGCAGGGCCTCCAGTGGACTGACACGGTAAGGAGGTTCAATGCGCGAACTGCCACCGCCTTCAATGACGGCCTCCGCCGCGTTCGGCCCCAGAATGGCCATGGAACGTATCCTGTTTGTCAGGGGCAGGATGTGCCCATCGTTCTTGAGCAGGGTAATGGCCTCTTCCGCCAGTTCACGCGCCAGCGCCTGATGAGCAGGGGTGTTCACGGCTCCCGGCGACACTTTCCCGTCCATGCGTCCGGAAAGGAACACCAGCCGCAGCACACGCCGGGCGGCCTCGTCCACCAGCGAGGGATCAATTTGCCAGTTCTGAACGGCTTCCCCCACCAGACGCATGTATTTCGCTGGCCCTGGCATCTCCAGGTCCAGACCTGCGGCGATGGCCTGGAAGCCGTTGTGAGTTGCTCCCCAGTCTGAAATGAGCGCCCCCTGAAACCCCCATTCTTCTTTCAGAATTTTCCGCAGCAGGGATTCATGTTCACTGGCGTAGACGCCGTTGATGCGGTTGTAGGAACACATCACGGTCCAGGGTTGCGCTTCTTTGACGGCCATTTCGAACTGGGCCAGATAAATTTCGCGCAGCGTGCGTTCGTCCACGTTTGAACTGGCGCGAAAGCGCTCTGTCTCGTGATTGTTGGCGGCATAGTGCTTGAGCGAAGCGCCCACTCCCCGGCTTTGCAGGCCACGAATGTAGGCTATGGCGATTTGCCCGGCCAGATAGGGGTCTTCGGAAAGTGATTCGAAGTTGCGCCCTGCCAGAGGGTAACGGACAATGTTTACACACGGCCCCAAGAGAATATCACAGCCCAGGGCGCGCGTCTCCTCCGCCAGGGCTTGCCCGACGCGCTCCATCAACCTGGTGTTCCATGAAGCCGCCATGGAAACACCGCTGGGGAAAACCGTTGCCGGCCCAGTCCGGCGACCCACTTCCGGGTTCGCCGCCCGTACCCCATGCGGACCGTCGGTCATGACCAGAGAGGGGATGCCCAGGCGTTCAATGGGCATCGTGTTCCAGATGTCCCGGCCGGATAGCAACGAGACCTTCTCGGCCAGAGTCAACTGCGCCAGAAGTTCATTCACGCGAGTTTCAACGTCTTTCGGCATAAGAAAATTCTCCGCGGGATAGATAGAGGTTTTGTCAGCAGCCATGCACGCGCAAAGCGTAAGGCTGGCCTTGCGGGTTCTGTCCAATTGTACCGCAGGAGTACCTACTCAGCCATGTCATGGCGAGCCGTTTTTTGGCGAAGCACTCCCCTTTATCAGGCGAAATGGACCGCCTGGGAATTGCTTCGTCGCAAAGAACGCTCCTCGCCATGACATCCACAACGTAACTACCTACCATGGCTAATGGAGAACCCTCTGCCTCTTGTCATTGCGAGCGTAGCGCATGTCCCGAGCGCAGCGTGGGGAAAGCAATCTCCCGGCAAGCAAGGGGATTGCTTCGCCGCCTGCG
>DAOTVX010000053.1:0-15221 GCA_034436275.1 Anaerolineales bacterium | reverse complement strand
TGACCTGTACCGTACTATGGCCCTGATTCGCCGCTTCGAGGAACGTCTGCTGGACGAATTCAGTCGCGGACGGTTGGTCGGCACCACGCACACATACCTGGGCCAGGAAGCCGATGCCGCCGGCATTTTCTCGGTCATCGAAGCGGACGACGTTGTTTTCAGTAACCATCGCTGCCATGGCCATTTTCTGGCCTATGGAGGTGACCCTTACCTGCTGGCTGCGGAAGTGATGGGCAGGGCGAGCGGCCTGGTAGGCGGGCGCGGCGGCAGCCAGCACATTCACTGGCGTAACTTCTACTCCAACGGCATTCAGGGAGGCATTGTCCCGATCGCCAGCGGCATGGCGCTGGCAGAACGGGAGAAACACAGCCAGCAGATCGTGCTGGTCTTCCTGGGCGATGGCACGCTCGGGCAGGGCGTGGTCTATGAAAGTCTGAACCTGGCAGCTCTCTGGCGTCTGCCGATTCTCTTCGTCCTCGAAAACAACCGCTATGCCCAGACAACGCCGGTGGAAAAAGCGGTGGCCGGCTCAATGAGCGGACGTTTTGCCGCCTTTGGCATCCCCGTCTGGGAACGTGAAACCAGCGACGTACTGGAAGTGCGCTCGCTGGCACAGCAGGCCGGCGCGCACGTGCGCAAGGGGCACGGACCGGCAGCGCTGATTCTGCATACCTACCGCTTTGCCGCTCACTCCAAAGGCGATGACCCGCGTCCGCCGGAAGAAATCGCTCGCATTCGTCAGTTCGATCCCCTGACCATTCACGGCGCGCGACTGGAGGCCGCCGAACGGCAACAGGCCGAAAGCGAAGCGCAGGCTATCGTGGACGCGGCGTTCGCACGCGCCGCCGCCGATCCCTCTCCTGCCCTTACCTGAAGCCTTCCCGAACAACGCTATGCCAACCGTTCTCGAATCCCTCAACGCCGCCCTGCATCGCGTCATGGAACGTGACCCGCGTGTTTACGTACTGGGAGAAGATATCCTTGACCCCTACGGCGGGGCGTTCAAGGTCACGCGCGGCCTCTCAACGCGCTTCCCCGACCGCGTCCTGACCACCCCGATTTCCGAAGCGGCTATCGTCGGCGTGGCGACGGGCATGGCGCTGCGCGGCTTGCGTCCGATCGTCGAAATCATGTTCGGCGATTTCATCACCCTGACCGCCGATCAGATCATCAACCACGCGGCCAAATTCCGCTGGATGTACAACGATCAGGTCCGCGTGCCTCTGGTCGTGCGCACACCGATGGGCGGACGACGGGGATACGGCCCTACGCACAGCCAGTCGCTGGAAAAACTGTTCCTGGGCATCCCTGGGTTGAATGTGATTGCCCCCAACACGCTTCAAGACCCCGGCGCGCTGCTGGAAGCCGCTCTTGCTACCGATGACCCGGTGCTCTTCATCGAGCACAAGTTGCTCTATCCTCGCCCCCTTCTTACGCCAGGGCAGGGAGAATTGACTGATTTCCAGGTCCGCGCCTCCGACGCGCCGTTCCCCACCAGCCATCTGACGTGGGCATTGGAACGTCCACCCCATCTGACAGTGGCGACCTACGGCTACAACGTTGAAATCGTTCGTGCAGCGGCACAGACTCTGTTAATGGAGCGGGAGGTCCTGGCAGAGATCGTGGTCTTCTCGCAACTGGCGCCATTTGACCTGTCGCCTCTTCTGGAGGCATTGCGGCGCACGCGTCGACTGCTGACCGTCGAGGAAGGAACAATGAGCCTCGGCTGGGGCGCGGAGGTTGTGGCGCGGGCCACGGAGGCCCTCGGCGGGATTCGCGCGCGGCGCGTGGCGGCGCTGGACCTGCCCATTGCCAACGCTCGTCCGCTCGAGGAGCAGATTCTGCCCTCCGAGCAGACTGTTGTCCAGGCCGCGCTGGCCCTGCTGGAATCCTGAAGCCTTCTCCCCCGCTTCGTTTACCCTTCCCCTGCTCTGCCAGACCACCAGCAGGACGACTTCGGCGTTACGCTTCTATTTCTTCGCCGGCGCGTTCCTGTTGAGCCTGACGATAGAGTACCCGCAGGTTGCGGCGATGGAGTTCTTCTGCCAGCCCGCCAAGATAAACGCGACTCTTACCGCAGGCTTCCACCCCCATTTCGTTTAAATACTCTTGTGGAGAGCGGCGGCGCACCGCTGTCCGCGCGACCTTGCGAATCGTTGCCAGATAATTCACATTGTCCCGCACCGCCGCGTCAATTTCGCCACGCAGGATAATCTCCCCGTGACCCTGAATGATGTTCTCCAGCCCCATGCGACCAATTTTCTTAATGGAATCGGTAAGAACCTCTGCATCACCATCCACAATGTAGGGCAGGGGCAGAAAAGCATCCCCGGCGAACAGAACGCGATCTTCCTCCACCAGGACAGAAATTCCATCCGGGCTGTGCCCAGGCGTGGGTATCAGAATGAGATTTTTCTTGCCCACGCGCAGCGTCAACTCGCCCTCGTCAAACGTCAGTTGTGGGAGGACAATCTTGACCTGGCGGAACGCCGCGTTCTGCTGACGGATATCCTCCAGCGCAGGGGCACCGCGTTGCTGGAGCAGATCCCGGCAGAGGGTATGCGCCACAATGGTAGCGCCAGGAAAGAAACAATTGCCCCAGGCATGGTCAGCGTGGTAGTGGGTATTGATGACATAGCGCACGGGTGATCCGAGTTCACGCTCGATAAAATCCCGCATCGCCAGCGTTTCCTCCGGCAGAGCCAGGGTATCAATGATCGCCGCGCACTGCGGCCCGACCACCGCGCCGGCTGTCACCTGAGCATAGATTTCACTCTGGAACCAGTAAACATTTTCGGAGACACGCTCCCGCAGCATAGAAGCCTCAAGTTTTATGGTCTTATGGTCTATCGTCCATCGTCTAAATCTAGCATAAAGCAGAGGAGAAAGTCAAGTCAACGACTCTCCCGGTGTGCACTCAAAAGTTATCGCATGCCATACGAAAACCCTGTGATTTTGCCAGTTTTTGACATTCACAGTAACAACCTACCCACTATCCATCCTTGTCATTGCGAGCCGCCGCAGGCGGCGAAGCAATCCCCTTGCTTGCCGGGAGATTGCTTTCCCCACGCTACGCTCCACCACGCTCCGCTCGTGGCAGGCGGGACATGCGCTTCGCTCGCCGTGACATACGTTGAGAGTGTTGGCAACAGAGCAACATTCGTATTACAACTTTCGCGTGGACACATTCTCTCAAGGCAGGAGAAAAACAGTAATGAGGGTATAGCCAATGACAGCGGCCCACAGCCAACCGTCAATGCGGTCGAAGAAACCGCCGTGACCCGGAATAAAGTTGCTGGAATCCTTCAAGCCGGCCTGGCGTTTGAACATGCTTTCTCCCAAATCGCCCAGTGTAACCAGCAGGGAAAGCAACAGTCCTACCGCTCCCCCCTGCCACCAGGTAACAGGAAGTACGGCGCAATGTTCCATGAGCCAGGCCAGGCCAGCGCCAGCCAGCATTCCAGCCAGAACGCCGGCCCAATAGCCCTCCCAGGTCTTCTTCGGGCTGAGCCGAGGGGCAAGCGGCGTTTTGCCCCAGGTCCTGCCGACAAAATAGGCCGCCGAATCCGAAATCCATACCGGCGGCAGGATTAGCAGAAACCACCACAGGCCGTTCGATAGAAAACGAAGTTCAATTAAGTAAGCGCCAATCCAACCAAAATAGACCATACCGCCAACGGTAATGGCAAAATCGGTCGCGGCCAGGGGGCGGCCGCGTTCGTAGGCCAGCAGATGCCAGGTCATGGCCAGCAACACCAGCGCGCTTAACGCCGGCACCGCCCAGGATGGAAAAAAGGCGCGCGTGGCCAGCAATACCAGAGTCCCGCCTACGACCAGCCAGGCCGCCGGGCGATAGTCCATGCCGCGAAACATCCTGGCATATTCCCAGGCCGCCAGGCAAACGAAAACCGCAATCACGAGAAAGTAATAGATTCCTCCCAGCCAGATAGCCGGTGCGCCAACAGCGACCATGATCAGCGCGGCCAGGACACGTTCCGTCAACATGTCAGTTTTGCCCCTCTACGGCTTCAGAGAGACGACCAAACCGACGATCGCGTTGGGCATAGGCTTCCAGAGCCTTGCGAAATTCCTCCTTACCAAAATCCGGCCAGTAGGTTGGGGTTACATACCATTCCGAGTACGCGGCCTGCCAGATAAGAAAATTGGAGATACGCAGTTCCCCTGAAGTACGAATGATAAGGTCGGGGTCGGGCACGCCCGCCGTGAACAGATACTGGCTGACCAGTTCATCCGTAACCGCGGAGGCCGGGATGCCGTCCTCAATCATGCGGCGAATGCCACAGACGATTTCATCCCGGCCCCCGTAATTGAACGCCACGCTCAGAATCAGCCGGTCGTTATGGCGGGTCAACTCGATGGCGCGCAGCACCTTTTCCTGCAGTTTCGGGTCCAGACGTTCCAGACGCCCGATATGGCGCAGTTGCACGCCTTCCTTATGAAGTTCGGCCAGTTCTCGGTCAATCACGTCCTCGAGGATGCGCATCAGGCCCTCCACCTCCTCGCGTGGGCGGCCCCAGTTCTCGGTCGAGAAGGCATAGATCGTCAGATACTTGATGCCGAACTCGACGCAGGCAGTGATGATACGCCGCAAGTTCTCGGTGCCGGCGCGATGCCCGGCCAGGCGCGGCAGGCCACGCTGGAGCGCCCAGCGGCCATTGCCATCCATAATGATGGCCACATGGCGAGGGAGATTGTTGGACGGCAGGGCATTTTCTGGCATTCTGTCACACTTCCATGATTTCTTGCTCTTTTTTCTGGCCGAGCTGGCCCACCTCTTCAATGTACTTATCGGTCAGTTTCTGCAATTCCTCTTCGCCGCGCTTCAAATCATCCTCAGAGATCAGTTTTTCCTTCTCCGCCGCGCGCATATCATTGTGTGAATCGCGGCGGATGTTGCGAATGGCCACGCGACAGTCCTCCAGGCGCTTATGCAGCACTTTGACCAGTTCATGACGGCGTTCCTCGGTGAGCGGAGGCAACACCAGGCGAATCTGCCGACCATCATTATTCGGCGTCAGGCCCAGTTCTGAGGCAAGAATCGTCCGCTCAATGGTCTTCAGCGTGGAAAGATCGAATGGCTTGATCAGCAGCGTGCGCGGGTCAGGAACGCTGATGGTGGCCAGTTGCATTAAGGGCGTTGGGGTACCGTAGTAATCAATCGGGAGTTTCTCCACCAGGGCCGGCGTGGCGCGCCCGGTACGAATAGCCGCCAGGTCTTCCTCTAAAGCCTGGATGGCGGCTCGCATCCGGCCTTCGGCATCCTTGAGAATGTCCTTGATCACAGCGACCTCCTTGTTCGAAAAAGATAGGCAAGGAAAAGATTTGGTATATCAGGAAAAGCGGCGGGACAGGTTCAGGCGGTTACCAGCGTGCCGACCTTTTCGCCGCGCAACGCCCGCTCCAGAGCGGTTTCGTCCCACAGGTTGAGCACCAGAATCGGGAGGTTGTTGTCCATACACAGGGAAATCGCCGTGCTATCCATGACTTCCAGGCGGCGATTGAGCAATTCGATGTAGCGCAAGTGCTCGAACTTGCTGGCGTTGGAATTTTTCTCCGGGTCTGCATCGTAAATGCCATCCACTTTGGTGGCCTTGATGAGCACATCGGCGCCGACTTCCACGGCACGCAGGGCGGCGGCTGTATCCGTAGAAAAGAATGGATTGCCGGTACCGGCGCCGAAAATGACCACCCGTCCTTTCTCTAGATGACGGATGGCGCGACGTCGGATGTACGGCTCGGCGACGGCGCGCATCTCAATCGCCGATTGGACGCGACAATAGACGCCGGTTCGCTCCAGAGCGTCCATCAGGGCCAGCGCATTCATGACGGTGGCCAGCATCCCCATATAATCGGCAGTAGTGCGATCCATGCCGCGCTCCAGCCCCTGGCGACCGCGCCAGAGATTGCCGGCGCCAATCACGATCGCGATTTCCACCCCCAGCGCATGGACTTTTTTCACGCGCTCGGCAATGGCCTCTGCCTGTAAAGGATCGATTCCAAAACCGTTTTCTCCGGCCAGCGATTCGCCGCTCAACTTGAGCAAAATCCGTTGGAATTTGAGTTTTGCCATAACACTCCTCAGGTTGAATTATACTGGCAGGTCGTTCGGCTGGCAAAGCGGTTGTCCGCGCGGCTGCGCTACGGCGCGACGTCGCGCTGGCGCACGGCTACCGGCGCGCCTTGTTGACGGAAGGAGGCCAGCGCGGCAAAGGTGGCTCTGGTCACGCCGAAAAGATGATCGTAGGGGATCGTCGGTTGCGCGTCCGCGGCAATAGCGCGCGTCAACGCCAGCCATTCGGCGCGCCACCCCTTATCCTGACGGCCATGCGTCACCTTGTGCCGTCCATCACCGACCATCTCCAGACGCCGAAAATCATCCAGCACGGCTATCCGCCCGCCACAGAACACCTCAAGCCGTTCTTTGGGAAAAGACTTATCCCCGTTCGCCAGATAGTCCACCACCCCCAGCGAACCATCAGGGAAGGTCAGAGTCAAAGAGAAATTATCCTGATGATACCTGCCGTTATCCGGCAGGCTATGGGCACTGACCCGTTGCGGCGGCGCGCCAACCAGGAAGGTCAAAAAGTCAATGAAATGACAGCCTTCACCGATAAGACGCCCTCCGCCCTGTTGCGGATCATGCAGCCAGTGAGTCGGCGGCAGATAACCGGCGTTGACGCGATAATGTGCGAACAACGGCTCCCGGCGCGCGGCAAAGAACTCTGCCAGCCGCTGTGCCAGAGGCGCAAAACGACGGTTAAACCCTACGGTCAAGACCAGAGCGGGATGCTGTCGCAGGGCTTCCTCCACCTGTTGTAATTGCTCCTCGGTAATCGCCAGCGGCTTCTCGACAAAGACGTGCTTGCCGGCCTGCAAGGCGCGTACGACAAGTCCGGCATGCGAATCGTGACGGGTCAGGATGGCCACCAGGCGAATATCGGGGTCATGGAGAATGGCATTCTCATCGGCGCAGGCGTAAGAAAAACGAAACCTGCGCGCGGCGTATTGAGCGTGCAGGCCACCGCTCGAAGCAATCCCCACGCGCTGGATGTCTTTCAGGGTGGCCAGCACCGGCAGCAAGGTCGAACAGGCAAACAGGCCGGCGCCAATGACGCCGACAGAGAGTCTGGAAGAGGAGCGTTGAGCCAGCGGCAGAGGCCGCACGCCAGGCGCGGCGACAGGCGATTGCCTGGAAGATGAAGCGGCAATGCTGACCGCCTCGTTTTCCTGCCCATAGGTCAGCACAATGCCCAGGAATTCCTCCTGTTTCCTGCCGGTGAGGAGGTCATAGGCCTGCGGGGCCTGCTCAATGGGGAAACGATGGGTGATGAGTGGCCTGACTTGCAGTTGACCGGCGGCCATCAGTTCCACTACTGCCTGCAGGTTGCGGCCTTCGGTCCAGCGCACGTAGCCAATGGGATAATCGTGACCCTGTTCCTCGTAGGCAGGATCATAGCGACCGGGGCCGTAGGAGCGGGAATTGATGAAGGTCAGTTCTTTTTCATAGTAAGGTTTACGCGGTAAATTCAGGCCTACCGCGCCAATGGCAACCACGTGTGCTCGATCGCGTGCGAGGCGCGCCGCCAGTTCGACCGGGTCGTTCGAGGGCGTGTCGGCGCAAATCAGGACAACGTCACAGCCCCGCGCGGCGGTAAAGGCCTGGGCGGTCTCTTCTGCCTGAGCGCGCGGGCAGGCGTTGATTCCCAGGGCGGCCGCCAGCGCCACGCGCCGGGGATTGATGTCGATTCCCAACACGCGACAGCCGGCCGCGGCCGCGATTTGCGCCGTCAACAGACCGAGCAGCCCCAGCCCGATGACCGCCACACGCTCGCCCAGTTGCGCCTGACTGAGCCGAAAGCCATGCATGGCAATCGCGCCCAGGGTGGTGAAAGCGGCTGATTCGAAGTCCACTGCATCAGGCAAAGGAGTAAGCAAATGACGCGGCACAAGGTTGTAGTCGGCATGGACGGCGTAGCCGCCTCCGGCGCAGGCTACCCGTTGCCCGGTGTGGAAGCCCTCCATATCCTCGCCCAGTGCCTCGATGATGCCGGCGGAGGAATACCCCAGCGCCACAGGCTGATCCAGACGCTGCAAGGCGGCCTGTACCGCAGGCAACACGCCTTCGCGCTGCATCTTTTCGATGACCTGCCGCAGTAAATCAGGACGAGCGCGGGCCTTGCCAAGCAGGGATTTTTCGGCGAATTCGACCACCATGCGCTCGGTGCCAGCCGAAACGAGCGAGGCCGCCACGCGTACCAGCGCCTGTCCGCGCCGGGGTAGCGGCACCGGTACCTCTTCCACGGTGGTCTCACCGGTTTTTAAGTTCTGAATCAACTGTCTCATACGTCGCGACCTTCCTGTAAGGCCAGATGATACACCCGGCGTCGTTCCCAGCCTGAGGCGCGCGCCAGGCGAGCCGCCAGTTGGGGCAATCCTTCCCCGGCACGCAGGCCGGCGCGGATGGCCTCGCGCACGGCGTCCTCGCTCCACGGCTGGTCGTTCTCCAGGGTATGCCCTGCGATCACCAGCGTAAATTCGCCGCGTGGGGCATGTTCATGAAAGTATACCAGAGCCTCGCTCAGGGAGCCGCGCCAGACCTGTTCGTACACTTTGGTCAGTTCACGGGCAATCGCCACAGGGCGATCGCCGAGGACCTCCTGCAAATCGGTCAGCGTGGCCAGGAGACGATGGGGCGCCTCCAGGAAAATCAGTGTATACGGCAGGTCCGCAATCCGTTGCAGGGCGGCGCGGCGTTCAGCAGACTGACGCGGCAGATAGCCCAAATAGAGGAAAGCGTCGGTAGGCAGGCCCGAAACCGTCAGCGCCGCGATGGGCGCACAAGGCCCCGGCACCGGACTGACCCGATGGCCGGCTGCCAGCGCCGCGCACACGAGTTCATAGCCGGGGTCGTTGAGGGTCGGCGTGCCGGCATCCGAGACAAGCGCCACATCGCCTTCGGCCAGGGCCGCGAGGATGGTGGCCTGCTGTGAGCGTTTGTTGTGTTCATGGTAACTGGTCAGGGGCGTATGAATATCAAAGTGCGCCAGCAATTTGCGGGTAACCCGGGTGTCCTCCGCGGCAATCAGGCGCACCTCTCGCAGCACCCGCAAGGCACGCGCGCTGATATCCTCCAGATTGCCAATCGGCGTAGCCACCAGATAGAGCGTGGCCACTCGTCCCTGCCTCTCAAGCCGACCGGTGGTCGAGCAGTTGTTTTAGTTCCTGCAACGCGGCCTGTGGCTGGACAAACTGGATGGCGTGCATCCCTATCGTCCGCGCGGCGGCAACGTTCTCGGCAAAATCATCGAGGAACACCGCCTCCTGCGGCGCAATGCCCAGTCGCTCCAATGCCAGATGGTAGATGCGCGCGTCGGGCTTCATCAGGCCTACCTCGGCGGAGATAATCACCTCATCGAACGCATCGGCAATTTGTTGACTGGAGAGGAAAGCGCGCAGATCAGACCAGGCGTTGCTGATGAGCGCCGTGCGGTACGTTGGGCGCAAGGCGCGGATAAAGTCCACCAATTCCATATCCAGTATGTCGCCGCGAAAGAAGTCGGTCGCAAAGGCTTCTGCCTCTTGCGGCGCGAGATGGAGTTCCTGCATGGCCTGACGCCAGTGCTCTTCGGCGCTGATCGCGCCCAGGCTGGCCAGACGGGCGCTTTCCGAGTCAAAAATCACGCGCAGCAGGGTTCCCAGAGACACTCCTAACCGTTCGGCCAGCTGCTGGCGCGGCGTCGGGTCTGCCGTGCGCATGATGACGCCGCCAAAATCGAAGCAGACCGCGCGGATACCAGAAGAAAGCGTCGCCATAGGAATCACGCTCCAGGATCACGTTGAGACAGGGCCGCGATTTCCTTGCGCCAGTTGGGATAAGCCCGTTCCAGGCGAAGACGGTCAACCGCATTGGCGCGCCGGCACTTTGGACAGTACGCATCGTAATGATGCAGTCCCTCCGCCTCCATTTGCTGGAGAGCCATCAGGTCAGCCAGGCGCGAAGTCGTGAACGCCGTTTGACAGTACGAACAACGCAGTTGCATGGGAACCTCCTTAATCGGCTTACCGTGATTGTACCCGAAACTGGCCCGGCTGACGACACTGCTGATCACGGCTACACCGGTCAGGCAACGCGCTCGAACTGACTGTTGTACAGTTCGGCGTAAAAACCGCCGCGCGCCAGCAATTCTTCATGCCGGCCCTGCTCGACAATATCGCCATCGCGCATCACCAGAATCAGGTCGGCATCGCGAATCGTGGAAAGACGGTGAGCAATAATGAAGGCTGTGCGATCTTTGAGCAGAGACTTCATGGCTTGCTGGATGAGCACCTCGGTATGCGTATCCACGGCGCTGGTAGCCTCGTCCAGGATGAGAATTTCCGGATCGGCCAGCAAGGCGCGGGCAATGGTCAGGAGCTGCTTCTGCCCCTCGGAGATGTTCGTGGTTTCTTCATTGAGGACAAAGTGATACCCTTCAGGCAAAGTGCGGACAAAGTAATCCACGTGAGCCGCGCGCGCGGCGGCTATGACTTCCTCATCGCTGGCCTCGGCGCGGCCGTAGCGAATGTTCTCGAGAATCGTGCCGTTGAACAACCAGGTATCTTGCAACACCATGGCGAAGATTTTGCGCAGGTCCTGGCGCCGTAACTGGCGGATATCGTGGCCATCAATGAGAATGGCGCCATCGTTGACGTCGTAGAAACGCATCAGCAGTTTGACCATGGTGGTCTTGCCGGCGCCCGTGGGTCCAACAATGGCAACCCGCTGGCCAGGCTGAACGCGCGCCGAGAAATTGTGGATGACGATTTTGTCCGGCAGATAACCGAAGCGCACGTTGCGGAACTCCACTTCGCCGCGCACGCTGGATAGAGTCAACGGCTGATCCGGGTCCGGGGTTTCTTCGGCCTCGTCCAGGAACTCAAAGACGCGTTCGGCGGCCGCGGCAGTCTGCTGCAGCACATTCGTAATATTGGCAATCTGGGTGATGGGCTGAGTAAAGGAGCGGACGTACTGAATAAATGCCTGAATATCGCCAACGGTAATCACGTTCTGACTGGCCAGATAGGCGCCCAATACGGCGACTGCCACATAGCCCACGTTGCCGAGAAAATTCATCAACGGGAACATCAAGCCAGCCAGGAATTGGGAGCGCCAGGCCGAGGCATAGAGCACACGGTTCAAGTGATCGAACTTTTCCAGACTTCTGGCTTCGCCACAAAAGGCCTTGACCACCACGTGACCGCCGTACATCTCCTCCACATGACCGTTGATATGACCGAGATACTCCTGCTGCTGGGCAAAGTAGCGCTGCGAATAATGAATCACAACGCGCAGTACCAGGAAAGACAGGGGGAGAATGAGCAACGTGACCAGCGTCATCAGCCAGCTGATTGAAAACATCATCGCCAGCACGCCCAGCAGGGTGGTCACGGAAGTGATGATTTGAGTCAGCCCCTGATTGAGGGTCTGGCTGACGGTATCCACGTCGTTGGTGACGCGCGAGAGAATTTCGCCGTGATTGGTGCCATCGAAGTAACGCAAAGGCATGCGGTTGATTTTGGCGGCAATGTCACGGCGGAAGCGGTAAGTAATATCCATGGAAACGGCGGACATCAGCCATCCCTGGAGGTAGCCGAAGGCCGCGGAGAAAAGATACAGTCCCAGCGTGATGAGCAAGATGCGCCCGATATACGCGAAATCCACGCCCGTGCCGCTGCCGCTGATTTGAGCCATGATCCCTTCGAAGAGTTTCGTCGTTGCTTTGCCCAGAATCTTGGGGCCGGCAATGGAAAAAGCAGTGGAGGCCACGGCGAATAACAAAACGATGAGGATGGTGATGCGGTATGCGCCGAGATACTGGAGCAGTTTGCGCATCGTGCCCCGAAAATCACGCGCCTTTTCGCCGGGCAGCAGAGCACGCGGTCCGCCATGACCCAGCCCCGGCAGGCCGCGACGCGCTGCCGGGCCGGCCACTGGCGCGGCGCCCGGTTGACGCGTGGGAGAAGTCGTATTGTTCACTGTGTTCATGCCAGTTCCTCCTTGCTCAACTGGGATAGAGCAATGTCGCGATAGACCTCGCAGGTTTTCATTAACTCGTGATGGGTTCCTTTGCCAACCAGCCGGCCCTCGTCGAGCACCAGGATCTGATCCGCATTCTTGATCGTTGCCACACGCTGACTGACGATGAAGACCGTACTGGAGGCCAGTTTTTCGCGCAACGCCCGGCGCAGCGCGGCGTCGGTCTTGAAATCCAGGGCCGAAAAACTGTCGTCAAAGATGTAAATAGGGGCGCGGCGCACCAATGCCCGCGCAATCGCAAGCCGTTGTTTTTGCCCGCCAGAAACATTCGTTCCCCCTTGAGCAACTTCCGCCTCCAGCCCGGCCGGGCTCGCCGCTACAAAGTCAGCGGCCTGGGCAATGGCAATGGCCTCCTGCAGCGTGGCCTGCCCGGCATGTTCATCGGCGTAGCGCAGGTTGCTCTCGATTGTGCCAGAAAAGAGCACCCCCTTTTGTGGTACATAGCCAATTTTCTCGCGCAATTCCTGTTGACTGACTTCGCGAATGTCCACGCCGTCAATCAAAATAGCGCCGGAGGTCACATCGTAGAAGCGCGGAATCAGATTCACGATGGTGGATTTTCCAGAGCCGGTTGAGCCGATGATGGCGGTCACTTCGCCAGGATGGGCAGTGAAGTGAATGTCGTGCAGCACGTCTTCCTCGGCGTTGGGGTAACGGAAGTGGACATGCCGAAACTCCACCACGCCGCGAAACGGCTCGGGGAAGTGCCTGGGCTGTTCGGGGTCGCGAATCGTCAACTCGGTCGCCAGCACCTCGGCAATGCGCTCGCCGGAGACCGAAGCACGCGGTAAAATAATGAACATCATGGAAAGCATCAGGAACGAGAAGACAATTTGCATGGCGTATTGCAGAAAAGCCATCATATCGCCGACTTGCATGGTAGCGTTGGCCACCTGATGGGCGCCCACCCAGATAATGAGCAGCGAGAGGCCATTCATGACCAGCATCATGGCCGGCATCATGACCACCATCACGCGGTTGACGAAGAGCATCGTAGAGGTCAGATCGCGGTTGGCCTGATCGAAGCGTGCCTCCTCGTAAGTCTGCTTGTTGAAAGCCCGCACAACCATCATGCCGGTCAGATTCTCGCGCAGCACCAGATTCAGACGGTCAATCAGGCTTTGAATGCGCTTGAAGCGCGGCAGAGCAATGGAGAAAGCCGTCAGAATCAGCCCCAGCAGCACCAGAACCGCCAGAGCAATAATCCACCACATCGAGGCGCTTTTGCTCAGAGCGCGAATAATACCGCCGATGCCGATGATGGGCGCATAAAAGACCATGCGCATCATCATGACCACGACCATTTGCAATTGGGTCACGTCGTTGGTAGAACGCGTGATCAACGAAGCGGTGGAGAAGCGATCGAATTCGGCGCCAGAGAAACTCTGTACCTTGCGGAAAACGTCCCGGCGCAGGTCACGCGCCGCGCCGGCAGCGGTGCGCGCCGAAAGCAGGCTGACAAGAATCGTGCAGGTAATGACAAGTAACGTCATCCCCAGCATGGAAAGGCCAATGCGAAGGAGGTATTGAAGTTGCCGCTTCCCCATGTCTATCCCCAAGGCCTCATACTCCCTTTTGACCGCCGGCACAGCCATCTGGGTAATCATTTTCTCGTCCAGAGCCGCCAGTTTTTTGTCGAGCATCGCCCGGATGCGCCCCTGTTGCTCTGCCGGCAGACGCTGCAGGAGGCTGAAGAGGTCTACACCGGGCGGCAATTGGGAGAGGTTGAATCCCAACGCCTGACCAAAGGCAGCGGCCTTTTGCGGGTCGGCCAGCATCTGTTCCAGAACGTTGACGACGAGGAGGGAACGCGCCAGCACAGGATTGAGTCGCGCCACTTCGCTCTCCGCCGCAGGTCGCAGCAGATAAATGGCCTCGCCACTCAGCGCCGGATACTTCTGCTGGTAAGCAGGATAGTCGGCAGAGGAAGCGTCAACTCGCTGGTAGTTCTCCAGCACGAGCGTTTTTTCTTCTTCGTTCAGGAAAAGCAGGAGATGATCCATCGTGCTCGCGCGCACAGCCTCTGGCACGGCGTTTTCCAGCCCTCCTTGCTGAATGCCAACGTTTACCAGACGCGACATGTAATCGGGCAGGGCCAGATCGGCATTGGCCTGAACGAACAATAAGGCGATGGCCAGCAAAATCAACGGGGTGTACGGTTTGAGATAGCGGATAAGTCGTATCATAAACGATGAACTCCATGAGGCAGGATAGGGAGATTATTCTTCTACGGCGCGCGCCGCTTCGGTAAGCAGGGTCAGGGCCGAGACAATCAGGGCGCGTTGCTCCGGGGTCAGCCGTTCCGCCAGGCTCTCCAGCCAACGACAGCGGGCGTCAATAGCCTGCTCGACCAGAGCACGACCGGCCGGGGTCAGCGCCAGACGGCGCATCCGGCGATCGCTGGTGTCTTCCTGACGCGTTACCAGCCCCAGCTGCACCAGCCGTTCCACAGCCTGACTGGCCGCAGCGCGCGTGACGCCTAATTTGTCGCCCATTTCCGAGATTCCGCCCGGCTCACCATGATACAGACGCATCAGGATACTGAAGAGCGGGAACGACAGCCCGGTCTCGCTCATGAAATGCTTGAAATCGCACATCGAGCGATGGAAGAAAATTTCAAACCAGAGGCGAAGCGCGTGCGTCAGTTCTTCGGGAGGGGACATTTGATTAATCTCCTTGAACAGTTAAGCGGGCTTTAGTATATGCGCCTCGGTCGCTCCTGTCAAGGCCATGCGAGGGGCGACTCAGCGTTACTGGCAGAAGGCAGGGCTTATCTTCCCAATGGTCGGATAGGCTGGGAAGCCTGTGCAAGCCGAATCGTCCTGAAGGTTGAATGTAGCGGGACGTTTCAACCAGGCGCTGAATCCGCACCCCGCGGTGGACAATCATACGGCGGAAGGGTGCACTCACAAGTTATTGCACACCATACGAAAACCCTGTGATTTTGCAAGTTTTCGACATTCACAGGCTCTGTGGCGATGATGTCATGGCGAGGCGGCCACAGGCGGCGAAGCAATCCCCTTGCCTGCCGGGAGACTGCTTTCCCTACGCTACGCTCCACCACGCTCCGCTCGTGGCAGGCGGGACATGCGCTTCGCTCGCCGTGACATACGTTGAGAGTGTT
>DAOTVX010000052.1:0-2704 GCA_034436275.1 Anaerolineales bacterium | reverse complement strand
CAAGCCCGATTACGCCCAGGCCAAAGATGCGTTGCGCGCCCTCAAACTCAACCCAAGGTGGGTGCCATGGTAGATAGTCAGCCAGTATTGCGACTACGGATGCTCTGGCTCCCGACCCGCGCCTCTGCTGAGCGCCTGGAGACAATGCAGATTGAATTCTCGCTCAATCAGCGCGTAAAGGACGGGATGAGCATGGCTGAAATTGCCTGGGCGACCGGCAATATCCAACAAGCGCTGGCAGAACTGCCGCCCATCGTCCCGGCAAAAGTACGCCGAAAGGTCGAACGTCTTCTTCAGTCCTGGCCGCAAGGGCGCTACACGTCAGCCTACCAGCGCAGCGGAGGCATTCTCAACCTCTTCACGCCGCCCTGGGGCGAGGCGCAGGATGAAATATGGCACAAAATGCTCGCTGAATGGCGCGCTCAAACTTTTCCTGACGAACAGGCGCGACGCGCCGCATTGGCAGAACTGGAACAGCGCTGGAACAACACGCCCCATCCCTTTTTCGCTGGGTTGACGCCTGCTCAGGTGATGGTAGGCGGCGGTGAGCAAGAAGCCAAACTGGCCACCGAATTTCTCGACCTGCTGAGCCGACGCTTTAGCAAAACGCAATTCGAGAGCGAAGGAGATATGCTTGTCAAAACGCTGATACTGCTGCGCGGCTGGCAGGTAGAAGCGCGGGTCAAAGGGCGAACGCCGCAGCAGATCATCCTGGCAGAACGCACCGAATTGTTGAACCGCCGCGCTCGCCTTCTGGCCAAAAAGAGTCAATGAGGGTGGCGGTAAAATTCCTGATTACCTGCCCGCTGTCATTGCGAGGCGGCGATAGGACCACACTGAGGCTCGCCCGAGACGCCGCCGAAGCAATCCCCTCGCAAGTCTAAGGTAAGCAATCTCCCAGTTACCAGGGGATTGCTTCGGGCAAAGAACGCCCTCGCAATGACAAATATGCCGAAATATAACATTGTCGAGGTAATTACATTGAGAGAAAGTATGCTTCCCCAATTCCATCTTTCCGAAGAAAACATCCGCGCCCGCGCCACGGCGGCCTCCTGGCAGCGCGGGGTCAATTACTTCGAGAGCGGCGCTGTCTTCGACGCTGTGTGGCGCGAAGGGACGTTCACTGCACAGGTCGAGGGCAGCGCGCCAGAGCCGTATCGCGTTCGCGTGCGCCTGGACGAGCAGGGCAACATCCAGGAAGCGTTCTGTTCCTGCCCATATGAGGGCAGCGGCGATTGCAAACACATCGTCGCCGCCCTGCTGTTTTTCCTGCGCCGCCCCGAAGAAGTGAGCGCCCGTCCCTCCCTGCGCACCCTTCTGGAAAGTCAAACCCGCGACCAGTTGCTTGCTTTGCTGCACTTCCTGGCCGAGCAACATCCTGAAATTATCGAGACCATCGAGGATTTCGCGGCTCCTCCTGGCGCGGAGGAAAAGCCTCCCGTTGCGGTGGATGTGAATCGCGTGCAGGCGCAAATCAAAGCAAAAGTGCGGGAAATCGGCCGCTATGCTTACGATGCCTACGCGCGCGCCGACGACGACTGGCCGCGCGTTTCCGAGGCATTGGACCCGGCCATCGAACAGGCGCGCGCCCTGCTCGACCAGGGAGAACCGCGTTCCGCCTTACTTCTCCTGGAAGCCGCCACCCTGGCGTGGATCGAGGGCTGCCATCGCCTCGATCAGAATTTCCTTGAAGACAGCGAGGACATGGAAGAGGAAAATCTATCGGCCTTCGCCGAAATCTGGAGCGAAGCCCTGCTGAGCGCCGACCTTTCTGCCGAAGAACGCCGCGATTGGGAGCGGAAACTGACATCCTGGAAGCAAACCATGATTGGAGGAAGCGTGCTGGAGATGCCCCTGACCGCCGTCCGCCAGGGCTGGGACTACCCGCCGCTGGTCGCTGCCATGCGGGGGAACTTCGATGAGCGCGGCGCCTGGGAAGGGGAATCGCCCAACTTTGCCGATGACCTGGCACAGGTCCGCCTGCGCATTCTCAAAGCGCGCGGCCGTTACGAAGAAGCCATCCATCTTGCCGAAGCCGAAGGACAAATTTTTACCTATCTGCAACTCCTGATTGAGGCGGGAAGAAGCGAGCAGGCAGTGCAGGAAGCCCGCGAGATGTTGCAAGACCCCCAGGAAGTGCTTGACCTGTGCAAAATGTTGCTGGAGCGTGGGGAAACCAGACTTGGCTTCGAGCTGGCCGCTCATGGCCTGAACGTGGGTGGGACGTATCAACGGGCTGCTCTCGCCGAATGGCTGCGCGATCAGGCGCAGGGTCAGGGGCAAAGCGACCTGGCGCGTCAGGCAGCCTGGCAGGCGCTCGAATTCCATCCCACGGTGGAAAACTATACCTGGTTGAAGTCGCATCTGGCCGCAGAATGGGAAACTGCCCGGCCCCAGGCCATGAAAATCCTCGCCGAACGTTCTTCCTACGCTCAAGATGAAGTCATTGAAATCTACCTGCTGGAAAAGATGTACCCCGAAGCCATGGCGCTGGTGGAGAAAAATTCGTGGTCGAGCAAATTGGAGAAAGTTATCCAGGCCGTCCGCGCTGAGTTTCCGGACTGGGCTTTCCATCAGTGCTATCAACAGGCGGCGCAAATCATGGATAGCGCCCAGTCCTCTTACTACGATGCGGCAGCGGACTGGCTGCGCGATCAGGCGCAGGGTCAGGGGCAAAGCGACCTGGCGCGTCAGGCAGCCTGGC
>DAOTVX010000051.1:0-4759 GCA_034436275.1 Anaerolineales bacterium | reverse complement strand
ATGTCCGAAGGCCAGTGGCGGCTGCACTGGTACGAACCGCGCCCGCTGCGTCACCGCCGCCTGCGCCTGTGGTCGCTCTGGCAGCCCTGGTGGAAGCCGCTGGAGATTCCATTGCCAGATGATGCTTCCTCCAGCGACAGTGCCCCGGAGGGTTGGTGGATGTATGACCTTCCCAATGAATATGGACTGCCACCTTCAGAATATCGCGCCCATTTTGTAGTCGTGGCACCCTACGAAAAGCAGTCTCTGCCAGACTTTCCACCGCCAGGATCAATTCCAATCTCCATAGGCGAACCTGAAAAGCGCCTGCATCAGATTGATCAGCAACTTGAAACTGCCCCGCCTGGTAAGTTATTTGCTCTCCATTTTGAGAAATTGTGCATCTACCATCACCAGAAGCATGCCGAACAAAAGCAAAAAGAGATTGAGTGGCTTCTCGCTCACTGGCGCGATGCCAGCCTGCTCCATCTCGAAGCCCTGGCGCGCTGGCTGGGACAGTACGATTGCGTGGAAGACCAACGCGCCTTCTTGATGCACCTCTTCCGAGAAGAAACGTTGAAACGGCTCGAAAAAGAAGAACGTCACGAGGCCGACTTTGTTCGGCAATACCTGGAAAACATCACCTCCGCCCGCACGATCAACCCCGAAAGCGCGCGCCGCGTTCTGCGCCTGGCGCGTGAGCCGCAGGTCATCGTCCGCGCGCTGCATTTTCTCTTCAAAGCCCAAAGCGAGGATGCCCGTCAGGCGTTTTGGGAAGCGCTGGAGCAGGGCCGCTTTTCCGAAGCCGACGCCGCCCAAATGCTGGCGCGTTATCCCGATTTTGCTCATCCGTTGCTCAAAGACGCGCCTGCTTCCCCGCTGCGCAGGCGTCTCCTGCTGGCGCTCAGCCGCCACCTGGATTTGCCCGAGTGGGTGGTGAAAACCGGCTACTTCGTCCTCTTCGATGCCGGGTGGGGCAGGATACTGGAAATTCGGGACGCCTCCCGCGCCGACTTGTTTCTGCCGGGCGAAGAGCAGCCCACCCTGCTGGTTGAGTTGCTCCACTGGCCGGGCCAGAAAGTGGAAATCAACCTGATGGAAGGCAAAATGACGCTGCTCGAGCGCAAAGGGGTGAACCGTTGCGGCTGCCAGCGCTTTGCTGCTCCAGGAGGAAAAGATTCTCAGGTCATTTGGAACAACCATCAGGCAAGATGCACCCAAACCGGCAGCCCTTTCCCCATCCCTGCTACCGTCTCGTTGTCCAATCCGCCGTCCTACCGCTCCGCTCCTCCCCCAGATATTTTCGACACCCGCCCCTCATAATTCATCCTTCCTCTTTTCTACTCGGAGTTTCCTATGTCCCTCCATCCCATTCACACCACCCGCCGTATCCGTGAGGCCTACATTCGCTACCTGAAAACCATCAAGCCATTTCAGAATGAGCGTCTGCGCCAGGAATTTGCCCACACCCTGGAAGAAGAGAATTTGCTGGTCAAAGGGCCATACATCGAACTCACGCCGCCTTTCAAGCCGGGAAAATCCCTGCGAGACCTGATCACAGAGGGCGTGTTGACGCGCGGCTTCGAAGCCTTCTTTGAAGAGGCCTTCGACCCGCAGCGGTCTCTCTACCTCCATCAGGAAGAAGCCATCCGCAAGGTACGGGAGGGGCGCAACATCGTCGTCACCACGGGCACCGGCAGCGGCAAAACCGAATCGTTCCTTATCCCGATTCTCGATGCGCTGATGCGCGAGAAAGAGGCCGGGACGCTCGCCCAGCCCGGCGTGCGCGCCCTGCTGCTCTATCCGCTCAACGCCCTGGCCAACGACCAGATGAAACGCCTGCGCGACTACCTGAAAAACGTTCCGCAAATCACCTTTGGACGCTATGTAGGTGAAACAGAGCAGGGAAAGAAAGAAGCGATCGAACTCTACCGTCAGATTCACAAGAAAGACCCCCTGCCTAACGAACTCGTCAGCCGCGAGCAAATGCAGGCCGCCCCGCCGCACATCCTGCTCACCAACTACGCCATGCTGGAATACCTGCTGCTCCGCCCGGCGGATACCGCCCTCTTCGACGGCAAAACCGGCAAGCACTGGCGCTTTATCGTCCTCGATGAAGCCCACGCCTACGACGGCGCGCAAGCCACCGAAATCGCCATGCTGCTGCGCCGCCTGCAAGACCGCGTCACCGGCGGCGGGAAGAAACTGCAAGCCATTGCCACCAGCGCCACGCTGGGCGAAGATGAACCTCAAAGCCGCGCCGCCATTGCGACCTTCGCCAGCCGCCTGTTCAACCTGCATTTCGCCCCGCAGGATGTGATTTTCGGTCAACGCCTGCCCGAAAGCGGTCTCGATACCGCCTGGGGAAGCGGCAGCCCGGCGCTCTACGCCGCCCTCGAAGCCCTGGCGGATGCCTGGCGACAGGGACAAAACCCACCCCTGCCCGATTCCCTGCCCGATGTGGACAAGTCCACTCTGCAATCTGCTCGCCGCGCTGCTGAGGAAGCCAACGAACCCCTGCCGCGCTTCCTCTACGAATTACTCAAAGGCGATGAAAATATCCATCGCCTGCGCCGCGAACTGCAAAGCGCGCCCTTGCCCATTCAAGAGGCTGCCCGCAAAGTGTTTGCTTCCCTGCCCGATGAACAGGCTCAGACCGCGCTCGCCAGCCTGGTTTCGGCAGCCATCCTGGCGCGTCGCAACCCCGAACAGGCGCCTCTCCTGCCTGCGCGCTATCACCTCTTTGCCCGCTCCCTGGAGGGCGCTTTCGTTTGCCTCAATCACACGCACCCCGCCCATGCACAGGAGGGCAAACCTGTTCTGTTCCTCAAGCGGCAGAAATTTTGTCCGCACTGCGGCAGCCGTGTCTTCGAACTGGCGAACTGCACCCGCTGCGGCGCGAGTTACCTGATTGGCGAGGAACGTCGCGGCAGCGAAATCGCTGATACCGAAGCCTCGCCGCAGATTTCGCTCCAGCCGAACGAGAATTACCTGGTGCAAAACAGCGTCATTTACGAGAGCGACCAGATTGCCCGCAAAGTCGAGTATTTCGTGCTGGAAAGTCTGGAGGTCGCTGCCGCCGATGAAGACGCGTTCATCGAGGGCGAGGCGGAGATAGACGAACAGGCCGATGAGCGTCTCGAACCGATGCTGCTTTGTCCGCGTTGCGGAGCGCTTTATCCCAGCGGTGAGGCCAAAAAGTGCCGCTACTGCGGGTCAAACCTGCTCACCATCGCCAAAGTAGAGATGGGCAAAAAGCGCACGCTCAAGCGCTGCGTTTCCTGCTCCACCTTTGGCAAGAGCGGCGTCATCTACCGTTTTCTCACCGGGCAGGATGCGCCGGTCAGCGTGCTGGCTGGCACGCTCTACAAAGACGTGCCGCCCGCCCGCAAACCAGAGGAACGTGAGCATCCCGGCGAAGGGCGCAAGATGCTGGTCTTTACCGATAACCGTCAGCGCGCCGCCTTCTTTGCTCCCTACCTGCAGCGCGCCCAGGATCGTCACCTGCGCCGCCGTCTGATGGTCGAATCGCTGAAAAACTTGCAGTCAGAAGAACCCCTGCGCTTTTCGGACTGGATGGACATTCTGCTTTCTCATAGCAAAAAAGCGGAGGTCTTTTCTCAAACCGCATCGTTGCGAGAAAAACGCCTGACGGTGGCCACCTGGCTGATGCAGGAATTCAGCGGGCTGGATAAACGCCTGAGCCTGGAGGGCGTGGGCTTGCTCTATTTCCGTCCCTTCCGCCTGCCGGGCTGGAAAGCCCCCGATGAGTTGCTCACTGCCCCCTGGAATCTCTCCAGCGAGCAGGCCTATCACCTGCTCAGCATTCTGCTCAACACCCTGCGGCGGCAGGGGGCAGTCTCTTACCTGCTGGAGAATGAGGATATTCACCTGCTCGACAGTGAGAAAAAGGACGAATTTCGCCCGCGGGCGCGGCTTTTTTATGTTTCTGAAACGCAGGCCAGCAGCCGCGGCTCTTTTGGCGTCTATGCCTGGCGGCCCTCTTCCAGTTACAACAACAGCCGCCTGGATTATCTCACCCGCCTGCTGGCGCGCAAGAAGGGCGAACAGAATCAGCCATCTGAAGAAACCCGCCAGCAAGCCGCCAAATTGCTGGCTGAACTCTGGAAATATCTGACCTCGCTCTCGCCCGACGCCTGGTTTGAGCCCAAATCAGAAAACCACGTTGGCACGGTCTATCGTCTGCGGCATGACCTGTGGGAGGTCATCCCCACCCTGCAAGAGACCGGCGGCTGGTACGTTTGCAACACATGCGGCAATCTCACCGCTTTTCAGGTGGAGGGTGTGTGTCCGACGTATGGCTGCGTGGGCGAACTCATCCCCCTCACGCCCGACCATCCCGCCGTGCGCGACAATCTCTACCGCCATCAGTACCTGGAAGAAGAGCCGCTGCCCTTCCGCGCCATGGAACACACCGCCCAGTGGAAACCCGACCAAGCCGCCAAAATCCAACAAGACTTCATCGATGGGAAAATCAACGCCCTGAGTTGCTCCACCACCTTTGAATTGGGCGTGAATGTGGGCGACCTGAACGCCATCGTGTTGCGCAACATCCCGCCCTCCACCGCGAATTATGTGCAGCGCGCTGGGCGTGCCGGGCGTAACACAGATAGCGTTGCATTTGTAATAACTTTTGCCCAGCGCCGCTCCCACGACCTGACTTTCTACGACGAGCCGGAGCGCATGATTGCCGGGAAAATCCGCCCACCGGTTGTGCCGCTCAAGAACGACAAAATCATCCGCCGTCACCTGCATTCGG
>DAOTVX010000050.1:0-16668 GCA_034436275.1 Anaerolineales bacterium | reverse complement strand
CAGCGCTTTGCGCAGTGACTCCGGCTCCAGCACCTCGCAATCGGCGCCCCAGCCGCGGATCCACGGCAGCATCTCTCTGGGTTCGGCAATGCGCGCCCGCCAGATCACGGATCCATCTGCTTCCAGGGTTGTTTGCTCCGAGCGGTGCCAGCGCGTTTCCTGCACCCGATGCGCCACAGCCGGTGTAAAACGCAATACCACCTCGACCGGTTCACCTTCAGTATACCAAATCCCCCAGGCATCAGCCAGCAAATCGCTGGGGTCGAACGTCGTGGGAATCTGATACGGTTCGCGCGTGAGAGCGGCACGACGGATGCGTTCGACTTTGAACGTGCGCATTTTCTCTATCTCCCACCCTGGCTCAGAGATCAGGCGCGCCAGCCCTATGACGTAAGTAGTCTGCCCAATCGCGTAGGGTTCGATGAAATAAGGGCTGACCAGATACTCAGACGCCTGCGCCCCAGGCTCGCCTTGATGCCAGATGTGCACTTTGCGCTGCTCAGCCCAGGCCAGAGTCAGGGTTTCCAGGACCTGCAGGTAGACCGGATCATCGCGCCGGGCGGCGTCGTCCATCATATCTGCTGACTGCAAAACGTGGGCGCTGATGCGGCTGGCCCAACGCTCCATGGCCAGACCCAACTTGCGCAAAGCGGCGGCAGCATGACGGTTTTGTTTGTCCATGCGCGTTGCCAGCAGGCGCGCTGCCAGATGAATCGCCAGCGCCTCATGCAGGTTCAAACAGATGTGGATAAGATCGGCCGCACGATCAATCTTCAGACGACCATCGTCATCCTGATAAATATGGGCCGGCAAGTCAGGGAGATCGCGCAGGATAGTGGAGCGCGCCACCCCCAGACGACGCGCCAGTTCCGCTTGTGGAAGGCCCTCCGGATGAGCAAGGAGAAGATTCTCTATTTGCATAAGACGAGACGCCTTATTCGCCGCGCGTGACATATACAGACTCCACAGCAGGTTATTCTTTAAGACAATCCCATGATACAACAGATTTGTTGCCAGTACCGCAACAACGCATCCAGAATCCGGGGAAAACGCCAGGCCTGTGATACGATTCAGGATAACACGAGGCAATCCGAATAAAATTCCCCTGTCTTACGTATTAACAGGCAGAGAGCGAGAGTACGTTGTGGTTGAACTGGATTATCAGGAAACCGAGCGCAGACTGATCGAACTGGCTCGCGACGGAGATAAGGAAGCCTTCGGCGAACTGGTGCAGCGTTTTTACCCGGGAGTCGTGGCGGTGGTTTATCGCCTCTGTGGTGAAGTGACGCTGGCCGAGGACGTGGCGCAGGAAACTTTCGTACGCGCCTGGTTGAATCTCTCCTCGTTCCAACTCCCGGCGCCGTTCCGCAACTGGCTGTACCGCATCGCCGTCAACCTGGCCTTCGACCGGCTGCGTCAGCGCAGAGCGTTGCCTGTGACCACAGCCATGGAGATTCAAGAAATGGCCGACCCCAGTGAAGACCCGGAAACCGTGGTGGTCAAACGCGAGCAGGCAACTCGTATCCAGCAAGCCATCCAAAGCCTGCCGCCAGCCGCGCGTGCGGTCCTCGTCCTGCGTGAATACGGCGGACTTTCGTATCAGGAGATAGCCACTACACTGGATATACCGCCGGGCACGGTCATGTCTCGTCTCAGTTACGCGCGCGAACGCCTGCGCTGTCTGCTGCTGGAACTCGTGGAGGAGCACCATGCATGAATCCATACGTCTTGCCCTGAATGCCTGCCTGGATGGCGAACTGGACGCTATCCGTCAGCAAGAGGTTGAACAACATCTGGCAGATTGCGAGGCCTGTCGGAACGAATATGCGCAACTGTCCCGCCTCGTTGCCCTGCTTCGCGCGGCTCCGGCTCCTGCGTTTCCCCAGGCGGAGCATTTTGCCTCCCACTTGCTCCGTCGTTTGCCGGCCCGGCCGCAGGCATTCCCGGCGCGGCGGCGTTTTCTCACTCCGACCGCCTGGCTGGCGCCCTGTGCTCTGTTAACCCTCTGGCTGGTACTCCACCTGGCTATTATTGCCGGGAACCTTTTCGGCGTTGCCGAGGGCATCGGCCTGACGTCGCTCGGCGTCCCGGCGCTTCGTCCTGATGAGGCGACCTTCTGGAGCGTCGTCGGGCACTTCCTGAGCCGGTGGCTGAGCGCGCCCGCGCAATCTCTCCTGGCCGTGTTCTATACGTTCAACCTCTGGTACCATCACCTCTGGCAGAATTTTGCCAGTCAGGCCAGCATCGCCTTGCTTTACTGGCTCTGGGTAGGCTGGTTGCTGCGACGCAATCGTGTGATCGCTCACGTTGTAAGCGCCGCATAATCTTTCAGATCAGAAAGGAAAATAACCATGATTAACATTGGCAAAATCCTCAAACGCTCGGCTCAAATTCTCTGGGATTACCGTATCCTGTGGGTTTTTGGCCTGCTGTTTGCCCTGACCAGCGGTGGGGGCGGTGGGGTGGGTCGCGGCAATACCAGCTTCCGCCTCCCGGATTCCCACATTCCACCAATGCAACATTGGGACGTGCGGACCATGCCCCCCGCGCTGCGCACGCTGGTAGAGTGGTTCGAGAAAGACGTTCTCCCGCTGATCGAGCATCCCGAAGCACACGTCTCAACCCTGATATGGATTGGGGTAGCCGTTCTGTCCTTTGTGCTGCTGATCGGCATTCTTCAGGCGATTGTGCGCTACGTGTCTGAAACGGCCATCATGCGCATGGTGGATGAATACGAGCAGAGCGGGGTAAAAGTCGGTTTCCGCCAGGGGTGGCGACTGGGCTGGAATCGGCGCGCCTTCCGCCTGTGGTTGATTGACTTGATTGTCGTCCTGCCCGTGGTGCTGGCGGTCGCGTTGTTCATAGGAGGGAGCATCGTGCTGCTCATCGCAGCCATCAACCGCTGGCCCAACGAGGCCCCTGCGCTGGTTATCGTTGCCTTTACAGGCTGGATTTTCCTCTTTATGTTTGTGGTCATGCTGATTGGAGTCTTCATCGACTTGCTGCGTCAGTTCTTCAGCCGTATGGCCGCTCTGGAGGGCATGAGCACACTGGCTTCCCTGCGCAATGGCTGGCAGATGGTCGGCAGGCACTGGAAAGATGCTCTTCTCGTGGGGTTGATTATGCTGGGAATCCGCATTGGGTTCAGCATCTTCGGCTTCATAGCGTTCTTTCTGCTGATTCCCCTCTACCTCCTTTTACTCTTGCCGGCGGCTCTGATCGCGGCGATTCCCGGCGCCCTCGCGTTTGGCATCGCCAGCCTGTTCACCACCGCGCCGCTGAACTGGCTGATCGGCATTCTCCTGGCCCTGCCGGTCTTCTTCACCGTCCTTTTCGCCCCTCTCTTTTTCCTCTCCGCTTTATATCTGGTATACGAGTCCAACGTGTGGACGCTTACCTACCGCGAGTTAAAATTACTGGAGACGACAGCTCCTGTTCCAGCGTCAGCCAATGCAACTTTCGGCCAGTAAACTCATCGAATCCACGGAGGTCGCTATGAAGAAATACCGCATCGCTGCCATTGCTGTCACCGTTTTGGTTGTACTGATCGGGATGTATTTTCTATGGCGAGGCCAGGCCGGCAACAATGCCATCGCGGCATGGCAAACAAGTCGTCTGGAGCGTGGTACGTTGACGGCCACCATCGGCGCGACTGGCTCCGTGCGCGCGCGTCAGTCGGCTGTGTTGACCTGGCAAACAAGCGGTACTGTAGAATCGGTATACGCTCATGTCGGCGACTACGTCACAGCCGGCCAGGTGCTGGCAACGCTGGCAAAAACCTCGTTGCCGCAAAACATTATCCTCGCCGAAGCAGATCTGGTCGCCGCACAGCGCAATCTGGATACCCTGCTTCATTCCAAAACTCCCGCTGCTCAGGCGCAATTGAACCTGGCGGCGGCCCAACAGGCTGTGAAGGATGCCGAACGCAACTACTACAACGTCACCGGCAAGCGCGCCAGTTCGGAGACAATCGAAAACGCCGAAGCGCAGTACGCGCTGGCCATGAAGCGCGTTGACGAGGCCCAGAAGATTTACGATCAATATGCCTCCTTGCCGGACGATAATCCTCTGAAAGCGCAGGCGTACAGCAATCTCTACGCGGCATGGCAGGCGCGCGATCGCGCCCTGGCGACGCTCAACTGGTATCTGGGCAAGCCCAGCGAGATTGACATTGCCAAAGCGGAGGCGCAACTGGCACTGGCCAAAGCCCAGCTGGAAGACGCTCAACGCGAATGGGAACGCCTGAAGAATGGCCCCGACGCAGCCGATATTCGCGCCGCTCAGGCGCGCGTGGCGGCTCTGGAGGCCGCCCTCAACGCGGCGCGCATCACCGCGCCGTTTGCCGGTGTGGTCACTGTGGCGCGGCCACTGGTGGGCGATCAAGTCTCGCCCGGCATGATAGCCTTCCGCCTGGATGATCGCTCCCACTTACTGGTCGATGTCCAGGTATTGGAAGTGGACATCAATAGCGTTCAGGTCGGCCAGCCGGTCCTGTTGACCTTCGACGCTGTCCTGAACCAGGAATACCACGGCAAAGTGATCGAAGTGGCTCAAGCGGGCGAAAGCGTTCAGGGGTCGGTATATTTCACGGTGACCGTCGAGATGGAAGATGCCGATTCACAGGTCAAACCCGGTATGACCGCCGCGGTGACCATCATCACCAAAACTCTGGAAGATGTCCTGCTCGTTCCCAATCGTGCCGTTCGCCTGGTCGAGGGCAAGCGTGTCGTGTACGTGTTGCGAAACGGCAAATTGACGCCCGTCGAAATTACCCTGGGCGCGACCTCCGACACGGTCAGCGAAGTGGCCGCGGGCGATCTGGCCGCGGGCGATCTCATTGTGCTGAATCCCCCGGCCCAGCTCAATGATCAGGGCGGCGGATTCCGCATGGAGGTACGTTAACCTATGGCGCTTTCCTCCAACGACATTGTCATCGAGACGCATCATCTGACCAAGGTGTACAAGATGGGGGCGGTGGAGGTACCGGCTCTGCGCGGCGTCTCCCTGACGATACAACGCGGCGAGGTCGTGGCCATCATGGGGCCATCTGGCTCAGGAAAATCCACGTTGATGAACCTGCTGGGTTGCCTCGATCGCCCCACTTCAGGCGAGTACATTCTGGATGGCGAGAAAGTCTCAGACCTGAATGATGATCAACTGGCCGCTATCCGTAACCGCAAAGTCGGTTTCGTCTTCCAGTCGTTCAATCTCCTGGGGAGAGCCACCGCGCTGGCTAACGTGGAATTGCCGCTGCGGTATGCCGGCGTGCGGGACGGACGCCGCGAGCGGGCGCGCGCCGCACTGGAAGCCGTTGGCCTGGGCGACCGTCTCTACCACCGCCCGACAGAACTATCCGGCGGTCAGCAGCAGCGCGTTGCCATTGCCCGCGCCCTGATCAACAATCCGGCTATCATCATGGCTGATGAACCCACCGGCAATCTGGATTCGAAAGTAGGCCAGGAAATCATGAATCTGCTGCTCTCGCTTAATCAGGAACGCGGCACAACTCTTCTCATTATCACGCACGACCCCAACATCGCCCGTCAGACCCAGCGTATCATTCGTCTGCGCGATGGCCTCGTCGAGGAGGATGGCCGATGAATTTCTTGCAAACCGTTCTCGAAGCTCTGGAAAGCCTGAATGCCAACAAAATGCGCTCAGGCCTGACCATTCTGGGAATCGTCATCGGCGTTGCGGCAGTAATTGCCATGCTGGCCGTCGGGCATGGCGCCGAAGCGACCATTACCGGCTCTATCAGTGGCATCGGTACGAACCTGCTCTTCGTTTTCTCCGGCGGCACAAAGGATGTACGCAATCCCCAACCGTTGACGCTGGCCGATGCCCGTGCCCTGGCCGATCCGTTCGCGGCTCCATCCGTACAGGCAGTAGCCCCGGTGGTACAGGGCAGTGTGGAAGCGTCCGCAGGGGGTGAAAAAACCGCCACCATGGTCATCGGTGCCACCACGGAATACCTCACCATGCGCAACTACAGCCTGCTCGAGGGAGACTTTTTCACAGCAGAACAGGTGGCCGGGCGCGCCTCGGTCATCCTGCTGGGCCCCGACGTTGCAGACAGGCTGTTTGATCGCCGCGATGGACTGGTCGGCGAAACGATACGCATCAACGGACAACCGTTCCGCGTGATTGGGGTTTTGGCGCCGAAGGGAGGCGGTTCGTTCGGCAGCGAGGACGACGTGATCATCATGCCGTTGGATACGGCCCGGCTGCGTATCCTGCGGCGCGAATCGGATCGCGTGGGGATGATCCTGGTCCAGGCCACCGGCCCACAAACCGTGCCGCAGGCGATTGAGGAGGTATCGCAAATCCTCCGTCAACGTCACCGTTGCGAAATTGGCGCCGATGATTTCATCGTCTTCTCGCAAGAAGATTTCCTCAACCTGGCCCGCACCATTACCGGCGTGTTGACGATCTTCCTGGGCGGTATTGCGGCCATTTCGCTGTTAGTCGGCGGCATTGGCATCATGAACATCATGCTGGTCTCAGTCACCGAGCGCACGCGCGAAATCGGCCTGCGCAAGGCACTGGGGGCACGCAAACGCGATATCCTGGTACAATTCTTGACCGAATCTTCATTGCTCAGTCTACTGGGAGGGATGATCGGCATTGGTCTGGGATGGTTGATATCGTTCGTTGTTGGGCGCATCGCGGCTTCGTCCGGCACGCCTTTCGAGCCGGTCGTCAGCCTGAACGCCATTTTGCTTGCCACGCTCTTCTCCGCCGCCGTCGGTTTGTTCTTCGGCATCTACCCGGCCAATCGCGCCGCGAACCTGGAACCGGTGGAGGCTTTGCGCTATGAGTGATCTGCATACCGTGCCCATGCTGGTTACCCGCGCCGACAGGTACTGCTGAGCGCCGTTAAACTATCCCAAATAAGGAGTGCTCTATGAAATCGTTTCTGCGTGGCTGGTCGTTTCTCAAACAAGCCTGGCAAATGGCAATCAAAGACCCGGACCTGATCAAGCCTTCCATTCTGGCCCTGTTGACAGGCTTCGTTATCTCGATTCTCTTCCTCCCGTTCATGATCGGCGCATCGTTGCTCCTGACCGGCGGTGAAGGCAATCTTATCATCGGGCGGGTGGCGCTGTTTGTGTTGAGCACGGTGATGATTTTCGTCCAGTACGTCGCCAGTTATGTTTTCTCGGCGATGACCGTCTACCTGATTTACGGCTATCTGGCCGAAGGGGACGGAATCATGTCGAAGGCCTGGGCAATAGTTCGACGCGATTGGCTGGACTTGATGAGCCTGGCCGCCGCCTCGACGGCGGTCAACCTGCTGAAGAAACTCATTGAGGGGAAAAGCAAAGCGGGGTCGCGCAACCTCCTGGCCGGCTTGATTGACACAGTCTGGACAGAAGCCGCTTTTCTCATCCTCCCGGCCATGGTGATTGAAGACATGAACCTGAAAGAGGCTCTCAAGCGTGCCGGCAGCATCATCAAGAACAACCTCTTGCTGGTAGGCATCAGCACAGTCGGCGTGAAGGCAGTCAACGGGCTGATTGGCTTTCTTCTGGGCGGGCTGGGTCTCGGCCTCGGTTTCAGCATCGGCTATGGGGTGATTACCGTCACCTCCGCTTCGACCTTTGGACTGGTGAGCGGCATTGGACTGGGCGTGATCGTGGCTGGTACATTCATTATGATTGCCGCCGTGCTCACCTCCTACACGGCGACGGCCTACCACACCTGCCTCTATCTGTGGGCGCGGGATGTGGAAAAAGCGCAGGCAATGGGCCACAATGTGGCGATTCAGGCTCCCGCCCCGCTGGCGGCGGTGTTGGGAAAGTAACTCCCTGGCAGAGGCCGTTTTTCTCGCCGCGAAAGATAACATTTCCGCGCCAGTCGTCAGCCTGAAGGTCATCTGGCGCGCCGCGTTCTTCTTCGTTGGAGGCTTTGCGACATGAGCAATCCGCCTGCAATGTCCGTTCTGGTTACCGGTGCCGACAAAGGGTTGGGATTGGCGCTGGTAGAACGTTTCCTGCACGCCAACGATTTGGTTGTGGCCGGGGTGCACACGTCTGCTACAGCGCTTGAGCAACTTTTTGCCCGTCTCGGTCGCCAGGCCATACTTGTCGCGCTGGATGTCAGCGATATGGAATCAGTGCGCCAGGCGGCGCGTGAGGTGGCGCGGCAAATTCCTCATCTGGACATCTTGATTAACAATGCGGCCATCTACCCCCATCGGCCAGTGCTCCCCCTCGAACAAGAAGATTTTACCAACGGTCATCTGGAACGCACCATGAACGTCAATGCGTTCGGCCCTTTGCGCGTGACGCAGCAATTCCTGCCTCTGCTGGAGAAGGGACAGAGAAAAATCATTGTCAACGTTTCATCGGAGGCCGGGAGTATCTCCAATTGCTGGCGCACCAGTGAATTCGCCTATACCATGTCAAAAGCGGCCTTGAATATGCAATCGAAGATTCTGCAAAATTATCTGGGCGCGCGCGGGTATAAAATTCTGGCCATACACCCTGGCTGGATGCGTACCGAGATGGGCGGCCCCGACGCAGACATTGACCCGGCAGAGGCCGCCGAAGGAATCTTTGCCCTGGTCAATCGCCCCTGGCGCGTGGACGACGATATTTACCTGGACTATCGCGGACAGCCCATGACGTGGTAGAGGAATGAAGAAACCCAGACGAGTGCTGCTGCTTCTGGGTGGGGAATGGCATGACTTCGAGGGATTCGCGCACACCCTCGAGCCCGTGCTTGCACAACGCGGCTATCAGATAGAGGTCGCCTGGGAGCCGGCGCGGCTGTTACGGCTGAAAGAGGATGGTTGGGACGGCGTGATTGCCTATACCTGCTTTACCACCAACGAGGGCAAAGGCGCCGTAAGCGGCCTGACTCAAGAACAGGTTGCCGCCCTGACGCGCTGGGTGCGCACTGGCGGGGGATTTCTCGCCTTGCACGCCGCTACGGTAGTCGGCTCTTCAGGAGAGGCTTATCGCGCTCTTTTAGGGGGCGAATTTCAGTCCCACCCACCGCCCTTTTCGTTCACCGTTTACCCTCTTTCTCATGCTCATCCCATTCTTACGGGAATCACTGCATTCACCATTTACGATGAATTTTATCTTCAGCAATATGACCGCGCGGTAACTGTTCACCTGATAGCACTTTACCAGAATATGGCTTATCCTGTGGCCTGGAGTAAGGTAGAGGGACGGGGACGCGTGGCTTATCTGGCTCCCGGTCACTTCCCAACCGTTTGGGAGAACCCGATGTATCAACGTCTGGTGCAGCAGGCTCTGGAATGGGTATTGAAGGTCTTGCCCTGAACAATGCTCTTTCGTAACTACCTGCCCACCATGTCATTGCAAGCCGCCATAGGCGGCGAAGCAATCTCAAGTTCCACAGAAGCCATAAGAACACTCATGAGACTCGCGCGGGGATGGCTTCGGCGGCGCCCCGGGCGAGCCTCGGCACAGCGAACCACAACGCCAGTTTTGCTATACAATTAAAAACAAAACCAGAGATGCTTTCCGACAGACTCGCCCTCGTTTTACAGGGCTGATAGCCACAGGAAAGGAGGAACCTATGGCAGGTGTTCGTGTGGGCAAGGTGACCCATTTCTTCGACCGGATCAGCGTCGCGGTACTCGCCCTTGACGATAAGATTCAGGTCGGCGATACGCTGCACTTCCTGGGAAGAGCAACGGATTTCAAGCAGAAGGTTGAATCCCTGCAAATTGAGCACCAGGCAGTGACACAAGCCGGCCCCGGTCAGGAAGTCGCCATCAAAGTTGTCCAGAAGGTACATCCCAACGACTCGGTGTTCAAACTGATCGGCGAAGAATAACGCCCCGCTTGCCGCCCGGGTTTATTCTGGCAAGATACGCTGTTGCCAGGCAAACATCCGGGCATACAATCCCCTCTGCTGCAGCAGGTCAGGGTGTGTGCCGCGTTCGACAATTCGTCCCTGGTCCAGCACCAGAATCTCATCCATATTCTCCAGGCCAATCAGGCGGTGAGTAATCAGAAGCAACGATTGGGAGCGCGGCAGGCGGTAGAGATTGGCGAGTATCGCGCGCTCGGTCAGGGTATCGAGATGCGCCGTTGGCTCGTCCAGAATCAGAATTGGCGCGCGGGTTAACAGGGCGCGCGCCAGCGATAGCCGTTGACGTTCACCGCCACTCAGCCGCAGGCCGCGTTCGCCGATGAGGGTATTCAGTCCCTGAGGTAACTGCGCGACGAAGTCACTCAAGAGGGCCTGCTCCAGTGCCCATTCCACTTCGCGCGCACTGGCCTCTGGATTAGCCAGGAGTAGGTTTTCGCCTAATGTCGCGTAGAAAAAGAAGGGGGATTGAGGTGCTACACCAAAGAGCGACCGCGTCTTCTCGACATCATACGATAGCAGGTCGTTTCCCTGTAACCAGATGCTACCTGATGGCGGTTGCCAGAAACGCAACAGGAGATGAACCAGCGTGCTCTTCCCCGCCCCACTTGGGCCCACAATGGCCAACCGGGCGCCAGGCGGCAACGAAAACGAGACATTCCGCAAAACAGGCCCTTCTGTGGCAGCATAGGCGAAGGTTAAGCGCCGAAATTCAAGCGCAGGGGGCGAGGAAGATGGCTTTTTGGGTCCGTCATCCATCAGCAACCCCTTCTGTGAGCGCAGGTCTTGCTCCTGCTCTTTTTGCTCTGCCCCGGCGTCGACAATGTCAAACAGACGCTCGCCAGCGCGCAGGCTGGTGACCAGCATTTGCGCGGCCGTGGGCAACGGAGCAACGGCCTCAAACCCCGCCAGAGCCGCCAGGAACAAGGCCGCCAACCAGGGACCGGTTATTTGCCCGCTTTGAAAGGCAATGGCCGCTATCAGCAGAATGATTACCCCGCCGCTTTGCGTTGTGGTGAAGAAGATGGCGTCGAGTAGTGTGCTGATATGTGAGGTTTTTTTCTGTGTCTTGAGCTGTTTTTGGCTTATGTTGGAGATATATTGGCTATACGAAATCCAGGAACCAGCAAGCAGGATCTCCGCCAGACCCTGCACGCCGTCCACCAACGCCACACGCAGGGCTGACCGTTGCGCCAGAAGCCGCTCCCCAGGTCGGCGACCAGCGACCACAGCCAGACAGGGGATGCCCAGGGCGGTTACGAGAAACAGTCCCAGATACACCACCGCCAGCCCCGGGACAAAACTACCGAAAAAGAGGCACAGCCCCGCCGTCGTAATCAACGCAACCAGCGGTGGAGCAATTCCTCGCCCATAAAAATTCTCCAGTGTTTCTACATCGGCCACCGCGCGATTGAGCAAATCCCCGGCGCGATAGTAAATCAAGCGCGCTGGCGATAGCCTCTCCAACGCCCGATAGAACCAACCACGCAAACGCGCCAGCAAACGAAAGGTCACCTCGTGCGAGGTCAACCGCTCGGCGTAACGGAAAACCGCCCGCGCCAGTCCAAAGAAGCGCACTCCGACAATGGCCACTTGCAGGGCAGCCAGCGGCGGTTGCAACGCAGCCGTAGCAATTAACCACGCTGCCAGCGCCATCAGGCCCACGTTGCTCCCGACTGTGAGCACTCCCAGCAGTACCGAAAGCGCCACCGGCCCTTCCCTGCCCTGCAAGAACCCCAACAGATGTCCCAAAAGCGCCCACCAGGGCTGGGGCATGCCGGTGACAGCGCTCACATGGTCGTCGGCGGGCGGTCGCGCCTCTGGCGGCGTGGTCATTGGCGCGGACAACATGCGCCGGTCCAAAGCGAGGCGTTCTCCTTCGCCCACCAGGCGCGCATACAGGCCGCGCGCCGCCAGCAACGCGGCATGAGAACCGCGCTCGACAATCCGCCCATTATCCAGTACCACGATACAATCCGCTTCAAAGACAGTCGTCAGGCGGTGAGCCACCACCAGCGCAATCCTGCCCTGCAGCAGCGAATGGCTGGCCTCCATAATCAGGGCCTCCTCACGTGGATCAAGACTGGCAGTGGCCTCATCCAGAACAAGGATCGGGGCGTTTTTAAGAAAAGCCCGCGCCAGAGCCAGTCGCTGCGCCTGCCCGGCGCTCAACCGCGCTCCACCTTCACCGATAACTGTTTGATAACCCTGCGGCAGGGAACAGATAAATTCGTCTAAATGCGCCGCGCGCGCCGCCGCGATGACTTCCTCTTCTGTAGCCGCCGGCCGCGCCAGGCGAATGTTTGCCGCAATCGTGTCGTGAAAGAGGTATGGGTGCTGAGAAACCCAGGCGACAGCGTTCCAGGGCGGTGGGCCCTCGCGGACAGAGCCGTCGGCGTACACGGTCACAATCTTCCCCGAATCCGGTTGCAGGAAACCCAGAAGCAAATTCACCAATGTAGATTTACCGGCACCACTTCGACCGACCACCGCCAGCCGCTGCCCGGCGCGCAACACAAGATTCACATCCTGTAACGAGGGGCTGTGTTCGTCCGGATAGGTAAATGAGACCGCGTCGAAAACAATGGAGTCAATGGCCGGCAGGTCCGCCACCGTACCCATCAAAGCAAGATCAATCTGCGGCGACCGATCCTCAAGGAGCCCCCAAATCTGACGCGCGGCGGTTCGACCGGTCATTCCAGCATGAAAACGCAGCGCCAGCATTCGCAGCGGCAGGTAAAACTCCGGGGCGAGCAAAAGCACCAGAAGAGCCGGCGGGAAGGCCATTTTCCCGTAAAGCAGCCGCAAACTCACGGCCACAGCCACCAGCGCCGTACTGATTGCCGTAAACAGTTCAAGCACAAGCGCAGAGAGAAATGTAAGGCGCAAGACATCCAGAGTCGCCTCACGAAAACGCTCACTGACCCTGTCCACCTCTTGCGCATGAGCCCGGGCGCGCCCGAAAAGTTTGAGTGTTATCAACCCCTGCAGGCTATCCAGAAAATGGGCACTCAGACGACTCAGAGTTTCCCATTGACGCTGCGTCGTCCTCTCGGCGGCCTTGCCAATCAACATCATGAACAACGGCAGCAACGGCGCGGTCGTCAGGAAAATCAACCCGGAAAGCCAATCGATCGGGAATACCAGCAGGAGAATGCTCAGCGGCACAACAATCGCGACGACCAGTTGCGGCAGATAGTGGGCAAAAAAAGCATCCAGATTTTCCACCCCCTCCATGAGAATGGCCGTTAATTCTCCCGTCTGCCGCCGACGGGTAAACGCCGGGCCAAGCGCAAGAATCTTCTCGAACAATCGGGCACGCACATTCTCCCGTACACGTGCCGAGAGCGCAGTCGCGCTTCTCCCCCCAATCCAGAACGCCAGGGCGCGTAACAAAATCAACGATCCAATAGCCGGCACAACACCCGGCAGGGCGGCCAAAGAACGCTTGGCCAGGAAGACTTCCGCGATAAATCGACTGACCAGCCAGGCCTGAGCAATGGTCAACCAGCCGCCGCATATCTGAGCCAGTATCCCTGCCGCCAGCAGGGAGCGGGCGCGCGGAGCAAAGCGCAACAAACGCCATGTTAAACGCATACTGAGGAAACGATTGTGAGCACTCAGCCGCTGCAAATGCTTATTCCTGCGACTCCTCCACCTTCACGCTTACCCGTTGGCGGAAAACCCAATATGTCCATGCCTGGTAAGTCAGCACCAGCGGCAGCAAAAACACGGTGACGATGGTCATGACGCGCAATGTGTAGGCTGAGGAGGCGGCATTCGTTATCGTCAGACTATAACCTGGATCGAGGGTAGAAATAAGGATGCGTGGATAGAGGCCGGTGAAAATCATCGTGATCAGGCACAGGATGGTCAACGCGCTGCCGAGGAACGCCCATCCTGTTCGCCGTTGACGCAACGCCAGGCCGGTAAACAAAAGAGCCAGCCAGGCCAGAGCCGAGGCGGGCAAGCCATTGAGGCCCGGACGACTCAGGATATCCGTCGTCTGCCAGGTCCAGAGATCGAAGAGAATCAGACCACAAAGCACGGCCAGCCAGACAGAACGCCCTGCTTTCGCCGCCCGTTCTGCAATCTCCAGCGGGGCCTTGCGTATCAGGAAAATCGCGCCATGTAGCGTGAACAACGCCGCAAAGAGCAAGCCGCTGGCCAACGCATACGGATTCAGCAGGGGAAGCAGGCCATCATAGTAATTCCCATCTGCCCGGATAGCAAATCCACGCGCGAGATTACCCATCACCACTCCCCATAAAAACGCCGCGAGCAAACTACCGGCAAAGATGCCCCAATCCCAGAAGATACGCCAGCGCGCGTGGTTCATCCTGTTGCGATATTCAAAACCTGCGCCGCGCACAATCAGTGCCGCCAGCAGTAACACCACAGGCAAATAGAACGCGCTGAAAAGGGTCGCATAGGCCGCCGGGAACGCCGCGAACAAGGCTCCACCGGCCGTAATCATCCAGACCTCGTTGCCGTCCCAATGCGGGCCAATAGTCCGTAAAATAGCACGGCGATCAGCCTCTTTCCGGCCAAGCCAGGGCAGGAGCATTCCTACCCCATAATCGAATCCCTCCAGGACAAAGAAACCGGCAAACAGAATCATGACGAAGATGAACCACAGGATATTGAGTATCATCCTGGCCTCCTTATCAATACTGAACCACATCCCCAGCGACCTGCGGCTGCGCTGTTCCCGCGCGATACATCAACCAACCGGCTACAATGGTCAAAGCACCAAGCAGAAGCGTAAAGAAAATGAGCGAGAACAACACACTGCCCGTCGTCAGGCCCGGCGAAACTGCCTCTTCGACTTTCTGCAATCCGTAAACAATCCAGGGCTGCCGTGCCCCCTCCGTGACAATCCAGCCGGTCGTCGCGGCGAGGTACGGCAAAGCCATAGCCGGCAGCAACAAACGGAGGAACCAGGCGCGCTGCAAAAATTTCCAGCGCGGTCGTAGCATGGCCAGCAATGCCAGTAAAATCATCAAAAGGCCCACCCCCACCATCAGACGAAAAGCCCAGAAAACAAGTGTTACCGGAGGAATATAACTGGCCGGGCCGTAACGGGCGAAATATCGCGCCTCAAGTTCTGCCTGCAAATCATTGATGCCCCGCACCTCGCCGGTGAAATTATTGTAAATCAGGAAAGACAACGCCTTTGGCACCTTGACTTCAAAAGTATTCCTGCGGTTTTTCTCGTCGATTCGGGCGACAACAATAAAATCCGCCGGCTGAGCCGTTTCCCAATGCGCCTCCGTGGCGCTGATTTTCATCGGCTGTACCCGTCCTAAAAACTGACCATGAGCATGACCGATCAAACCAAGCAATACCGCTCCCGTCAGAGCCGAAACAGCCGCCCAACGAAACGAACGTTGGAAGACTTCCGCCACCTTACTACCATCTCGCCAGAGATGCCAGGCACTGAATCCCAGCAGCAAAAAGCCAGCCGTTGCCACGCCGACGAAAAACACATGAAAGAATTGATAAGGCAAATTGGGGTTGGCCAGCAACGCCCAAAAGTCGGTCATGACCGCCCGTCCGTTTTCAATAGCATAGCCGACAGGATGTTGCATGAAGGAATTTGCAATCAAAATCCAGAGCGCGGAGAGGTTGGAGGCCAGCGCCACAAGCCAGGCCGCGGCCAGATGAATCCCTTTCGAAACCCGCTCCCAGCCAAAAATCCACACGCCCAGGAAAGTGGATTCAAGGTAAAATGCCAGCAAAGCCTCAATGGCCAGTGGCGCGCCAAAAATATCCCCCATGAAGCGCGCATATTCCGACCAGTTCAGGCCAAAATGGAATTCCTGTACAATACCCGTTACCACGCCAGCGGCAAAGTTAATGACCAGCAGCCGGCCCCAAAACTTTGCCATCTGCTTGTAAACTTCATCGCCGCGCCGTACGTAGAGGCTCTCGAAGAGTGCGATCAGAATCGATAACCCCAACGTGGTAGGGACAAAAAAGAAGTGGTAAATCACCGTAATCGCGAATTGCCAGCGAGAAAGAGAGACGATATCCATGTTGCCAGCCTCCTGTAACTTTGCCGTTTCCAATCACCGACCGATTTTACCGAATCTTATCATGCTTATCCAATTCTAGCCATAAAAATCGGCTGTTTTACCGGGCCACCTGTCAGGGAACGCCAGATTATGTATCATTCCAGTAACTACCTGCCCACCCGCGTCATTATGACAGCGAGCAGGTAATTACCTCGACAATGTTATATTTCGGCATAGTTGTCATTGCGAGGGCGTTCTTTGCCCGAAGCAATCCCCTGGTAACCGGGAGACTGCTTTCCCTACGCTATGCTCCACCACGTTCCGCTCGTGGCAGGCGGGACATGCGCTTCGCTCGCAGTGACATCCTTTGAGAATGTTTGCAACAGAGCAACATTCGTACTACACTCTTGCGTGGACACGGCGACGGTATTCCCACTGTACAGATAGGCAAATTTGTCGTAACATAACACTCTGTTGTAACTATTTAGCCCTGTCTCAAAACCGTTGTGGATGTCATGGCGAGGAGTGTTCTTTGCGACGAAGCAATCCCCAAGCGGTCTATTTCGCCTGATAAAGGGGAGATTGCTTCGCCAAAAAACGGCTCGCCATGACATGGCTGAGTAGTTACCACTGTCAGTCAAAAAATTTCTGGAGGGCACCTATGGCTGAAAAAATTGCCTGGATACGCACGGAACTGGAAACCCTGCGTCAACAAGGATTGTACACCTCCATCCGCACCATCGAGTCGCCGCAAGGGGCATGGCTAACGGTGGACGGAAAAAAGGTACTCAACTTTTGCTCC
>DAOTVX010000049.1:0-26506 GCA_034436275.1 Anaerolineales bacterium | reverse complement strand
ACCTACTCCGCCGCTCGTCCGGCCTACCGCAGTATGCAAGCGCGCCCTGCACGCGAGGTCGAGTACGTCGAACCAGAAGCCTGACCCGCCATGCGCGCCCCTCGTTCCTTTCCTCCTTCCCGTGCGGCAGCCGCCTCCCCCACAGGCGGCTGCCTCGCTACTATCAGGGAAACGACGTGGGTCAATTTCTCAGGAAAGCGCGGAGGTGCAGTGCGGACAACGAGTCGCCTTAATGGGAATGGTACTGAAACAATACGGACACTCCCTGGTAGTTGGCTCTATGGGCGTAGCGGGAACAGTCGGCTTCGCGCGCAGGCGGTTGAAAGCGCGTACGAAGAGGAAAACGGAAAAAGCAATGATCAGGAAGTCCACAACGGACTGCAAGAAATTACCGTAACGAACGGTGGCTTCGCCCACGGTAAATGCCAGGCCACTGAGGTTAACGCCGCCTGTGAGCAAGCCAACCAGGGGCATAATAACATCCCCGACCAGCGAACTGACAATCTTCCCGAAAGCCCCGCCGATGATGACACCAACGGCCAGATCAACCACATTGCCACGCAGAGCAAATTCTTTGAATTCTTTAAGCATGACGCTCCTCAGAAGTCGTAATGGAGTAGCAGGATTATACGTACACCGCAACAAGGAGTCAATCTCACGGCTGTCGTGGCACACGACAAAAACAATCGAACGCGAGAAACAGCAATGGTATAATTCACGCCATGAGCCCTGAACCCTCTCTTACTAAAATCTGCCCTGTTTGCGGAACAAAATTAGCGGAGGACGCCACGCGCTGCGTAGTCTGTGGCAGCGAATTGACCCCCAAAGCCAGTACGAAACATGCGCGTCCGATTCGCGCCAGCCAGATGCCGATAATTCAGATCAGCCTGCCGCTGGCATTACTGCTGCTGATTCTGATGCTCGCTCTGGGAGCAGGTGGTGTCTACCTGGGATTAAAAGGCGCCGGTGTCGTCCAACCGCCCACGCCAGTATTCACTCCGACGCCTACGGCCACTATCACCCCTACCCCAACGGTCACTCCAACACCAACCGAAACACCGACGCCGACCCCTTTGCCCCCGATTGAATACATCGTCAAGGCCGGTGATTACTGTTCCACCATCGCCTACACCTTCCAGGTTTCGGTCAGCAGTATCATTACCCTGAACAATCTGGATGCTAACTGCAGTCTAAGGATTGGTCAGAAATTATTGATTCCTCAGCCCACGCCTACACCCCTTCCGCCCCCCACCGCGACGTTGGAACCAGCCGAGGCCACGCGCGCGGCCTGTCAGCAGGTAAAGTACACCGTGCAGGCTAACGATACGTTGAGCACCATCGCCGCGAATTACGCGGTGAGCATGGATGCTATCAAGGAATGGAATGGCCTGACCTCCGATAATGTGTGGACCGATCAGGTGTTATTCATTCCGTTGTGCATGCGCGCCGCCACGCCTGGCCCTTCACCGACGCCAACTCCGCCGCCGCCCTACCCGGCGCCCAATCTCCTGTTGCCGGCCGATGGCGCGCCGTTTACCCTGGCCGACAATGCGGTTTCGCTCCAGTGGGCTTCGGTGGGAACATTGCGCGAAAACGAGCGTTACATGGTTGTCGTGGAGGATGTCACCGCCGGTGGTGAACGCAAAATCACCGACTACGTGCTCGACACCAAATATCTGGTACCGCCTTCCTTCCGGCCACAGGATGCGCTTCCCCATGTCATGCGCTGGTGGGTAGTCGTTGTACGGCAAACCGGCGCAGACAGCAACGGCAATCCTATCTATACACTGGCCGGCACGCCGAGTGAAACGCGCGTCTTTACCTGGAGCAGCGCGGCCCCGCTCGCTACGCCGACGAAGTAATCCGCAGCAAAAGAGCCTTTTGCCTCTCGGCAACGCTGATACACAGCGTACTTGAGCGCTGAGGAGCGACAGGACTCCCTACGGGCAGGTACAGCTGGGATCATACGGGCTGCAGGGAAGAATACCCCAATCCCGGCGCACGCTCACCCCGGCAACAACGCTCACATGGGCATACGAGGGCGGACAAAACGCCGGACCTCCAGCCGCGTACACGACCCAATACGTCCCTGGTGTAGGGTGGAAAACATATCGCCCACTGGCATCAGTGGTCGTCTCCATCAGAGGCGGCCCGAATTCCGTCGCCGTAAGTTGCATTGGATAATCAGGGACGCCTGCTTCGCCGGCATCTTTACGACCATTACGGTTGTCATCATAGTATATATAGCCCCAAATCGTCGTTCGGACCAAAATGGGGGTAGGAGAGGGCGGCGGAGTAAACAGGGGCAGAAGGTTAATGTCGCCTATCACCCTGGCATATTCGCCCCACAACCAGCAGGTACCTGCGCCATCCGGATTCCGAATGATCCAGTAATTCGCCGGCGGATAGCGGCCAACGACTTCAGCGGTCTCGCCCACATTCAAATCTCCCAGCCAGTCATACTCCTTACCAGGTCCACTGCGGCAATTTGTGTTGACAGAGACGCTCACCTGCACCACGCCCGCTGTCAACGTGACAGGCAAGGTGGGGAGGGATGTGGCAGTAGGGGGAAAAGTCGCCGAAGGCGGCAAAGACGCAGGCGGGATGAAGGTAGCCGTGGCTGACGCGCCGGACTCCTCCCGGGCCTGCGTGGGCGGGAAGGTGAGGGCGCCGGGCGCCAGCGTCGCTGGCGTGGCCAGCGGTGCATTGCAGGCCAAAACAGGCAAAAGGACCGACCAGACGATAAGAAGAACTTTTGTACGTCTCATAGAACTTTTCCTCCCGGCAGAAACAATCTGTGTCATTTCCGGCCATCGCGCACGCTGACAGGCATCGCCCAAGCCAGCGCTCAGAAAACCTCATCTTCAGTATAGCGCGATTCGCGCCCCGTTCAATTAGTCCATTAGTCGTAATTACCTCGACAATGTTGTATTTCGGCAGCGTTGTCATTGCGAGGGCGTTCTTTGCCCGAAGCAATCCCCTGGTAACCGGGAGACTGCTTACCTTAAACTCGCGAGGAGATTGCTTCGGCGGCGCCTCGGGCGAGCCTCGGCGAAGTATAAAAACAGAAAAACGCCGTTCACGCAGCGCAACGGCGTCAGGAAAAACAAAACAGGCAGGGAGAGAAGCCTGCCTGTTCCAGAAATACGCTTGCAAGATGAAAAGAATTACTCTGCCGCCACCTGGCCGCTTTCGGGCAAGGTATAACCCAGGGCGCGCAGTTTCCGTTTGATGTCTATCAGCGACTTGCGGCCAAAGCCTTCAATGGCCAGCACTGCCTCCTCACCCTGGCTTAACCTCTCCAGGAATTGACCGACCTGAGTAATGCCGGCTCTCTCCAGCGCGGCTGTGGCGCGCGAACCCAGCTCGAGATCGGCAATCGGGCGCAGAGGCGAGACTCTGGCTTCGGCACGCGCGCGCTGCTCTTCGATGTAACTCTGGCGCGCCTGCAACTTCTTCATGAAGCGGTCAACCTGCCCTTCAATATCCACGATACGCTGTGCCTCGCCAGAGAAGAAAGGATGGCACTTCGAGCAGATTTCCACGCGGATTTCCTTACGAGTCGAGCCGGTCGTCCAGGTGTTCCCACATGCACACACTACCCGTGCATCGGTATAAAAGGTCGGGTGAATACCCTGTTTCATTTTCTTGCTTCCTTTCGATTATTGTTTTGTCGGCGCCGGTATCACATGCACGCGCTTGCGGCCATGAACCACATCGAAAACCACGACACCATCGGCCGTCGCGAAGAGGGTATCATCCTTGCCGCGATCTACATTCAGTCCAGGACGAATGCGCGTTCCGCGTTGGCGAACCAGAATATGACCAGCCAGCACGTATTCACCGGCGTATTCTTTAACGCCCAGACGCTGCGAGGCGCTATCCCGTCCATTACGGCTGGAACCACCACCTTTTTTATGTGCCATGCCAACCTCACTTTCTCCGACAAATCAGGCTGGCGAAGCGGCCTGCTCTTTGTTCCCAGACGCCGCCCCACCAATTTGCTCAATCAACAAACGCGTATACGCCTGCCGATGACCGATTTTCCGGCGAATGCGTTTCTTGGGACGATAACGAAAGGTCACCTCTCTGGGGCCCTTGACGTGCTCCACCACCATCGCGGTGACCGAAACCCCGCTCACCGTCGGTGTGCCTACAGCAACCTGCTCGCCATCTACCAGCAACAGCACCCGTTCCAGGCTCAGACGTTCGCCAACAGCCTGAGGCAGGCGATCGACCTCAATGGTGGCACCTTCCACGGCGCGATATTGTTTTCCGCCGCTTTCAAGAATGGCATATTTCATCGTTTTCTCCTGGTCTTCGCTTCGCCGTCAGCAACGCAATGGTGGATGCCCTGCGACGGGGAAGCCGGGATTCAAGCCTCTGCCCCAGCCAACTCACTGCCGGGGCAGAGCGCATCAATTATACTACGGGTTCGCCTGTTGTCAACGGCGTGGTGTGACCGGTGCAGCAGCCACCTGACCACCTGCCTCCTCCGGCAATTTCGCTTTGCCTTTGGAGCGGTTGATGGCCCAACCCACACCAACGAACAACACCAGGACAATCGCCCAGATGACCGCCCGACCGGCGCCTTGAACATTGGCATATTGAACAATGACCGGCGCCGAAATCAGGGATACCAGATTGACCACTTTGATCATCGGGTTCAAGGCCGGGCCGGCGGTGTCCTTGAGCGGATCGCCCACCGTATCGCCGACCACACTGGCCTTATGACGCTCCGAACCCTTGCCGGTATTGGCCTCCAGATCGCGCGGCTCATCTTCAATGGCTTTCTTGGCATTGTCCCAGGCACCGCCAGCGTTGGCCATGTACACAGCCAACAACTGACCGCTCAAAATAATCCCGCCGCAGAAGCCAGCCAGCGCCTCCACGCCCAGCATCAACCCAACCGCCAGGGGCGTCAACACGGCAATCAGCGCCAGCGGGACCAGTTCTTTCTGGGCCGCCGCCGTGGAAATACTGACCACGCGACCGTAATCCGGCTGGACTTTGCCTTCCATCAAGCCGGGGATCTTGAACTGGCGGCGCACCTCCAGCACAATCAGGCTGGCCGCGCGGCTGACCGCTTTCAGCGACAGAGAGCCAAACAACCAGGGCAACGCTCCGCCCAGCAGCAAGCCAACGAAGACCGCCGTCTCCGAGATGCGAATGCCTGTGTCACTGAGCAGTTGAGCAAAAGGCAACGCCTCGCCGGCCGCCCTGGCCGCCGCATTCGCGGCTTCCTGAACACGCCCAACATCAATGAAGAACGAAGCGAACAGGCTGACCGCCGCAATGACTGCCGAGGCAATGGCCACTCCCTTCGTGATGGCCTTGGTCGTGTTGCCAACGGCATCCAGATCGGCCATAATCTGGCGCGCCTTTTCGGTCTCCTCATCGTCCAGCCCCTGCCAGGCCATCTCGCCAATACCATGGGCGTTATCCGAGATAGGACCATAGGAGTCCATCGCCACGTTGTTGCCGGTATGGCTCAACATCCCAATGCCGATCATGGAAACGGCATAGAGGACGTAGGTCGGGCCTTCGCCGCCATACAGCAGCATGCCCAGAACAAAACTGATGACAATGACCACCAGCGCCCAAACGCTCGACTCCATCCCGACCGACATGCCCGAGAGAATCGTCGTCGCCGCGCCGGTACGAGTCGCCTCGACAATCTCCTGCACCGGCTTGTGCTTGGTCGCAGTAAAGTACGAGGTCAGCGGGTTGAACGAAACAGCCAGCCCCACGCCAATCGTCGTGAGCATAGCCAGCCGCCAGTCATGGGCATACAGAATCGCCAGCAAGAACGACCACAAAACCGTGTTCACGCTGGAGACCTCATAAGAGCGGAACATGGCTTCTTCCGCATCGCGCGCGTGCAGGAAGCCGAAAAGCCCTTTCTTTGGCATGCGCTGCCAGACCGGGACGGTGAACGTGCCCAGGATCGAAGAAATGACGCCAATCGCGCGAATCGCCAGCGGATAGACAATCCACTTCAGGCTGTGGGTAGGATCAATCGCCATCAATGCCAGGCCCAGGATCAGGCCCGAAACGATGGTGACTTCATAGGACTCGAAAATGTCAGCCGCCATGCCGGCACAATCGCCGACGTTATCGCCGACCAGGTCCGCCACCACCGCGGCGTTGCGCGGGTCATCTTCCGGAATATCCTTCTCGACCTTGCCGACCAGATCAGCGCCGACATCCGCGGCTTTCGTGTAAATGCCACCGCCGACGCGCATGAAGAGGGCCAGCAACGTACCGCCAAAGCCGAAGCCGAGCAATGCATCCGGAGCGGCCTTGCCGAAGACGATGAAAATGACCGTCCCGCCAAACAGGCCCAGGCCGTCCGTCAACATGCCGGTAATCGTGCCGGCGTAATAGGCGATGGTCAAGGCTTCATTCAAGCCGCGCCGCGCCGCCGAAGCCGCGCGCACATTCGCCTGAATTGCCATGCGCATCCCTAACTGACCAACCAGCAGCGAGAACGTCGCGCCCATCATGAACGCGATGGTCCGCCCAATGGCGATGGCGATCTGAGCGCGGTCACCAAATTCCTCCACTGCCTCCGGCGTGGGGCGGACAACATACACGCTCAAGAACAACACCACCGTCAGAACGAGAATCAAAGGCAGGATGGTCTTCAACTGGCGATTGAGGTAACTGTCTGCCCCCACCCGAATCGCGTTCCAGACCTCCTGCATCTTGGGGGTGCCTTTGTCCTTATTCAGGACGTTGCCTCGCAGCAACCAGGCATACAGAAGACTGATGAACGCAGTCGCCAACACGCCCAGAATGACGATTTGCTCAAAGCCATTCAAGCCGTGACGACTGCCAAGCCACAACAGATCCATACGAACGCCTCCTCGACAAGAATTTTCTCGGGCAAAGAGCCGTCCGGACAGAACAGAGACCGGCCCGCGCCTCCGCCCGAATTGCATTCGAGCACAGAAAGAAACGTCGGACGCCTCCCGCCCAGACGTTTCGGCTACAATTTTACTCCATATAACCCTGAGTGCAAAGATAAGGTGCGCAAAGATTAGGGTTTGATTAGAATCTGAACCAGCACTTGACTTTTGCCATTGATTTCTGTATAGTGTATAGCGGTGTCACGCGGGTGGCCCAACGGCGCCGCTGCCAGCAGGCTGCTGTGCCGTTGTGTTTTTGTTAGCATCTCATCAATCAGGAGAGGGTATGATACGAGCAGAAGGTCTGACCAAAGACTACGGTGCGCGTCGTGCCATTGACAACCTGACGTTCGAGACCCGCCAGGGAGAAATTGTCGGTTTCCTGGGCCCGAACGGCGCCGGCAAGACGACAACGATGCGCATCCTGACCGGTTACATGCCGCCCACTGCTGGAACGGCAACCGTCGCCGGTTTTGACGTCGTCGAAGAATCGCTTGAAGTACGGCGGCGCGTCGGTTATCTGCCGGAAACTGTCCCCCTGTATCCGGACATGACCGTTTTCGAATACTTGAAGTTCATGGCCGACTTGCGTCACCTGCCAAACGCCGAGGACGCCGTGGACGAGGCGCTGGAGGCTGTTGGCATGAGCGAACGCGCCGATGGCTACATTGCGAATCTCTCCAAAGGGATGCGGCAGCGCGTCGGGCTGGCGCAGGCTTTATTGCACAAGCCTGAAGTGTTGATTCTGGATGAACCAACCATCGGCCTGGACCCGGCGCAAGTTGTCGAAGTGCGCACCCTGATTCGCGAAATCGGCAAAGAGCGCACCGTGATGCTTTCCACGCACATCCTGTCGGAGGCGCAACAGGTATGCGACCGCGTCCTGATCATCAACAAAGGGCGACTCGTCGCCGAAGATACGCCGGAAAATCTCCAGGCGCGCCTGACCGGCGCCCAGCGCGCCCGTCTGCGCGTGCGCGGCGACATCGAGGACGCCCGTCCGCTGATCGCCAGAATAGACGGCGTTCAGGACATCAAAATTCTCGATGACGGCGCTCTGGAATTCCAGTTCGCCCCCGCCACCGACATCCGCCCTACCGTGGCAAAAGCCGTTGTCCAGGCCGGACTGGACCTGCTCGAATTAAGCCCGGTGGGGATGAGCCTGGAAGAAATCTTCCTCGAGTTGACTCGAGGCGAGACTACAGTGAGGTGAACCATGCGCAATATCTGGACCATTGCTCGCCGTGAGTACCGACAGTATTTCATCAGCCCTCTGGCCTACGTCACGGCGCTGGCTATTCTCCTCGTGGTCGGAGCTTACTTTTCGCTCTACCTCTATTTCGTTTCCCAGCAAAGCCTGTTTGGCGCGCAGGCGCCAGAGACGAATATTGTCGTCGGGCCAATGGCAACGATCTTCCTGCTGGGCATCCCGGCGTTGACCATGCGCTTGCTGGCCGATGAGCAACGCATGGGCACACTGGAATTACTCCTGACCGCGCCAGTGCGTGACGCCGAACTGGTTATCGGCAAATGGCTTGGGGCTTTTCTCTTTGCCCTGACCATCATTGCGATTACTTTCATATTCCCGGTAATCCTGAACGCGCTGGTTGATCCGGGAATTGATCAGGGCATCATGATCAGCGGCTATCTCGGCATTATCCTCATGGTGGCCGCCCTGTTAGCCCTGGGAACAGCCATCTCGGCCCTGTTCAGCAATCAATTCGCCGCGTTCTTTGTCACGCTGGGACTGATGCTGTTCCTGTGGTGGGTCATTGGCTGGCCGGCTTCCGTATTCCAGTATGGCGCGCCGCACGATATCTTTGAACACCTGAACATCAGCAAACACTTCGGCGATATGACCGGCGGGAATGTAACTCTCGCGGCAATTGTGTATTTCCTCAGTCTGACCATCCTCGGCCTTCTGGTGGGTACCACGGCCGTTGAAACGAGAAGGTGGCGATAATGGCTAAGAAACAGAGAACCCAACACCCTCAACAAAGTCCCCAAACCTATGCCCCGTTGGGGCTATGGCTGGCCGGGGCAGCGACTCTGGCCACACTGATTCTGCTTCTCCTGAAGTTCCTGGCCTATGAGGGCGTCTATACTCCACCCGATGCAAAGCGCTTCAATCTGGTGATGTGGATTGCCGCCGGTTTGATTCTGGTCGGTCTGGCAGTATACGCTCTGCTGGACCCGCAACGTACGCGGCAGTTCATCTTCGGGCGCCAGGCGCGTCATGGCAGTAACGCGGCGATTACCCTGGTTGCCTGGCTGGGAGCGCTCATCGTGGTCAACATCATCGCTGTCCAATACCCCAAACAATGGGACCTGACCGAGGAAAAGAAATACACCCTGGCCAAGGAAACCGAAGAGACGCTCGACAAACTGAGCGCGCCGGTCCATGCCATCGCCTTTTACACTTCCCAGTCTTCGCCGCAGGATGCGCGCGAACTGCTCGAAAATTACAAGCGGAGCAGCAACGGCAAATTCACCTATGAGTTCCAGGACCCGGATCAAAATCCCATGCTGGCACAGCAACTGGGCATTTCGGGCGATGGAAAAATCTATCTCGAAATGGGAGAACGGCACGAAATCGTCTCCTACGCCTCAGAGCAGGAAATCACCCGCGCTCTGGTACGGCTGATGAATCCCGGCGAGCGCACCGTCTATTTCCTGACCGGGCATGGGGAGCGCGATATCGAAGGCTATGGCAATGACGGCTACTCCAAACTTTCCGCAATGCTGGAAGCCAAGAACTACACGGTCAAATCGTTGCCCCTGCTGGCCGAAAAGAAAGTGCCGGATGACGCGCTGGCCATCATCATCGCTGGCCCCCAACACCCCGTCTCGCAAGAGGAAGTGGATCTGCTGAGCGATTACGTTGCCAAAGGCGGATCGCTGATCGTCATGGAGGACCCTGTGCCGCTGACCCAATTTGGCGACGCGCCCGATCCACTGGCGAACTATCTGGTGACCATCTGGGGCATCCGCCTGGACAACGATATTGTCGTGGATACGAACTCCAGTTCGCCGCTGGTGCCGTTTGGCGTGGACTACAGCACCCATTCCATTACCCAGAAACTGCGCGGTATCGCTTCTTTCTACCCGGAAGCGCGCAGCGTCAGCCTGGTGGAGAACCCGCCACACGCGGTTGATTCGCTGATACGCACGCTCGATCGTGCCTGGGGCGAGACCGATTTCGCCACACTGCAGAGTGGCCAGGCCGCTCCCAATCAGGAAAGCGACATCGCCGGCCCCATCACCCTGGCCGCCGCCTCAGAAGACACCACCAGCGGCGCCCGCGTGGTCGTCTTTGGCGATTCGGACTTCGCCTCCAATGCCTATTTTGACCGCTATGCGAATGGTGACGTGATCGTCAACGCCATTGACTGGGCCGCAGAGCAGGAAAACTTGCTCAACCTGACGCCCAAAGATACCATCTATCGCCAGTTAAAGCCGGTGAGCAATGTGACGCTCGCCCTTGTCGCCATTCTCTCCGTCTGCATCATTCCTCTCCTGGTCATTGGCGGCGGAGTAGCAGCCTGGATTAGTCGTCGCATGCGAGGGTGATACTATGAAACGATCTTCGTGGATTGCACTCTTCCTGCTGGCTCTGACCATAGGGCTGTACTTCTTCCTGAAAAATCGCCCGGCTGCCCAGGGGAGCAACAGCAATGAACCCACGGCCACCCCTCGGATTTACCTCTACGATTACAGCGAGGAACGCGGCAAAATCGTCTCCATCCGCATTCAAGATGCAGAAGGGAACTTCATCCTGCTGGAAAAGGAGAACGACCAGTGGTTCATCAAATCTCCCTCGTTCTCACCCGCAGACCAGGGTAAAGTGACCATGGCCGAAACCCAAATCTACGGTTTGGGTGTTAAAACTCCTCTGGAAGGCACGCTGGATTTGCCCACAATCGGCCTGGACAAGCCAAAATATGTCATCGAGATTCGCTTCCAGAATGGCGAAACCAGCCGGCTGGAGGTAGGCAGCCGGGCGCCAAGTGGCAGCGGCTACTACGTGCGGCGCGATGGGCAGCTCTTCGTCGCGTTTGAGTACAACATTGACGCCCTGGCCAGCCTGATTCAGAATCCGCCGTACCCGCCCACGCCAACGCCCGCAGGAACATTCACTCCAACGCCAACCGAAACTCCAGCGCCGACTGCCACTCCAACACCAATGCCCGAGCCCCCCACCGCAACGCCAGAATAAATGCGGCGAGGTACAACAGGGCGAGGCAAACTCGCCCTGTTGTATCCTGTCAGAATGGAAAAGGTCTTGAATTTCACGCCAAAAAAGAGTATTCTGTTTCAAGATAGAATCACATCCGTTTTGATTTCAAATCAGGTACACTCACGATGATGATGGAAAACCCGCTTTTGCTGGAAGAGGAGGATGAAGAATATTCTGCGCTGGAACGCCTGATTGCCCTCGGACGGCAGAAGTCGTACATCACGATTGACGATATCCTGCACTTCTTCCCCGAGGCCGAGCAAGATATTGACCAGCTGGAAGAAGCGTTCGCGGCTCTGCTCAGCGCCGGCATTCCCTTCGTTGAGGATATTCCAGAAGAGGAACCTGCTGAAGAGGAACTGGCCACGATGGAAGAGGAAGAGGTCGAAGCAGAGCTGGCCGTCGCTCCGCTGGACGATTACCTGGCCAATATTGAAACCGATGACACGATTGGCCTTTACCTGAAAGAAGTCAGCCGGGTGCCTCTGCTTACGGCGGAGGAAGAAGTGGAACTGGCGCAGCGCATCGAACGCGGCCGCATGGCGCGCGAGGAACTGGCGCGCGGTAACGTCTCACCGCGTCGTCGTGCCGAACTGCGCAAGCTGATCGAGGACGGTTGGGCCGCCCGTGAGCACCTCATTACGGCCAACTCCCGCCTGGTCATCAGCGTCGCCAAGAAATACATGGGGCGCGGCGTGCCTTTCCTCGATCTGATTCAGGAAGGCAACATCGGCCTGATTCGAGCCACTAAGAAGTTCGATTATCGGCGCGGACATAAATTCAGCACCTATGCCACCTGGTGGATTCGCCAGGCAGTCACGCGCGCAATCGCCGATCAGGGGCGCACGATTCGCGTCCCGGTCCATATGGGCGACCAGATTAACAAACTGCTGCGCGTCCAGCATCAATTGACCCAAAAACTGGGGCGCGAGCCAACCCTGGAGGAAATCGCAGAGGCGCTCGACGTGCCACCGAAAAAAGTGGAGAACATGATTCAGGTCGCGCGCCGTCCCCTCTCCCTGGAAACGCCCACCGACGACGAGGAGGATTCGGTCCTGGGTGATTTCATCGAGGACGACGAAGCCGCACCGCCCGATGATACCGCGACCTATAACCTGCTGCGCGAACACCTCAACGAGGTTCTCAATACCCTGCCGCCGCGCGAGGTACGCATCCTGCAACTGCGCTATGGCCTGCTGGACGGACAGCCTTATACCCTCGAAGAAGTGGGACGAAAAATGGGCGTTACGCGCGAGCGCGTGCGACAGATTGAGGCCCAGGCGCTCAGCCGCCTCCGCCAGCCCGGCGTCCGCCGTAAGTTGCGCGACTACCTCGGCGATTAACCTTCCTTACCACAACCAGAATCAGGAAACCATTGCCAGCACGGGAGACAATCTCCCGTGCTTTTGTCAACATCTGTTTTGTGCGCGAGGGCGGGGATTCCTCGTCCCTACCAACGCTTCTCATGCCGACGGCCTGGAAAGGCCGGCTTACGCTGGGAAACATGGTAATCAGTCTGCCTCCGGCTGAGCCTCTTGCGTGGACACCAAAACAGACAGAAACAGTACAATTTGGCGGCTTTGTGGTAAAATGTGGCCGTTTTGCCATAGCGAATGTACGACGCGGAGCACAACATATGCGCAACGAATGGCTTTATATCGGTGTTTTCCTGATTGTTGCCATCATTGTTCCTCTGGTGCCGCTGGGCTTTGCCGCTCTCGTGGCGCCACGCAAACCCAACCCAACCAAACGCCTCACGTATGAGTGCGGTGTGGAGACGGTCGGTGATGCCTGGGTGCAGTTCAAAGCCCAGTATTACATTTTCGCCCTGGTTTTCCTGATTTTCGATGTCGAGACCGTTTTCCTCTTCCCCTGGGCACTGGCTCTGAACCGGCTGCCCATGTTCGCGGTTACCGAAGGCGCTGTTTTTCTGGGGATTCTGGTGGCCGGTCTGGTTTATCTCTGGCGCAAAGGATTACTGGAATGGCAATAGAAGGCTGAATGAACAGCCTTCTATTTTGGTCACACGACCGCCCAATACGAGGCGCAGTTCTTCACCGCGCGCCCTGACCTCTTCGCAGGAAACCGCCCATGAACTTCTGGAACGATCCCTTGCATTTCCTTGCCGAACAGTTGACCGCCATGCTCAGCCGCTGGGGGCTTCCAACCGCCTGGATTACCTTCATCGAGTTCTTCCTCGGCGCCATGGCGTTGATTGTTTTCCCCATGGCGCTGGATATTGGTCTGGTGTGGGTAGAACGCAAGGTTGTCGCACGTTTTCAGGATCGCCTGGGGCCAAACCGCCTGGGTCCATTTGGCCTGTTCCAGCCGGTGGCCGATATTATCAAAATGGTCATCAAAGAGGACATCACGCCAGCCACAGCGGACAAATTCCTGTACAACCTTGCGCCGGTGCTGGCGGCAGTGGCGGTCATCGCTCTCTGGGCGATCCTGCCGCTGGCGTCCACCATTTACGGCGCCGACCTGAACGTTGGCCTGTTGTATGTCATCGCCGCTGGCGCGCTGGGGACGTTGGCAGTTCTTATCGCAGGCTGGGCTTCGCGCAACAAATTCGCCTTGCTGGGCGCATTCCGTATGGTTGCCAGCCTGATCTCCTATGAAATCCCAATGGTCATCGTCTTGCTTGTTCCCACGCTCCTGGCCGGGACGATGAGCCTGCGCGGGATTGCGGAAGCGCAACGCTCCATCTGGTTTGCGCTGTTATCGCCGCTGGCGTGTCTCATTTTCCTTATCAGCGCCATTGCTGAACTGGGACGCGCGCCTTTCGACCTGCACGAGGCTGAATCGGAGATCGTCGCCGGCTACCACATCGAGTACAGTGGAATGAAGTTCGGATGGTTCTACGCCGCCGAATTGTTGCACGCCTTTACGTTTGGCGGACTGCTGGCCATTTTGTTCTTTGGGGGCTACACCGGCTTCTTCGGCCTGGAAAAATTGCCGGCTTTCATCTGGCTGGATAACCCATTCGTCCAGGCCGCCGTTTTCCTCGCCAAAGCGATGGTGGGGTACTGGGTTATCATGTGGGTCAAGTATTCCCTGCCACGCGTGCGCATTGATCATTTGCTGGCCTTCAACTGGAAATTCCTCACGCCGCTCGCGCTGGTGGTGCTGGTAAGCACGGCCATCCTGCATCGCGCCCTGATGGAGGCTCCCCGCTGGCAATACGGGATGGCTTTGTGGCTGGCCAATCTGGTTATTGCCTGGATTACCATAGAAATCCTGCGCGTACAGGCGCGCCGGCAACGTCGCCATCAACGAGCCGCGTCTCAACGTCAGCAGACGGCACAGGAGCAAACAGTATGACTGCGGAACAAGGGTTGTTTCTTTGCGCGGCCGCGTTCACGCTCGCCTCGGCAGTTATGGTCGTCAGCGCACGGCGTCTGATCCATGCCGCGCTATGGTTGATTGCCGTGCTTTCAGGGGTGGCGATTCTATATGCTCTGCTCCAGGCGTCCTTCCTGGTCGTGGTGCAGGTCGTGATCTACATTGGGGCAATCGCCGTGTTGTTTATTTTCGCCATTATGCTGACGCGGCGCCAGACAGACCATGACGCCCCGTCGCGGTGGACGCGTCGTGCGCCGGCGTTCCTGATCAGTCTGCTCACGCTGGGAGCGCTGAGCGGCATCGTCCTGGCCTTTCCAGAAGCCGGACGTCTGCCGCCGCCCATGCCGCCTGATCTGGACGCCGTGAACGCCCTGGGCGCCGCCCTGCTTTCGCCGACAGGCGCTGCCGCCTACGCCGGCGTCCTTTTCCACGAGAGCTATGTATTACCCTTCGAGGTTGCCTCCGTCCTGTTGCTGGCCGCGCTGGTTGGGGCCATCTACCTTGCCACCACAGAACGCCGTCGGAGGGAGTCATGAGCATTCCGCTTTCCTGGTATCTGTTTCTGGCCGCGGCCTTGTTCTGCACTGGTCTGTACGGCGCGCTTTCCCGTCGGAACGCCATTGCCATTCTTCTTGGTGTGGAGTTGATGCTGAACGCCGTCAACGTGAATCTGATCGCCTTCTGGCGTTACCTTGACCTGCGCCCGAACGATCCGGCCCCCATGAACGGCCAGGCATTCGCGGTCATCGTCTTCGCCGTCGCCGCGGCCGAGGTGGCTGTTGGTCTGGCTCTGATTCTCTCCGTCTATCGCCGCCGCAAGACGGTAGCGGCTGACGAAGTGAATCTGCTGAAATGGTGAGATAAAGCGTGAAGGGTAAAACGTAACGCAAGAGGAAATGGAATTGGAGATTGCATGATGGATTGGCTTCTCTGGATTTTGCCTTTGCCGCCCTTACTTGCATTCATGCTTATCCTTCTGGTGACCCATCGCAGCCACGCCTGGAGTCACGGTCTGGCCACGGGCGCGGCAGCGCTTTCCTGGCTGGGAAGCATGGTTCTCTTTATCCGCGCCCTGATGATCGAACATCTCGGCCAGCATCCTCTGGAATCCAACATTAACTGGTTGCCGAGCGGCACCTCCTGGCTGCAAATTGGCGTCTCACTCGATCCGCTGAGCGCGGTCACGCTCTTCTTTGTTGCCTGGACGGTGCTGGCGATCTTCATCTACAGCATTGGCTACCACAACTTCGGCCAGCCCCGCGGCGACCATGACCAGCCCGGTCTGCCGCCGCACGGCGCGACGGTCACAGACGCCGACGGTCACCGCCGCATCGTCCCCTCGGTCGAGCCAATGTATGCCCGTTTTTTTGCCTTTATCAGCCTGTTCGCTTTCGGGATGTACCTTCTGGTCGTTTCCAATAATCTCCTGACGCTCTTCATTGGCTGGGAGATTATGGGACTTTGTTCGTACCTGTTGATCGGTTTCTGGTATGGGAAACCCTCGGCGCGTGACGCGGCGATCAAGGCGTTCATCACCACACGCGTTGGCGATATGTTCCTGCTGCTGGGGATGGCCTGGCTGTATACGGTCAGCGGTTCGCTTTCTTTCCGCGTGATTTTCTCCGCAGAGAATCTCCGCGCGCTGGCGACCACGGCGACGCCCGTCTTTGGGCTGTCGGCAGCCGGCCTGATTGGACTTCTGTGCTTTCTGGGGACAGCAGGCAAGTCGGCGCAATGGCCGCTCCACGTCTGGCTGCCAGACGCTATGGAAGGGCCCACCCCCGTCTCGGCGATGATCCACGCCGCGACCATGGTCTCGGCCGGCGTCTATCTGGCGCTGCGCATGTTCCCTCTCCTGAGCCTGGACAGCCGCGCCCTGACGGTGGTTGCGTTTGTCGGCGCGTTCACGGCCCTCTTTGCCGCTACCATTGCCCTGGCACAAAACGACATCAAGCGCGTTCTGGCTTACTCAACCATCTCGCAGTTGGGCTATATGGTTGCGGCCGTTGGTATTGGGGCTTACGTCGCGGCCGCGTTCCACCTCGTCACCCACGCTTTTTTCAAAGCGTTGCTTTTCCTCGGCGCCGGCTCGGTCATTCACGGCATGGAACATGGCGCCCTGCACAGCGGCGAACACGTGGACGTTCAGGACATGTTCCAGATGGGCGGCCTGCGTCAGCGCATGCCGGTTACCTTCTGGACCTTTCTCATCGGCGGGCTGGCTCTTTCGGGTTTCCCCCTGATTACCGCCGGCTTCTGGTCGAAGGATGAGATTCTGGCCGAAGCCTACGCGCATGGTCATTATGCGGTTTTCCTCACGCTCGCAGCAGCGGCTTTCCTGACTGCTTTCTATACCATGCGCCAGATCACGCTGACGTTTCTGGGACAGCCGCGCACCCAGGCCGCCGCGCATGCTCACGAGACGCCCCGGACAATGACGGTACCTTTGCTCACGCTGGCTTTCTTTGCTATCACCGCCGGCTGGGTCGGCATCCCGGAGCATTTTCCCCTTTTGGGCGGATTACTGCCGAACTGGTTTCACGAGTTCGTTGCAAGCACGTCCAGCGAAGCATCCGCCGAGGCGCCCTTCCACTGGACTCCCCTGCTGATCTCGCTCGGCGTTGCGCTGGGTGGCTTATGGCTGGGATGGCTGGTCTACCGCAAAGTCGGCGCGCCGGCGCAAGATAAATTGCAAATTCCCGTTCTCAAGAATCGCTGGTATTGCGACACGCTCTACAGCATTCTCTTTGTTCGCCCGTCAACCTGGCTGGCAGAACATTTTGTCTCTCGCTTTCTGGATCAGGGTATTCTGGACGGCATTCTGCACGGTGTGGCACGCCTCTCGCTTGTCCTCGGCCATGCCTTACGGAACTACGTTGACGCTCCCATTATCAACGGTCTGATCGGCGATGGCACCGGCGCCACGGTCAAAGCCTCCGGTTCGGCCTTGCGGCGAATGCAAAGCGGACGGGTACAGTCCTACATGACCGCTTCGCTGGGAATGCTGTTCATCGTCGCCGTGCTGTATCTCGGTCTTCGTCGTCTTTTCTAAAAGCACCTATGGACTTTCTGAACACCCATCTCTTAAGCCTCATCCTGTTCTCGCCGGTACTTGCGGCTGGCATCGTGCTGCTGATCCCCAAAGCGAAGGTCTCCGCTATTCGCTGGACGGCTTTACTGAGCAGTCTGGTACCGCTGGCGTTAACCGTTTACCTGTGGACCCGGTTCCGCCCGGAACAGGCCGGTTTCCAGTTTGAGGCGCGCTATCTCTGGTATGCGGCCATTCACTCCAGCCTGCACCTCGGCGTGGATGGGCTTTCCCTGAGCATGGTGTTGCTGACCACGCTGCTCACGCCGCTGGCCCTGCTGGCCTCCTTCTCCATCCGCACGAACCTCAAGGCCTGTCTGGCGCTTTTCCTGTTCCTGGAAACTGGCCTGTTAGGCGTTTTCCTGACACTCGACCTGTTGATTTTCTTTGTCTTCTGGGAGGTGGGCCTGGTGCCGATGTATTTCCTGATTAACCAGTGGGGCAGTGAAAAAGGGGAACGTCGGCTCTGGAAAGGAACAATGCTGCCCGCCAGGACATACGCCTCGTTAAAGTTCATGATTTACACCATGGCGGCCTCGCTGGGCCTGCTGCTGGCTATTCAACTGCTGGGCGTGCTCTTCCAGGACTACGATTTGCCGGTGCTCTACCAGCGCTGGAACGCTCTGCGCGACACTTCGCTGTTGGGTCTGCCGGTGGAGACGGTCAAGAGGGTGGCTTTCTGGGCATTCGTGATAGCCTTTGCCGTCAAGGTGCCCATCTGGCCATTCCACACCTGGTTGCCCGATGCGCACACTGAGGCGCCCACCGGCGGCTCGATGCTCCTGGCCGGCGTGTTGCTCAAACTCGGCGCCTACGGTTTCCTGCGGCTGGTGCTCCCCCTGTATCCCGCCGAAGCGGCCCACTATGCCTCCACGTTGGGACTGCTGGCTACTCTGGCGATCATTTTTGGCGCCTTCGCGGCTTATGGCCAGAAAGATTTCAAACGGCTGGTGGCCTATTCTTCGGTCAACCACATGGGCTTTGTCGTGCTGGGGATAGCCGCCGCTGCCAGAGCCGCCGGTACCCTGGACGCCACTATTGCCCTGAACGGGGCGACTTTGCAAATGTTTAACCATGGCCTCTCCGCGGCCGGGATGTTCTTTCTGGTCGGGGTCCTGTACGAACGCACGCACACCCGTAATCTGGACGACCTGGGCGGGTTATTCCCGCTTGCGCCGCGCTACGGCGGCCTTCTCATCCTGACCGCCATGGCTTCGCTGGGGTTACCTGGCCTGGGCGGTTTCGTCTCCGAGTTCCTGGTGGTGCGCGGCGCCTGGCCTGTGTTGACCGGCTACACTGCCGCCGCCATGCTCGGCCTGCTCTTCACCGGCGCTTACATCCTGAAAGCCATCAAACAGGTGCTTCATGGCCCCCTGAACCCGCGCTGGGCGCAGGGTGAGCAGCGCCTGACCGACATGCAGCAGCGCGAGGTCCTCGTCATGGTCCCGTTGCTAGCGTTGACACTGGCAACCGGCCTCTGGCCAGCCTGGATCTTGAACCTGATCAATGCAACCGTGATGAGATTGTTCTAGAAGCGCGTGAGGTCTCCATGCACTTTCCTGTTTTAAGTTCGGTCGTTTTCCTCCCCCTGGTCGCCGCGCTGGTCATCCTGACATATCGCCCGGAGTGGAAAAAGGCTATTCGCTGGACGGCGTTGATGACCGCGCTGCTGGCGCTGGGGCTTTCCTTCGGCCTTTACCTGACCTATGACTGGTCTGCCGGCGGCTATCAATTTCTAGAAAAGTACCGCTGGCTGCCGGCCCTGGGCATTTACCTGTACTTTGGCATAGATGGTATGTCCGCGCCGTTGATTCTGTTAACTGGCGTGGTCATGACCACAGGAGTAATGATTTCCTGGGGCATCGAGGAACGGCCGCGCGAGTTTTTTGCTTTTCTGTTCATCCTGGCTTCCGGCGTGTTTGGCGTCTTTGCCTCGCTGGATTTGTTTATGTTGTTCTTCTTCTACGAGATCGCCGTCTTTCCCATGTACCTGCTCATCGTCATCTGGGGCTGGGTCAAGACGCGCGAGTACGCGGCAATGAAGTTGACGCTCTACCTCTTCATTGGTTCGGTGGTCGCGCTGGTCGGCGCGCTGGTCATGTACTGGAGCAGCGGTCTGCACACGTTCGATTTGCTGGCGCTGGAGCGCGCGGCTTTCTCGCCTGCCTTTCAAAAAGTCTGGTTCCTGCCGGTGTTCATGGGATTCGGCGTCCTGGGCGGCATTTTCCCCTTCCACAACTGGTCTCCTGATGGTCACGTGGCCGCGCCGACGGCAGTTTCCATGTTCCATGCCGGCGTGCTGATGAAACTGGGGGCCTTTGCCGCTCTGCGCGTGGGAATCATGCTTTTGCCGGAAGGGGCAAAATTCTGGTCGCCGCTCATCATGGCCCTGGCGCTGGTCAACATTGTCTACGGGGCGTTCATCGCCAGCGTGCAGACAGATTTCAAATATGTGATTGGCTTCTCTTCAGTCTCCCATATGGGGCTGGTACTGATGGGTTTTGCCACTCTGAGCGAAGACGGCTTGCTGGGCGCCGGAATGCAAATGTTCTCGCACGGGGTAATGACCGCCCTCTTCTTCGCCGTTGTGGGCATGGTCTATGATCGGACACACACGCGTCATATCCCCGACCTGGGCGGTCTGGCGCGTACCATGCCGCTGGCGGCGGTTGGTTTTATCATCGGCGGTCTGGTCTCGATGGGTATGCCGGGATTTTCCGGCTTCGTAGCCGAATTTCCTATCTTTCGCGGCATCTGGCAGACTGACCGTTGGTGGATGGCTTTGATCGCCGTTCTCTCGATTGTGGTCACAGCCGCCTATATCCTGCGCGTTGTCGGGCGCGTTTTCTTTGGGCCATTGCCGGAAACATTCGCCGGCCACCTTTCTCCCATCAACACGTTCGATAAAATCGCGCTGGTCTTCCTTTGTTTGTTTATGGTTGGACTGGGATTTTTCCCCTCGCTGATGACGCCCTGGGTGCAGAGCGGCGTCCGCCATATCCTTGCCCTGCTGGGAGGCGCCTGATGGCCGACTGGTCTTCGCTATTCGTGGAAATTGCTCTCCTGACCCTGGGGATCGTAATTCTTGTCGTTGACCCCTTCCTTCGGCGGGGAGAAAAGCGGCGCTCCGTTCTGGGCTGGCTCACCGCCGGCGGGCTGTTCGTCATCCTCGGCGCACATCTGGGATTTGGACGCGCGAGCGAGAATCCGGTGCTCTTCGGGGGAATGGTGAGCGCCGATGGCCTGACGTTCTGGTTCAAGGCCTTTTTCCTCTTCGCCGCGTTGATCTCCGCCATCCTGTTTGCTGAAAACGAGCCTCTGCAGCAGCGCGCCGAAGCCTACCTGCTTTTGCTGGTCGCCACCCTGGGCATGTGCCTGATGGCCGCCGCGACCGACCTGGTGATGCTTTATCTGGCCATTGAAACGACCTCCATTCCGCTCTATGTACTGGCCGGCTTTTTGCGCGACGATGACAAATCTACCGAGGCCGGCTTCAAGTACCTGCTCTTCGGAGCGGTGATCTCGGCTATTCTCCTTTACGGTTTAAGCCTGCTTTTTGGCCTCAGCGGCAGCACGGCCCTCTACGCGCAGCGACCTCTTTTCACCGAATTCAATCTGCTTTCCTTTGGCGTTCTTTTGCTGATACTGGCCGGGCTGGCTTTTAAAGTAGCGATCTTTCCTTTCCACTTTTGGGCACCGGATGTGTACGAAGGCGCGCCGACGCCCGTTGCCGGCTTCCTCTCCACGGCTTCCAAGGCCGCCGGTTTTGCCGTGCTGATACGCCTGTTCGTGACCGCGTTCCCGGCGCTGAGTTCAGATTGGAGCCTGGTGCTGGCAATCCTGGCCGCGCTGACGATGACCGTCGGCAATCTGGTGGCATTGACGCAGAAGAACGTGAAACGTCTGCTGGCCTATTCCTCCATTGCCCACGCCGGCTATGCCTTGCTGGGCCTGGTGGCGTTCTCGCCGCTCGGACTGGCCAGCCTGGTGTTCTACCTGCTCGTTTACCTGCTCACCAATCTCCTGGCCTTTGGCCTGGTCACGGTGGTTGGACAGGCAACGGCCAGCGATGAACTCCACGCTTACTATGGTCTGAGTCGCCGCCATGCAGGGCTGGCGCTGGCACTGCTCGTGGCCCTGCTGTCACTGGCCGGCATACCGCCCTTCGGCGGTTTTGCCGCCAAGTTCTTCATTTTCAATGCCGCCGTGGAGAGCGGTTGGGTCTGGCTGGTCATCGTCGGCGTGTTGAATTCCATTGTCGGGCTTTACTACTACTTGAACGTGTTGAAATACGTGTACCTGTACCGCATGGAAGGAGAGGACGAGGTACGCCATCCCATTCTGCTGCCGCGCGCGGCGACGGTAGCCCTTCTGGTTCTGATTGCCGGCGTTCTGATTCTGGGCACGCTGTTCGCGCCCTGGTTCGATTCTGCCCTGCGGCTGGCGTCTGCTTTGTACTAGACGTCACAAATCGCCGGTGATATAATGTCTCTCCCATGCAAGGCACTTCTTCACGTCCACCGACGGAACGCCCGTCATCTCCTACCCTGACGGCCATGTCACTGGCCGGGCAGATCGGATGCGTGGTGCCGGCCATCATTCTGGCCGCGGTGCTTGGCGGCTTATGGCTGGACCGTCACCTTGACACCGGACGCTGGCTCACGTTGGGATTGTTGCTTGCCTCCTTGCCGCTTTCTATCTTCCTCACTTTTCGTCTGGCCATGCGCACTGCGCAGGAAATGAATCGCATGCTTCAAACTTCTGGAACGGTCAAATCTACTGCGCCGGAAGGCGAAGAGGAAACGAACGATGAGCACTGACGCGACGTCTGCCAAACACGTGCCGGTCAAGCGCTGGCTGGTGCTGGGCCTGGTAGCCCTGGGAGTCTACGCCGCTTTTCTCGGCCCCTCCATCTTGAAGCCTATCAGCCCGACGGTAGTTCTACCGCCAGAACCAAGCGGCCTCTACGTTGGCCGTTTCCCGCTTACCAACACGATGCTGGCGACTCTGCTGGCCGATCTGGTGCTGCTGGCACTGGCGCTGGCGGCCTGGAACTTCTATCGTCGCAGCCAGCAGCCGCCGCGCGGTCTGCTTAACGCCTTCGAGGCTGTGGTCGAATTCCTGTGGAACACGGTGGAAGGGAATGCCGGCAAATGGGCGCGGCGGATATTCCCCGTCGTCGCCACCCTGTTCCTGCTGATTTTCACCGCCAACCTGCTCAAATTGTTACCCGGCTTTGAGAGCATTGGCCGTCTGGAAGCCGTGCATCAGGAAGGTGGCAAAGGGTACGCCCCGGTCGAACTCTTCCGCCTCGGCCATCTCACCGTGTACGCGCTGGACAAAGCGCAGGCGTACAAAATCGTCAACGGGCAACCGGTGCGCGTGGACAGCAAAGGCAACCCGCTCGAAACACCTGCAGCAGCCGCGTCAGAAACCGCAGGAGAGGCTCAACAGCCTGGAGAGGCGCTCTGCACCGCCTGCGAAGTGATCCCCTTTCTGCGTGGCAGTGCCACGGACATCAACTTCCCCTTCGCTCTCGCCATTCTGACCGTTTTGCTGACCCAGGTGTATGGCCTCTGGGCGCAGGGGCCTGCCTATCTGGAAAAATTCTTTCAGATTAAAGCGCTGGTAAGTGGCAAGCCTCTGGGTATCGTGGATTTCGCCATTGGCTTATTAGAGGTGTTCCTGGAACTGGCCAAGATTCTCTCTTTTGGCTTCCGTCTTTTTGGCAACATTTTTGCCGGTGCCCTGCTTCTTTCCATTATTGGTGTATTGACAGCCGTAGTCGTTCCAGCCGGGCTATATCTTTTTGAGATCTTCTTTGGCATCATCCAGGCTTATGTATTCTTCCTGCTGGCCACAATCTTTATCAGCAGTGCGACGCAAACTCATCATCACGAAAACTAGATCAGGAGGATGAATCCACCATGAATGGTATTGATGGCGCTTCTTTTGTAGCCGGCTTAAAATTGCTTGGCGCAGGTCTGGCCATGCTGGGCGCGATTGGTGCTGGCGCGGGCGTAGGAATCGCGGCCGCTGGCGGGGTGCAGGCAATGGGCCGTAACCCGGAAGCCGCTCCTTTGATTCAGACCAACATGATTCTGGGCATGGCGTTTGCTGAAGCCGTAGCCATTTACGCCCTGGCCGTGGCGCTGATCATCATTTTTGTCGGATAAAAGGATATGGAAAAACTCGGCCTCAACCTTGGTTATCTGCTGTTTCATACCTTTAACTTTCTCATTATCACCATCCTGCTTTATGCCTTTGCCTACCGACCGATCCTCAAGGCGCTGGAGAATCGCCGGCAAAAGATCGCCCAAGGGCTGGAGGACGCTCAGACGGCAGCCGCCGAGCGCGCCCGCGCTGAACAAGAAGCGGCCCGGATTCTGAATGAGGCGCAGGCGAACGCCGCGCGCCTCGTCCGTGAGGCCACCGAGCGCGCGGAACAGGCCGCCGAGGAAATCCGCCGCGCCGCGGAGGCTGAGGCCAGACAAATCCGCCAGGAGGCTCAAAAAGCCGCCGAAGAAGAACGCAACCGCCTGCTGGCCGAACTGCGCGGTCAGGTGACGGCCATTGCCATCGCCGCGGCGCAAAAACTGCTGGGCGAAGCGCTGGACGAACAACGTCAACGCGCCCTGCTCAACGCCTTCTTCTCCGGCATAAAGGACGGCAAGGTGGCCGTTCTGGAAGAGGTGGCCATCGGCAGCGACGCGGTAGAGGTTGTGTCGGCTTTGCCGCTGACCGGAGAGGAACAGAGTACGATTCAACGCTCTCTGCAAGACCGCCTCGGCGCGGCAGTCCCGATTCACTTCCGCGTTGATCCCGCGATTCTGGGTGGCTTGTTGATTCGCAGCGGCAGCAAAGTGCTGGATGCCTCTCTCGCCGGCCAGTTAACCGATTTGCGCCAGACATTGCAGGAACAGTAACCAGCCGACGCCCCTCTATCAGCGGGGCTATAGAAAATGCTACCTGCGCTGCCTCACGGATGCAGCGCAGGTTTCTTTTACAGGCATGCGTAGCCGGGGCTCGCCCGAGGCGCCGCTGAAGCAATCTCCTTGCTTCTGTGGAACTTGAGATTGCTTCGCCGCCTTCGGCGGCGCGCAACGACGCGAGTGGGCAGGTGCTGCCAATCATCTCCCCTTGCCATGGCAAGGCCGCGCTGACTGCCAGAAAACAGACTGCCCCGCCATGCCGTATGTTGCGAAGGTCTGAACCTGCTCACGCAGGTTGGGCCCCGCCCCGACAACTCCGCCTTGGCTCAGGCCTATCGCGTCGTATGCCGTGAGATTGGGACCCCACGTATGGGTGTTGGTTCAGGACGTATACGCAACACTACGCACACAGCAGGGCATTTTTCTTATACCACAAACCCGCCAGGATGGGTAGGGAAAAATTAAAGTCCATTCATTGTCCATACCTTCGCCAAAATCAGGGGAAAAAGCAGGCAAATCAAGTAAAGTTGAGTTTCTCGCAACGCAAAATCACTCGAGATGCCCATGACAGAGATTGTAGCACTTTTACAAGCCATTGCGCCCTCTGATCTCAAAGACGACCTTGCGCCAGATGAGCCAGGTCATTTTCGGGATGTTGGCCGCCAGTGGACGGATCACAATGCTGGGTCTTTCACGCTGGACAGAGAAAGGCGGCAGTTATCGAACCATCCAGCGGTTCTATGGGCGCGAATTACTCTGGACGGGCCTGCACTGGCTGTTCTTTCGGGTTCATCTGCTGAAACCATCCGATCCACACTTCATTGCAGGCGATGAAGTCGTGGCAAGCAAAGCAGGGGAAGAGACCTGTGGACTGGATCGATTCTTCTCGGGTATCCAACAACGGGTGATTCCCGGATTGTCGTTTTTCACCTTCTTGCTGGTGAATGTGAAAGAGGAACGATCCTATCCATTGCAAGTGACGCAAGTCGTGAGAAGTGCCGAAGAAAAAGCAGCCAGCCAGACCAGGGCCGAGGCGAAAAAGACAGCCGCCAAGACGGCAGAAAAACGCCAACGCGGCAGGCCGAAAGGCGGCAAGAACAAGTCCAAGAGAGAGGTGACACTCAGTCCGGAGCTGTTGCGCATCCAAACGGCCTTGAAAAGCCTGCTGGAGACCATCGGAAACGCAGTGCCGCTCAGGTATGTGGCGCCGGATGGGCATTCTGGCAATTATCCGAGCGCTTTGATGGTCCGACAAACTGGCTTACACCTGATCTCCCAAATTCGTTCAGACGCAGCCTTGTTTTTGCCGTTTGAAGGCGAACACAAGCAGCGCGGCCCCAAACCCAAGTGTGGCAACAAAGCTGTTCATGGTCAATTTCAGCACGGCGCTGGCCGAACCACTTCGTAAACACAATCCAGATTTTAGCGTGCTGGATTTGAAATCACGATATCGCGGCTACCGCTATGCCAGCGGAACAATAAAAATGCTTCCGCACATCGTCCCGACGCCCTTTCGGGAAAAATCTGATGGCATTTTATTAACCGAGATTTTTCAGCAAATCGCCCGCTTGGGCGCTATTCACACGGTTTCTCAGCCCATTTCCAACCAATAATTGGCGAAGGTATTGTCAAGATATAACGAATTTACGCCGACGAAGATTCAACTTTATGATACCGGCATTCTCCTTCAGGGAATGCAGGTATAATTTGCCTCATGTTATCCTCATTGCACGAATGGTTTGCCTTCAACCGCCCACTGGTGTACTTTGTGTATGGTGAGGTCTTTTTCATCTTGGGACTTGCCATCGTCCTGCAAGCCCGCTCGCGCTCGCGCCTGAACCTGGCGCGCAGTCTCTACTGGCTGGCCGGGTTTGGCTTTCTGCACGGCTTGAATGAATGGGGCGACTTGTTCATCCCCATCCAAAGCCAGTTCCTGGCAGAGCCGATCCTTGCCGTCCTGCGCGCTTTCCAGCACATTTTGCTGGCAGCCTCT
>DAOTVX010000048.1:0-44388 GCA_034436275.1 Anaerolineales bacterium | reverse complement strand
CTGGATGTCTGTTGGGCAAGTGGTAGACATGACCCAGCAAATTGCCTTGCTGGCGGCTGACCTTTCGCTTGAACATGGTTTGGCCATGGCAGACAGTGTGATTTATGCAACTGCCCGTATTCACCAGGCTACGCTGTGGACGCAAGATGCGCACTTTGCCGGGTTGGAAAGCGTGCGCTATGTGAAGAAATAGGTCAGATGCTGTGGAACTGCCAATCCATATTTCCCTTTGAGAGGAAAATAATTCACATTATGCTTCTCATTGAGACCGCCCGCTGGAGGAACAAATCCGCGCTGCCCCCGAAGTCTTCGGCAGGTGAGCCTGCCCGCTTCGCATTCCCCGAAAGGAGCCTCGCATGGACACTCACCTCCCCGCCCAACTCGTTCAACTCCTCGCCCCCTACCTGCCCTACCTCCTCAAAGGCCTCAAACTCGCCGGGCAGGAAGCGGCCAGAAGACCCGGCGAAAAAGCCGGTGAAGGGGGCTTCGAGCAGGCCAAAGCCCTGTGGGAGAAACTGCGCCCGAAGGTGGAAGCCAAACCCGCTGCGCTCGAAGCCGCCCAGGATGCCGCCACCCATCCCGACGACGAAGACACCCTGGCTGCCCTGCGCCTGCAACTGAAGAAACTCCTCGCCGAAGACGAATCCCTGGCGCAGGAACTTGCTAACACGCTGGCGCAATCCCGCCCCGCCGGACAGGAATACGCCGAGTCGGCGCCGGACGAGGGTGCTCCTGCCCTGCAGGACTTCCTCCGCCCCAGCGCCGACCGCGCTCGCCAGGAGCAGGAGCGCCGCGAGCGAACCCGGCGGCGGATTTTGCGGGTCTCCGTCTCTGCCGCCCTGCTTTTCCTGGTGGTAGCGGCGCTGGCGCTCTGGCAGACAGGCGAGGCCCGCCGTCAACGCAACCTGGCACAGGCGCGGCAAATGGCAGCCAGCGGGCAAATGATCTTCGACGGCGGTGCACAAGGTCCTGTGATTGCCACCTTGCTGGGAATCGAAGCCTTGCAGCGCGGCGGTCCCTGGCTGGAAGCCGACCAACTGGTGCGGCGCGGGCTGCACTTTTTGTCCGTCGAGGTCGCCCGCATGACCCATGAGGATATTGTCACTGCCGTTGCCTTCAGCCCGGATGGGAAGTACGTGGTCAGCGGGGGTTGGGATGGCACGGCGCCGGTCTGGGAGGCGGGGAGCGGGCGCGATGTAGCCCGCATGACCCATGGTGGTGTGAACGTCGTTGCCTTCAGCCCGGATGGGAAGTACGTGGTCAGCGGGAGTGCGGATGGCACAGTGCGGGTGTGGTTGTGGCGTGCTGAGGACCTGATTGCCGAAGCCTGCCGCCTGCCGCCTGCCGCACAACCTGACGCTGGAGGAGTGGCAGAAATACGTCGGTCCCCAGATACCGTATCATGCCACCTGTCCCGGCAAGCCGTAGCGCAAGTCAAAGACTTGCGTGGACAGGTCAAAGCCCTGTTCTACAAGGGAGCGCGGTTTGGCAAAAAAAGAATCTGCCTCGTTGGCAGATTCTTGTGCCCCCAAGCGGACTCGAACCGCTGTTTGGGCCTTGAGAGGGCCCCGTCCTGGGCCGCTAGACGATGGGGGCCGGTGCGGGCGTGATTTTATCAGACGGCGGCGAAATCGTCAATCACGCGCGTTCTGCCCCCGCGATGAGCGGCGGCTTATCCCGAGTAACAAGCAAACCTCCCTGCCCGGTCTGGCAGGGAGGTTCTCTCAGGCAGTAAGTGGCGCTCCGTCAGTGGGCAGGGGCGCGGTGTTGGCCAGGGAACGCGTGCCGAAGGCAGTGATCACCACACTGCCCAGCGCGGCGCAAGCCAGCAACGCTGGAAACACCCAGCCCACGCAACGCAGGACAGGCACGCCCATCAGGGCAAACGTGCTGATCGTCAGCAGGAACGTGCCCAGCCCAGCCGCGAATGCCGGATGCCAGTCCCATTTCCAGGCCCGGATAATGCGCTGACCAATTTCATAGCCAAGTACTATCCAGCCGAAGAGCAAGGCTGCGGCCAGCATCAGCACCACCAGTGGGACAGCGGGGATGAGCAGAATCGTCATGACCATGATCACCATCAGGAGCGGCGTGACCAGAATCGTAAGCAAACCAATTCCACCGGCGGCGACGGGTTGAGATACCAGCGTCTGAGAAACGCGTTCGGCTGGTTGGACCAGGAAGAGCATGAGCAACATCGCCAGCAGGGCCAGTCCGACCGACTGAATAAAGGCTTCCGGGATGCCACGCCAGAAGGTCGAGGCAAGGCGGAGAAGGCGGTAGAAGAGCAGTGGTGCGGTTGGCCATGAAGGTGAAACGGGCGATGATGGCGTGCCTGGCGTTGCCGGGGGAATCGTTACTTCGCCGTTCCAATCCAGGCCGCTCAGGGTTGTGCCGAGAATGTTCCCTGTGACGCGCGCTCCTTGCGCTCGCTGCAACGATCCTCCTATGATGGCCAGATTGCCGCTCACAGAGGCGGTTTCACTCAGGTGCACCATGCCGCCCACGACGGCTACATCCCCATTGATCTCGCCCTCCACCTGGAGCGTGCCGCCAATGACGGCCACATTCCCCTGCACTCTGGCGCCGGCTTCAATGGTTACCGGGCCGCCAATGACTGCCAGGTCGCCTGTCAACGTTTCACCGCTCTTCAAGGTGAACGGCTGACCGAAAATGATGTTCCCATCAAAGACCCCGCTGCTGGCCGAAACTGCGCGAGTTGGCAGAAACAGCAAAATCAGAGAAGCCAGGGCAACGGTTTTCCAGGAGATTTTCATAGACGAACTCCTTGCGGAATACGGGTCAATCTTGCCAGCGAAGCAATGCCGAACAGACAAACGAGACTCAGGAACAAAAAGGTCACTGTCCAGATAGCGGGAGAAATCAAGGACGCCCCGACGCGCACGAGCACGCCGATGGTGGCCAGCCATGTCTGGATGGTGGTGCAGACGGCGACCAGACGGAGGACCCATTCCAGCAGGGCGCGGCTGGGATTGGCGAGAAAGGAACTCAACAAGGGCCAGGATAGCCCAACCATGACGCCAAGCACGGTCAGAATCAGGAGAGCGAAGCCGAGGATAAATTGCCGGCGCTGCGTTTGTTGACGCGCCGCCAGTCGTTGACGGAAGCGGTTTACGAAGCCGCTGGGCGGCGGCACCAATCGAGCCGATTGCAGGGCCAGGCTGACTTCAGCGAGCGCAGCGCAGGAAGGACATTCGCGCAGGTGAGCCTCCAGCAAGCGCTTTTGCGGTGGGGTCAGAGGGCTTTCTTCGAGCAGCCAGTCTTCAAAAGGCAGGTGATTCATAGGGTTTCCTTCGCAATTTCGGGGCAGGGGTGTTCTGCTCCCACAAGCGGGCCAGGATATGCCGGGCACGGTACAGCCGACTTTTGACCGCCGGCACGCTGAGCTGGAGAGTTTCCGCGATTTCGGCTTCGGAGGCCTGGTGCCAGTAGCGCAGGATGATCGCGGCCCGATCGGTAGGTTCCAGCGCCTGTAGGGCGCGCTGGATCAGGCGTTGTTCTTCGCGACGGATGGTCTCGTTTTCCGGGTCGGGCGCATTTTGGTCCGGCCATTCCGTCTCGGCGTTTTCGTCGTCACCATGCCTGTCGTCCAGCGAGAAAGCGATGAAGCGTTGCCGCCGCAGGCGGTCAATGCAGTAATGGGCGGCAATCGAGAGCAACCAGGTGGCAAAAGGACGATGGCTATCGTATTGTGAAAGGTGCTGGAAAGCCTTGAGGAAAGTCTCCTGCGCCGCATCCTCTGCGGCTTCGGCCTCGCCGAGCATGCGATAGCAGAGGTTATACACCGGCGTCTGATAGACCTCCACCAGACAGGCAAAAGCCTCTTTATCTCCATGTTGGGCCTGGTTAATCCAGACCTGTTCCTCGGTCACGTTTGCTCCTCAGTCGCGTTCTGAAACCATATACGCACAACGCGCCTCAGACGTTGCGGGAAGATTCGCCGGTCGGAGATTGTTCGCGCACCTTGGCCAACAGCGGCAAACTGACCAGAGCGCAGCAGGAGCCGAACAGGAAAAGAACCGTGTATCCCAGCCACAGACCGGGGCGAAGGTTATTCAGGATGTCCAATACGGGACCAACCAGCCGGGCCAGCGCTCCGGCGCCTGCCGTGGCAATATTGGTCAACCCCAGGTATTTGCCGGCCTCCTGCACTGGCGCGAGTTTGTTCGCCAGCGCCCAGTTCGCGGTGAGGAACAGCCCCATGCCCATCCCCAGGATACTGCCATACAGGCCCAGGGTGAGGATGTCTCGCCCAAGCAAGAGCAACACACAGCCAATGGCGGTGAAGACAACGGATACCTGCAGGATGCGCCTGGCACCGAAGCGATCGGACAGCCAGCCACCGACAACGGCCAGGATCAGCAAGGCGCCGGTAATGGAGGCCAGCAGGATGCCGGTATCGCGCTGCGGATTGGCAACCTGTAACACGTCTTTGATATAGTACTGGGCAAACTGTTGAATGCCGTAGATGCCTAACAGAAAGACGAAACGTTGAGCGATTAACCACCAGTAAGAAGTATTTTGCCGAAAATCAATCTGAAACTGCGAGGCCAGATTGCGCCAGGCGGCGCGTTGGGCCAGCCGGGCCTCGGCTACATTGCCAGCAGGTCGTTCAGGGGTAAAGAGGACGGTGACTGCCAGCGAGAATGCCAGCAGGCCCATCACGATGGTCATGATCAGAGCCGGATCGCGCGTTTGCGGGTCGAGCAGCAAACCGGCTGTCAGCGTGGCAATGGCCATCGTGAGCATATCCATAAAGATTTTCAATCCGCTGGCCGTGCCAATCTGGTTGGGCGGGACGCAGTCGGGCAACAGACCCTGCGCGGGCCCATGGGCGATGTTCGAACTGAATTGCAGACCGATGTAACCGATGAACACCCAGGTTAAACCGCCGGCCCAGGCCAGCAGCGCCAGGAAAACGAAGTCAATCAGCGTGCCAATGACGATAAGCGGACGACGACGCCCAAAGCGCGAACTCCAGCCATCCGATAGCGCGCCAGACACCGGCTGGATGATCATGGCAATCACCAGCCCGACAAAAGTCAGCAGGCCCAAATACGTGTTCTTCCGATCTTCCGGCACAAAGTTGAGCATCACTGCCGGTAAAACAATAGGATGGAGCGTATTCCACATGAACGACAGGCCTACCCAATAGGCATTGAGCGCCAGCAATTGCCAGATGGAAAGGGTTTTCTTCATAGGGCTCTCCTCGTGGAAAATGTCTGCCGGTGATAAGGCTGTGTCGGGAAAAGCATATTCAGGTCAGTTCGGGCCGGGCTAACCATAACCCGGTTTGCGCGGGATGCCTGACCTCAATCAGTTGCCCGTTGCGTTGCAAGGTGTTCAGGGTGCGCTGTACCAGTTCTGATGGCCAGCCGAAAAGGCGACCAACCGCGTGGGCAGGGGCGGCCCCAACCGAAGCGAAGAAGGCTTCCACCAGAGTCTGGCGGGCTTCGGCCTCACCGATGAAACGCGCTTGCTCTGGCAGTTCGGGCAGGTGACGGGCCGTCAGGTCGTAGCGATAGGCGTACTGCCAGGCGCCGGCCTCGGCCACGCCGACCGGCAGGATTTTGAAATCGGCCTGTAAATCCTCGAGCGCACGGTTGAACTCGGAATCACGGGCGTTGCTCAGGCGGGCGGCTTTCCGCAGAGAAAGGGTGTCCAGCGGCCCCTGGCGCAGCAGCGCCTCGTAGACCTGTTTCGCGGCCTGTGTCAGACGCCCCTCCTCGTAGGCGAGCAGGTAATCCTCTTCTGGATTGCCATAGTTCTCGGAGAGGGCATAGAAGAAAGGCGTCAGTTCCAGAGAGATGAAGGTCCCTTTGCGTCGCAAAATCTTGGCGTAGTACCAGAGACGTTTGCCCAGCGCTTCATCTTTCCACCCCCAGGTAACGTGACCGGGGTCATCGTGCGCCTCGGCCACCGCGCGTTCGCCGGCGACAGCCACCCAGAGAGAGGGCAGGTCAATGCCTTTGACCGGCCAGAAGAAGACGAACCCGCGCTGACGGACAAACTCCAGGGCGTCTGCGAAAGAAGTCAAAGGAGCATAGGGCGGCAGGCGAAACGTGCGTGCACGATAGGCTTGCCAGCGTGCTACGTCCAACGTGAGCATGAAGCGATTGTACCAGAGATAAGGCCCAGGTGGGGCAGGGGCGACGTAAAAAACGCACCCTGGCCCTGAGGCGGGTGCGATGCAGGTGGAGATGGCGGGAATCGAACCCGCGTCCGAAAGACTCGGCCCGCGGAAATCTACGAGCGTAGTCGGTCGACTCACTCGCGGTTGCGTGTTCGACCGACAGACCACGTCAACCGCCAGCCGCTGGAGCCCGAAAGCCCCTCTTTCGCGCAGGTAGCGGCGTCTTGCGCGGCACTCCGCCTTTCTCACGCCCACACTCTCCACCGGGCAGAGAGCGGGGAGAGGGGACGCGGCCTCTCCAGGGAGACCGACTGCTTCTGCACGCTACGGCTTACGCCGCGAGCGGCATGGCAGCATAGGAAGTGCGGTTGGCACTTGTTTTTTTGCGCTGATTTTTCGAGGTCGGCGCCTCTCGGCTCGCATTCCGGGACCAGCCTCTTCCGTCGAAGCCTGTCATCCCCGGTAGAAACATTATACTATAAATCCAGGCGAGGAACGCTCATAATCGCGGTACAATATAGCCCAACCACCATACTTGTTGTTCAGGAGGAAGGTGTAAGGCATGAATACCGGGAAACGGATTGCGGTTCTTACCAGTGGTGGAGACGCTCAGGGAATGAATGCGGCAGTGCGGGCGGTGGTGCGCACGGCGCTCTATCGCGGCGCGGAGGTCTATGCCATTTACGAGGGGTATCAGGGCATGGTAGATGGCGGTGAGCGTATCCGCAAAATGGACTGGGATTCGGTCGGCGGGATTTTGCATCAGGGTGGGACAATTATCGGCACCGCGCGTTGCGAGGCGTTCATGACGCGCGAAGGTCGCCGCCAGGCCGCCAGAAATCTGTTGGAACACGAGATAGACAGTTTGATTGTCATCGGCGGTGATGGTTCACTGACCGGTGCGAACATTTTCCGTCAGGAGTGGCCCTCACTCCTGAACGAACTGGTCGAGCGCGGCGAGATTCCGGCGGAACAGGCGGCCGCGCATCCCTACCTGTTAATCGTTGGCCTGGTTGGTTCCATTGACAACGATTTCTACGGCAGCGATATGACCATCGGCGCCGATACTGCCCTGCATCGCATTACCGAGGCTGTGGACGCGATCACCAGCACGGCGGCCAGTCATCAACGCACCTTCGTCGTTAAGGTGATGGGGCGCAATTGCGGCTACCTGGCGCTGATGAGCGCCCTGGCCTGCGGCGCGGATTGGGTTCTCATTCCGGAATCGCCCCCCGATGTGGATAACTGGCAGGACGTCATGGCCGAGCGGCTGCGCGCCGGACGTAAGGCTGGCCGGCGCGACAGTATTGTGATCCTGGCAGAAGGCGCGCGCGATCGCAACGGCAATTACATTGGCAGCGCGGATGTGCAAAAGGCGCTCGAGGAGCGCCTGGGCGAGGAAGTGCGCGTGACCGTGCTGGGACATGTCCAGCGCGGCGGGAGACCCAGTGCCTACGACCGCGTGCTGGCTACTTTGCTCGGCTACGAGGCGGTAGAGACGTTGTTACAGGCCAGAGAGGATCAGGAGCCGCTCGTCATCGGGATTCGCAGCAATCGCATTACCCGGATGCCGTTGATGGAATGTGTGGAGAAGACGCAGGAGGTGGCCAAAGTCATTGAAGCCAGAGACTATGAGAAAGCCATGGACCTGCGCACTTCCAGTTTCAAGGATGCTTTCAATACGCTGAAGACGATGGTGCGCGCTTTGCCGCATCCTCCTGTCGCCGGTCAGAAGCGTTTCCGGATCGCGGTGATGAATGCCGGCGCGCCGGCTCCTGGAATGAATACGGCAGTGCGCGCGGCGGTCCGTCTGGGGTTGGACCGGGGCCATATCATGTTGGGCGTGCGTAACGGGTTTGAGGGCCTGGCGCGGGACGAAATCGAGGAGATGACCTGGATGAGCGTCAGCGGCTGGGTCTCGCGCGGCGGTTCGGAACTGGGCACCAGTCGTCTGGTTCCGAAGGGCAGTGACCTGTACGCCATCGCGCGCGCGATCGAGGACAACCACGTTGATGCTTTGTTGATTATCGGCGGCTGGAGCGCGTATGAAGCGGCGTATAACATGTTGCTCAACCGCACCAATTTCCCGGCGTTCAACATTCCCACCATTTGTCTGCCGGCGTCCATCAACAATAACCTGCCCGGTTCCGAGTTCAGCATTGGGGCGGATACCGCGCTCAACAATATCGTGGAAGCAGTGGACAAGATCAAACAATCGGCGGTGGCTACGCGGCGTTGCTTCGTGGTGGAGGTCATGGGGCACTGGTGCGGTTATCTGGCGTTGATGAGCGGCCTGGCTACCGGCGCGGAGCGCGTCTATATGCACGAAGAGGGCGTGACGCTCAAAGATTTGCAGGCCGATGTCGAGCGTCTGATGCGCGGCTTTGAGGCCGGACGACGGCTGGGCCTGATGATTCGGAACGAGTATGCCAACCCCATCTACAACACCCAGTTCATGTGCGCGTTGTTTGAAGAAGAAGGACGCGACGTTTTCGACGTCCGTCCGGCTATTCTTGGCCATCTGCAACAAGGCGGCGATCCTTCTCCTTTCGACCGCATTCAGGCGACGCGTCTGGCGCGGCTATGCCTGGAGTTCTTGATTGACGAGTGTGAAAAGCAAGGGAACAGCAGCGCTTTTATTGGAATGCAGGATGGTCAGATCAAATTTCACGACATGCGCGATTTTGATCGCATGGTGGAGTGGCGTTTCCAGCGACCCAAAGAGCAGTGGTGGCTGGAACTGCGGAAGATTGCCAGTCTGCTGGCGCAATTAGGCCCGCAAGGGTAAAGGCGCGGTTGTCTCTGCGAGCGCTCCATAACCTGTGAGGCGGCACCGTTTTCTGGTACGGTAAGGCGGCCGTGCGTCGTCAGGTGGCGGACAGTGTCGCTGTCAACCGGGCTTTCCGGCCGACGTGAGCCATGCTGGAGCGGTTTTTGTTCGTGGCCGGCGCGTATCTCTTTGGCTCGATTTCTTCGGCCATTTTGATTACGCGCCTGTGGACGGGAAAGGATATCCGCACGCTGGGGAATCGCAATGCGGGAGCGGCCAATGTCGCGCGCAGTGTGGGAATCTGGCCGGCGGTTTGTGTCGGGTTGGTGGATTCCTCCAAGGGGGCGTTGCCGGTGCTGGTGGCGCGCGCCCTGGGGTTGGGGGAGACATGGGCGCTGGTCGGCGCGGCGGTGGCGGTCATTGGGCACAGTTATCCGGTTTACTTTCGTTTCCGGGGTGGAAAAGGGCTGGCGACTTCGCTCGGCGCGTTGCTGGCATTGACGCCTCTGGAGACCTTGCTTATCCTGCCTGTTCTGGGCGTGGTTTATCTGATCCTTACCGGCAGCGCGGTCAGCGGGGCGCTGGTCGGATTGTTGTTGCTGGTGGGACTGAACTGGTGGCGAGGCTATTCGCCGGTGGTGGTGTTATCGCCGCTGATTCTGCTGCTGGTGATGGGGCTATGTACAATTCCTCAGGTGCTCTATGACTGGGCGCGACGTCCGAATGCCGGCAAACTGCTGTGCTACTGGCTTTCCCCGAAAGAAACGTCTCTCCGGCCCCGGCCGGTGGCCATTGTCACCGATAGTATTGCCTCGCTGCCAGAGGAAATTTGCGTTCGAGAAGGGATTGCAGTTGTCCCTTTGAGTCTGATTCTGCCGCAGGGGGTGTATCGCGATGGGATAGATATAGACGCGCGCGTTTACTATCAGATGCTGCGGGCGGAACGGTTCTCGCCGCGTACCTCGGCTCCTTCGCCCGGTGAATATCTTTCGTTGTATCAGCGGCTGGCCAGCGACTACGAGGCGGCGATTGTCGTCACGCCGCCTGCGGCCCTGACACAAACCTGGGAGTCGGCGCGCCTGGCCGGCGAGATGATAAGGGAAACGTTCACCGTGCACGTCATTGACAGTCACGTGGCAGGGCCGGCGCAGGGTTTCGTTGCCCTGGCGCTGGCGCGTCTGGCCAGGCAGGGTTTACCCCTGGCGGCGATTTTGCAGGCCGCGGAAGTCGTGCGTCAACAGGTGGGCTTCGTCGGTGTGTTGAACACGCTTAAGTTCCTGGCTGAGGGCGGACGGGTAGCCGAGGCGCAGCAGTGGGTCAAATCTGCCTTGCACGTCTATCCCGTCCTTTCCATTGCTCAAGGGCGTGTGCGCGTGCTGGGCATGGCGCGGACGAAGGTTAAAGCCGTGAGGCGGATGGTGCAGTGGTTGCAGAATACGTTGCATGGGCGGGAACTGGCGCTGGCTTTCTGTCACACCGACGCGGCAGCGGAGGCCGAATCGCTGGCGCAAGAACTGACGGCTTGCTTCCATCCGAACCAGTGGTTCATCACCGAACTGACGCCGGTCATCGGCGCGCACGCCGGTCCGGGTCTGCTGGGGGTGGCCTGGTGGATACAGGGGGGCGACGAAGGCTGGTCGCCTTGTTGACAGCCAGCCCGTCCTGCATTAAACTCTCTCCCGTATGATTTTCTTGAGAGAGCATCTGGAAGAACTGGAAGATCAGCGGCTGGCGCCCTATGCAGTGCGCAGCCGTCATTCGCGCGGACGCGCTTATCTCGATCACGAGCCGGAATATCGCACCGCTTTCCAGCGCGATCGCGACCGCATTCTGCATACCACGGCCTTCCGCCGTCTGGAGTATAAAACGCAGGTTTTCATCAACTATGAGGGCGATTACTTCCGCACTCGCCTGACCCATACGCTGGAAGTGGCTCAAATCGGGCGCACGCTGGCACGCGCCCTGGGGGCCAACGAAGACCTGGTGGAGGCGATCTGCCTGGCGCACGATTTAGGCCACTCTCCTTTCGGGCACTCCGGCGAACGTGCTCTGGCCCGCTTGATGAAAGACTACGGCGGCTTTGACCACAACCGCCAATCGCTGCGTATTGTCACCGAACTGGAACAGCGTTATCCGGAATTCCCCGGCCTGAACCTGACCTGGGAGGTGCGCGAGGGGATTGTGAAGCACGAATCAGAATATGACGTTGCCAGTGCCGGCGAGTATGACCCGGAGTTAGGCGCGAATCTGGAGACGCAGATTTGCAACGCCGCCGACGAAATCGCCTACACCACGCACGATCTGGATGACGGGCTGCGTTCTGGCATGATTACCCCGGCGATGCTGGAAGGAATTGCGCTGTGGGAAGTTCTCTGCGAGGCCTGCCACTGGCGCGGCCCGCTGTTTCGCGATCTAGACCGGCACCGCATGATTCGTCATCTCATCGGTTTGCTGGTCAGCGATATGGTTCAGGCTACCGATGAACAGTTGCGGCAGAATGGCGTGCGCTCCGTGCTGGATATACAACAACTCGGTCACCCGGTGGTGGTTTACAGTGAAACGATGCAACGTCAGCACCGCGAATTGAAGGATTTTCTATACCACAACCTGTATCAGCATTACCGCGTGGTGCGCATGCAGGTCAAAGCCGAGCGTATCATCGCCGATTTGTTCCAGGCCTATTGTGAAAAGCCGGCCATCTTGCCGGACCATGTTCGGGAGTGGGTGGACAGGCGTGGTCTGGAACGTACGGTTTGCGATTACATTGCCGGCATGACGGACCGTTTTGCCATAGAAGAGCATCAGCGACTCTTTGATCCCTTTTTGCGTCCTTGAGGGCGATCAGGATAACATGACAGAACAACAGGCTATCTACCTTACTGCCGAAGGCGCGGCTCGCCTGCAGGCCGAACTGGAAGAACTGAAAGGTCCGGCGCGTCAGGAACTGGCGCAACGTCTGCGCGCCGCGATTCAGATGGGCGATCTTTCGGAGAACGCCGATTACCACAAAGCGAAAGAGGATCAGGCGTTCCTCGAAGGTCGCATTCAGGAGCTGGAGTATCTGCTGCGCCATGCGATTATCGTGGACGAGAACGATGGGCCGAAGGACATCGTCGCCGTTGGCCGACGCGTCACCGTGCAGGAGGAGGGTTTTGACCCTGAAGTTTTCCAGATTGTTGGCGCCAAAGAGGCCGATCCACGCCAGGGCCGCATTTCGAATGAATCTCCCATTGGGCGTGCCCTGATCGATCATCGCGTTGGCGATTGGGTGGAAGCCGAAACGCCAGCAGGAAAAATCCGCCTCCAAATCCTCAAGATCGAGTAATCCGTCCTCACCGTTCCCCTCTTTATTTTTTCTCCTATGACCTCTTCTCTCCGTATCATTCCCATCGGCGGCCTGGGCGAAGTGGGAAAGAATATGATGGCCTATGAATACAATGGCCGCCTGCTGGTTGTGGATGCCGGGTTGATGTTCCCCGACAACGACATGTTGGGTGTGGATTACATCATCCCTGATTATCAGTACCTGCGAGATCAGGCCGCGCGGGTAGAGGGCATCGTGTTAACGCATGGACACGAGGACCATATTGGCGCCATTCAGCATGTGTTGCACGACATTACCGCGCCGGTCTATGCCACGCCTCTGACGCGCGGCCTGGTGGAAGTTAAACTGGCGCGCAACGGGTTGGCCGGCCATGCGGACTTGCGCACCGTCCGCGCGGGCGAAACGTTGCAAATTGGGCCGTTTCAGGTAGAGACATTCCATGTCTGCCATTCCATCCCGGATGCCATCGGCCTGGGCATTACCACCCCGGCCGGCCTGATTGTCCACACGGGCGACTACAAGTTCGATCAGACACCGGTGGATGGCTGGCCGACCGATTTTGCCAAACTGGCCGAATTTTCCCAGCGCGGCGTGGATATTCTACTGGCCGATTCCACCAACGCGGAACGCCCCGGCTGGACGCCTTCGGAGCGCGTGATCGGTCCGGCGCTTGACGAAGTCTTTCGTAACGCTCCGGGGCGGATTCTGGTGGCCACATTCGCTTCGCTCATCTCGCGCATGCAACAGGTGGCCGATGTGGCTGTACAACACGGTCGCAAAATGGCCTTCGTTGGCGCCAGCATGGTGGATAACGCCCGCATTGCCCGCCAGTTGGGTTATCTCAAGATTCCCGAAGAGACGTTGGTCAGCCTGGAAGAGGCGCTGCACCTGCCCAAGCACAAAGTCGTGTTGATGTGTACCGGTTCCCAGGGAGAACCTTCCTCTATTATTGGACGGCTCTCGACCGGCACGAATCGCCAGTTTGACGTGGAAAGCGGCGATACCGTAGTGCTTTCCTCACACCCCATTCCCGGCAATGAGGAGACGATTTACAAGACCGTCAATCGTTTGCTGCGGCGCGGCGCTCAGGTCATTTACGAAGCCATTGCCCCGGTCCATGTTTCCGGCCATGCCAGTTCAGAGGAGCAGAAATTGTTGCTCAACCTGGTCCGGCCCCGCTTCCTGGTGCCGATTCACGGCGAGTTGCGTCAGCTGCAACGCCATGCCTGGCTTGGGCAACAGGTTGGAATTCCTGCCGAAAACATCTGCGTGGTGGAGAATGGTCAGGTGCTGGAATTTGCCGAGGGGCAGTTGCGGGTTGGCGAACGCATTCCGGGCGGTTATGTGTTCGTGGAAGGGGAGAGTATTGGCGAGATTGACGATGACATCGTGCGCGAACGTGAACGTCTGGCGCGTTCAGGCATTGTACTGGTTGCCATTACGCTGGATAAGTACTCCAATCGTTTGTTGCGAGAGCCGGAAGTGATCACACGCGGCTTCGTTTCGACAGAAGACGCGGAGGCGTTGATTCCGCTCATCCAGAAGAAGGTAGATGATTTGATCAACGGCGGTGGCCTGGATGACGATAAACTGATTACCAGCGCGGTGCGAGCCTTGCTGTATAATGAGACACGGCGGCGTCCGATGGTGTTCGTTACCATAACGAAAGCCTGACAGCCATGCCGGGCGCGGCAGGTTACCCGATGCGTTCAGCCATCCGAGCTTTCTTTCTTTCGCGCCTGCGGGCCTTCCAGTATGCGTTTCATGGCTGGTGGTATGTCATTCGCACCCAGCGTAACGCCTGGATTCACACGCTGATGACGGCGTTGGTTGTGGCAGTCAGCCTGTGGTTACGACTGTCGGGTCGCGATTGGGCGGTGTTGCTGATGGCGATTGCGCTGGTCTGGACGGCAGAGTTTATCAACACGGCGTTGGAAGCGGTAGTTGACCTGGCCAGTCCGACCCGTCATCCGCTGGCGAAAGTGGGAAAAGACGTCGGCGCGGCGGCGGTGTTGATTGCGGCGTTGACGGCAGTGGGCATTGGTCTCTTGATTCTGGGCCCACCATTGTGGAGCAGACTGACCGTCTTGTTTACAAAAGGGAGTGTTTAATGGCTCTTTCCTTTCGCTTCGGCACCGTTGGCTCGCCGCTGGGCACTCCTCCTCGACCGGGGGGCACAGTTGGCGGCATCCGCTATACGGCCTCGCTCCATCTGGACGCGCTGGAACTGGCCTGGGTGCAGGGGGTGCGCGTTGGCGAGGCGGCGTGCGCGGCTATCAAGCAGGCGGCGCTAGAGTACGATGTAGCCCTCTCGGTCCACGCGCCTTACTATATCAACCTGAACGCCGAGGAGGCCAAATGGCCGCGTCTGCGCCAGTATTTGATGGATGCCGCTCACTACGGCCATCTGGCCGGCGCCACCGATGTTGTCTTTCACCCTGGTTCCTATTTTGACCGTTCGCCGGCGGAGGCGTTGCGCGTCGCCATGCCCCGCTTACAGGCCTGTGTGGAAGCCTTGCGTGCGGCTGGCAACCCGATTACGCTGCGCCCCGAAGCCATGGGCAAAGTGGCCGTCATCGGTTCGCTGGAGGATGTGTTGAAACTGGCGGAGATTCCCGGCGTGGTTCCCTGCCTGGACTTTGCGCATCTTCACGCTCGCGCCGGCGATGGCAGCATGAACACGTATGATGAATGGATGCGTGTGCTGGAAACCTATCATCGCGCACTCGGTGACGAGGCAATGCAGCACCTCCACATTCATCTCTCTGGCATTGCCTACGGCGCGCGGGGGGAAAAGAATCATCTTGTCATCGAAGAGGCCGATTTGGACTTTGCCGCGATCTTTCGGGCTCTGCACACCGTACACGGTAAGGGGCGGATCCTCTGTGAGAGCCCGGTGCTGGAGACGGATGCGCTGAAACTCAAACAACTGTGGCAGGAAGTCAGTGGAGAGGCCGGATCATGAAGACCTATGCTTTTCCCGGGAACTTTGTTTGGGGCGTGGCGGCTTCGGCGTATCAAATCGAGGGCGCCTGGAACGAGGATGGCAAGGGCCCTTCGATTTGGGATGTATTCAGCCATACCCCCGGAAAAATCGCCAACAATGAGAATGGCGATATTGCCGCTGACCATTACCATCGTTACCGGGAGGACGTGCGCTTGCTGGCCGAATTGGGCATTCCGACTTACCGTTTTTCCATTGCCTGGAGCCGCGTTTTGCCAGAGGGAAGAGGAAAAGTCAACCCGAAGGGGCTGGGCTTTTATGATCGCCTGGTGGACGAGTTGCTGAAACAGCATATCGAGCCATACGTTTGTCTCTTCCACTACGACTTACCCCAGGCATTGCAGACTCTGGGTGGTTGGCCGGAACGCCAGACGGCGTACTTCTTTGCCGACTACGCGCGCCTGATGGTGGAGCGCTTGAGCGATCGCGTGCGTGTCTGGTTCACCCACAACGAACCCTGGGTCAGCGCCTTTGCCGGTTATTTTGCCGGCGAGCATGCTCCGGGTATCCGCAATCCGCTGGCGGCTGTGAGAGCATTTTACCATCTGCTCCTTTCCCATGGGCTGGCGGCAGAAGCCATGCGCGCGGCGGCCAGGCAGGCGATTGTCATTGGCATTACGTTGAACCTGAACCCGGTGCATCCGGCCAGCGATACGCCAAAAGATCGAGCGGCAGCAGAGCGGATGGATCTGGCGATCAACCGTCTCCAACTGGAGCCTTTGCTGCAGGGAACCATGCCGCTGGCTGAGTTTGCGCCGGCAAATCTCTTGTTGAAGGGGCTGATACAGGGAGATGATCTGGAGAAGATACGTACTCTAGACCTGCTGGGGGTAAACTACTACACGCGTACCGTGATCAGGCACGATGCGCGTGTCCCGCTGGTAGCGGCCGCGCCGGTGTATCCGCCTGGGAATGAATATTCTGCCATGTGGGAAATCTATCCGCCAGGGATGTACGAGTTGTTGCAACGAATATGGCATGATTATCACCCAACCTGTCAGATTATGGTCACCGAAAACGGCGTGCCGGTTCCCGATGGGATAGACTATGATGGCCGTGTGCGCGATGAGCGCCGCATTCGTTACCTGAAGCAGCATCTGATTCAGGTATGGCGCGCGATCGAGGCCGGCATTCCGGTAAGCGGTTATTTTGTCTGGTCGTTGCTCGATAACTTCGAGTGGGCTTTAGGCTATGCTCCCCGCTTCGGTCTGGTTTATGTAGATTACAAAACCCAGCAGCGCATCGTCAAAGATAGCGGACGGTGGTTCGCGCAGGTTATCCGCGCCAATGCCCTGGAGGATGACAGCGGGTAAGAGACTTACCCTGAACGGCCCTGCTGTTCCCACCAGCCCTGCAGGGCCACAAAGGCCAGCGCCTGGGTCTGGTCGCCGTAACGCCCGTTGTTCCAGGTGATGATGAGGTCTTTGCGGGCGCGCGTGATCCCTACGTAGAAGAGACGCAGCCGTTCGCGGACGTAGTCCAGGCGTGCTTCCTGCGTGGCTTCCCCCTCGCGATACCATTCATATTCGCCGGTCGCGAGGGCGGCTTTTAACTGCGCCAACGCTTCGGCTTGCAGGTTGAGGCCATTGCGAATAAACCACTTTTCGGCAATGTAGCGATCGTTGGGCTGGGCAGCGGGGAAATCGTAATTGTTGACCGACATCAGGTAAACGCGGTCCCATTCCAGGCCCTTGGCCTTGTGAATGGTGGCCACGACCACCTTGCCGCGATGACGTTCCGGGTCGAAGCCTGAATCGTCGAGAGAAAAGCCGATGAAACGGCGTTCATTACGGGCGATGCGCTGCAATTCTGTGGCGAACTCGGAGAGTTGCCAGGCCGGGTGCGTCCTGGCCGCCTGATCGAGGAGGAGCGCCAGTTTGTGCGTCAGGGCTAAATCCGCCGGCGAGGTGAACAGGTCTTGTCCCAGGGCAAGGATCAACTGGTCAACGGGCAACAGCGTGGCGCCCTGCCAGCGGCGCACCAGACGGCGGAAGGTTTCCAGTTCTTCCAGAGCAATCGCCCTCTCTTCAGCGGAGAGGGTTTGCGCGACCTCGCTCAGCCAGTCGCGTGCCAGCGTGGGGGCGATGAATGTTTCCACCTGAGGACATTTGCGAATCAGGCTGGCGAGATCGTCACGTCTGAGCGGAGAGGTTTCGTCCACCCACTCCGATGCGGCGGGTTCTGTCTGTTGCCAGGCGAGGTAGGCTTTGGCCAGTCTGGGCGCGGAGGTTGGCTCGGCCAGATATTCCAGTATGGTCGCCAGTCGCTCTGCCGCCAGGCGGGTGGACGAAGTGCTGGCCAGGAGCTCGACGCAGGCGATATGCCGCTTCCGCAAGGCCTCAATGACAGCCGCGCCGCGCTGGTTGCTGGGTACCAACACGGCGACTGTAGCCTCCGGATGCTCCGGCAACCAGCGTTCCAGCGAGGCTACAACGGCATCGATTTCTGCTGCGGGGGAATACTTGCGGCCAACGAGCCTGACCCCGGCCCAGTCTTCCGGCGGGTTGGGCTGCGGGTCGTCGGGCGGGGCTGGCCGGATGTGGGGCAGGGTCAGGGCATCGCGCACGGCGGGTTCGGGGTGGGCTGTGCGTACCCAGTCAATCAAACCATTGGCCAGGCGGATGATGGCCGGCTGGGAACGGCCTGATTCGGGCAGTTCGCGTCGCGTTTGCGCTTCAGAGGCCAGAAAAGCCAGCAAATGACGTGGGCTGGCTGTGGTGAACGTCTCGTAAATGGCCTGATTGGGATCGCCAACGCGGACCCAGTTCCCTGCTGGCCCGGCTAACAGGCGCAAAATTTGTTCCTGGAGTTCCGATGAATCCTGTGCTTCGTCTTCCAGAATGTATGGCCAGCGATAGCGCAGACGTTCCAGGTATTCAGCATCGTTTTCCAGCAGATCCAGCGCCAGACGGATGAGATCGTCGAAGTCCACAGCGCCGCGATAGGCCAGAGCGCGCTGGTAGTCGCTGTAGATGGTCAGTCCCATCTCCGCCAGCGGCAGCGGCGCAGGCGCGGCGTTGAGGCGGGCGCGCAACTGTTCTGGGGTCAGGCGACGGTCTTTGGCGGTGCGAATGAAGGCCAGGGCCACGTCTTCCAGCAGTTGTGGCAGGTCCTGGCGGTAAATTTTGTTTCGCTCCTGAGCGCTTATGTCTGCTTGCAGGTAACTTTCCAGATGGGCGGGATTCGTGTGGAGGTAGGCCTGCACGGCCTCACGCAGGATGAGTGCGGCCTCGCGTTCGTCAACAATGGCGAAGTGTTCCTCCAGACCCACCGCCGCCGGCTTTTCACGTACGATGTCATGAGCCAGACCGTGTAGCGTGCGGACGCGGTATCCCAGGGGAACTGGCAGGCCAAGAAAGCCTTTGATGCGCCTCTCGAAGTTATCCACCGCCGAGTTGACCAGCGTCACGATGAGCACTTCCTGGTCTTCGGCCAGTTTCCCCTGGCGAATCAACTGCGCCGCGAGCGCCGAGAGGGTATGAGTCTTGCCCGAACCCGGTACGGCCGCGACGCCCATCTTGCCGCCGCGATACTCCAGAATTGCTTGCTGGGAGGGACGGGGAATGAAGGTCACACGTCTTTCAGGAGAGAGTCAATGAATACGCGGTTTCAGGTGGCTAACCAGTGGCAATGGCCTCAATTTCCTGCAATTCTTCCGCCGAGAAGGTGAGGTTGTCCAGCGTGCCCAGATTTTGCGCCAGTTGTTCGATGCGGCTGGCGCCGATCAGCGCCGAGGTGATCTGTGGCAGGCGGAGCACCCAGGCCAGAGCCATCTGTGCCAGCGTTTGGCCGCGTCGGCGGGCGATTTCGTTCAACTTGAGCACTTTTGGCAGACTGCGCTCGACGTCTTCTTTCGTCAGCCAGACGCGCTCGGTGCGGCTGGCGCGTGCCCCTTGCGGGATGCCGTTCAGGTAGCGGTCGGTGAGCAGGCCCTGAGCCAGCGGGGAAAATACAATACAGCCAATGCCTTCCTGCTCGAGGACTGCCAGCAGGCCATGTTCGATTTCACGGTCGAACAGGTTGTAACGCGGTTGATGGATGAGCAACGGCGTGCCGAGAGAACGTAAAATTTGCGCCGCGGCGCGCGTTTGCTCGGCGGAGTACGAGGAGATGCCAACGTAGAGCGCGCGCCCACTGCGCACAATGTAATCCAGCGCGCCCATGGTTTCTTCGAGCGGCGTTTCCGGGTCGGGGCGGTGGTGGTAGAAAATGTCCACGTAATCCAGCCCCATGCGTTTGAGCGATTGATCGAGGCTGGCGATAAGGTACTTGCGTGAGCCGAAGTCGCCGTACGGTCCAGGCCACATTCCCCAGCCAGCCTTGGTGGAGATGACCAGTTCGTCACGGTAGGGGGCAAAATCCTCGCGCAGCAGTTTCCCCAGCGTCTCTTCCGCGGAGCCGGGCGGGGGGCCGTAGTTGTTGGCCAGGTCAAAATGAGTGATTCCGTGATCGAAGGCGTAGCGCGCCAGGGCGCGCGCATTCTCGAAGGTATCTACGCCGCCGAAGTTGTACCACCAGCCCAGCGAAAGGCGGGGCAGTTTCAGGCCGCTGCGCCCGACGCGGGCATAGGGCATGGAATCATAACGGGTTTCTGAGGCAAGGTATGGCATAGGAGACTCCTTGAAGGTAGACGAAGAACGACAGACGATAGACAATAGCCGAACAGACCATGGCGCCTGGTTCAGGGGAGGGTATCTTCCCAGCGCCAGGTGCGCATGGCGGCCAACGCGGTATAAGCGGTCAAATCCAGTTGCAGCGGAGTAATCGAAACGTAACCGGCCTTGAGCGCGCCGAAGTCGGTGCCTTCGGCGGGAATGCCGGTCGGTTCTTCACCACCGATCCAGTAATATGGTTTCCCACGTGGATCGAGGCGCTTTTCGAGCGCGTCGCGGTACACGCGCAGCCCCTGTCGTGTCACCAGCATCCCTTTCCATTGCGTTTCGGGCAGGCAGGGCACGTTGACGTTGAGCAGCACTCCCTGCGGCAGGCCGTATTTCATCACCGCGGCCACGATGCGGCGCGCGACACGCGCCGCCGGCGCAAAATCGGGCTGACCATTTCCCGGCGAGGCTTCGAGCGAAACGGCGATGCCCGGCACGCCGGCGGTAATCACGGCTTCCATCGCCGCGGTAACAGTGCCCGAATAGGTGATGTCATGGCCGATGTTCTCGCGCGGGTTGATGCCCGAAACTACCAGATGAAACTTTTCAGGCACCAGTCCGAGCGCCGCCAGAGCGACGCAATCCGAGGGAGCGCCGTCGGTGGCATAGGCGGGAGTGCCATCGGCCAGTTTCACGAGGTTGACCCGCAGAGGTCGCTCCATCGTTTTCACGTGGCCCGAAGCGCTCCAGTTGCGATCGGGAGCAAAGACTGTTACTTGACCGATCTGGCGCAGTTCCTGTGCCAGAGCCAGCAAGCCGGGCGCCTGAACGCCATCATCGTTGGTGACAAGAATGTGCATCATGTTCGCGGAAAAGACAGGGTTCTTCAGCGGTTAGCAGAGGAGAAACATGCCCCAATTTTACCCCAGAAGGCGGGCGCTGATTTCCTGCACGTCGGCCGCGTAGCGATTGATGTCCTCGCGCAGCCGCATCACATCGCTGCCATAGCGCAAGCGACGTGCCAGGAAGGCAAATGCCTCGCTTTCCGGCGGCGGCAGAGTCACATCGCTGGCGTTGCCGCGCACCACGCGCAGGGCGTCGATCAGCCAGCGGAAGAAGGTGTGCGCTTTGCGCAGGCGGGTGTAGTCGTCATCAGAGAGGATGCCGCTGACGTGCAGCGCGTCGAGGGCGGCGCGTGTGTTCGTGGTGCGCACTTCGGGATGGGCGGCGCCATGGTTGACTTGTAACCCCTGCACCAGATATTCCAGATCGGCCAGGCCACCAGGACTGTATTTGGCGTTGAAGGTTCCGCCTTTGACCAGATGACGCATCTGGCGTTCGCGCATGGCGCGCATCGAGGTCACGTCAAAGGGGCCGCTATGGTATACGTAGCGATCGCGCAATTCGCAAATCTGACGGGCCAGCGTTTCGTCTCCCAGAATCGGGCGCAGCTTGACCAGCGCCTGGCGCTCGTAAGCCCAGGCCGGCCCATCTGGTGCATAGTAGCGGCGAAAGGCCTCCAGAGCGACGGCCAGATTGCCATGTTTGCCGTATGGTCTCAGTTGCAGGTCAATCTGGAAGATGCCGTCTTGCCGTGTCTGGATTGTCTTCAAAAATGCTTCGACCAGACGTTCGAAGTACTCGCCGCTGGAAATTCGGGTGGGGCCATCGCTCATGCCGGCACCATCGTAGATGAACATCAGTTCGATGTCTGAAGCAAACCCCAGTTCCCTTCCGCCGAACTTGCCCAGGGCGCAAACCACCAGTGGACAGAGCGAGCCATCTTCCTGACGCGGCGCGCCGTAGTGGGCAAGCAGTTCGGCCTGGCAGCGTGCGACGGCTTCCTGAATGACAATTTCTGCCAGTTCGGTCAGTTCGGCGGCGAATTCCCAGAACTCGACGGTCAGGCCGAGGATATGACGCATGTCAATGCGGAACAATTCGCGGTCTTTAAAGGCGTTCAGGGCGGCGCGCCAGTCGGTGTTGGAGGCATCGGCGGCAGTCAGAGCGTCTCGCAATTCCGCCTCCATCTGGGCGCGGGCTTTGGCGCTGCGCAACGCTTCCACGTCACGCACAACGGGGAAGAGGGCCGCGTACTGCATGCGCAAGAAATCTTCCCAGAGAAAGTTGCTGACCCCCAACACGCGCGCCAGAGCACTCAACACTTCGGGGCGTTCGATGGAAGCCAGTTCGTCAGGCCAGTTGGGGCGCTGGAACAATTGAAAGATGAATTCGCGGAAGTGGAGCAGGGCGGCTTCGGGATTCGGGGAACGCGGCAGGAGGTGGGTGAAGTGTTTGATGAGGACGGCGGCGGCGCGCAGTTCGCGTTGACGTTGCGGGTCGGTAATCTTACGCCCTTCGCTATCGGTCACGTAGAGTACGTCCTGCACGCGCCGGCCGGCGGAGCGGACAATGACGCGAGCAATGTAAATGCGGTAGAAGGCCAGGGCGTTGGTAAATTCATACAGGAAGCCAATGGTATCGGGGGCGTCAATGCGCAAGACGGTGTAGCGCGGCGAGATTTCGTTGTCAATCTCGATTTCCACCGGCAACAGGGGCGTCTCGTCGCCAGCGATGGCGTCAAAGGCCGCGCCTACGCGTTTCGCCAGTTCGCCGCGCGCCTCGCGCCGACGCCCGGCGCGCATCATCTGGAGCAGGCCCGTGAGATCACGGGTATATTGCTCCCACTGGTCGGGAGTGAACGGACGCACCGGCTTGACGGTAAACACGTCCACGATCTTGCGCTTCGTGTCTTTCTTCTCCAGCCGTCCTGTGCGGCGCGGCCCCGTCTCGCCTCCCTGTTCTTCGGGTTCATAGGTGAAGACCAGACCATCCAGGATATTCATGCCGTAGACGAAGAGCAGGCCGCAAATCAGGGATAGTTCGCCCGGATAATCGTACGCCACAATCGTTACCCGCCAGCGACCGCCTTCAATCGGCACGGCCTCGACAACCGCCTGGCGCTCGGCGGTCAGTTGAGCGACCATGGTGGCGTGATGCCGAATATCTTCCGGCAGGAAGGCTTCCGCATACGAGGCGTCCATGCGCGCCAGATGTTGATCCACCTGAGCGGCATCGGGGCCGGGCGGAGTCTCTGCCGTTTCCTCGTGACGGAAGCGACGCAGGAAAACGGCGCGTATGGCCTGGCGGTGCTGTTCGTAGCGCGCGATGAAATTTTCCCCTGCTTGATGACCCTCGAAACCCAGACGGCGCGCCAGCCGCGCAATCGCCAGCGGATCGGTCGGCAGGGAGTATGTCTGCCGGTAGTCCATAATTTGGAGGTAATGTTCTACGGTGCGCAGGAAAATATACCCTTCGGTCAGGACAGAAGCCTCGGCGGGGGTGAGCAGGCCCGCTTCCCGCAGACGCGGGATGGCCTTCAGGGTCACGCGCGTGCGGATGTGAGGGTGCGTCATTTGCAATGCCTGAACGACAAACTCGATGTCGCGTATGGAGCCGGCCCCCAGTTTTACCTCGCCCCATTCCCGCCCTTTCTGGCGCAGGAATTCTTCGGTGCGCTGCTTCATGGCGAAAATTTCACGGCACACCTCTTCTGCGGAGACGCGATGGATGCGCGCCTCAACCTCGTGCCGCAATTCCTCTCCCAGTGTCAGATCGCCGGCGATCGGGCGAAACTTGAGCAAGGCCTGCTTTTCCCAAAGACGGGCGTGGGTATCCAGGTAGCCTACGTACCCGGCGCGGGTTGAGACCAGGGGGCCGCTTTTTCCCCAGGGCCGCAGGCGCGTATCCACTCGATACAGGAAACCCTCGCTGGTGGGCAGAGAGAGAATTTCGATCAGTTTCTCTGCCAGAGAAGCGTATCGTTCCGCATCTTGATCGGTGATGAAAAGGAGGTCAATATCCGAACTGTAATTGAGTTCATAGCCTCCCAGTTTGCCCAACGCCACGACGACGAAACCATCCGCGCCGAGGCCAGTTTGTTCGCAGGCGAGGGTCAACGCTGCGCGTGACAGGCCGATCGCCATGCGGGAGAGTTGCGAGAAGACAGTGCGCAAATCGTAAAGGTCGAGTACATCGCTGGCGCCGACGCGCAGTAATTCGTTACGGTAGTAACGGCGCAACGCGTCCAGTTTGCCGGCATAGGTAGCGGCGGCGTGCATGACCTCTTCTGCCTCGGCTTGCAGCCGGTCGATTGTCTTCCGCTCTGTCAGCGCCCGGCGGGTGTGGAACAACGCCAGCGCGGAGGGGTTCTGCAGCAGGATTTCGGACAGGAACTGACTGGCCGAGAAAAGGATGGTCAGGCTTTCCAGCGTGCGCGGGTGCTGCTCCAGTTCGACAAAAAGCGCCGGGCCATAGACTTCGGCGAGGCGCGCGAAGTAAGTCAGGGCGCGATCGGGATCGGCGGCGGAGGCGAGGGCGTTCAGCAACCGGGGCGCGCCGGAGTCGAAGGCCTCACCATAACGTGCCTGCAGGTCGCGCCAGCGCGCCTGAGCCGTTTGAGCGTCGGCAAAGAACGCAAAATCCGCCGTATCCATGGATGATCATTATACCCGCACTGCACGATAAAAACATTGCCGCAGGGTACAACGACAGGTATAATGGCATTATCTTCTGGCGACGGAGTATCGGAGATGGACACAAAGACCAAACTTGAGACAGCCCTCAAAGAGGCGCTGAAATCTGGCGACGAGGTCAAAAAGCGCACGATTCGCATGACGCTGGCCGCCATTCATCAGGCTGAGGTGGACCGCCAGACCACGCTGGATGAATCGGCGGTGATCAGCCTGTTGCAAAAAGAGATCAAGAGTCGCACCGAAACGGTCGAGGAAGCCCGGCGGGCCCAGCGCAGCGACATTGTCGCGGCTACCGAGGCCGAGATTGCCATTCTACAGGCTTATTTGCCTCAGGCAATGAGCGCGGAGGAATTGACCGCGCTGGCGCAGGCGGTCATTGCAGAGGCGGGCGCGACCTCGGTGGCGGACATGGGCAGGGTCATGAAGGCGCTCATGCCGCGCGTTGCTGGCCGCGCCAGCGGCGATCAGGTCAGCGCGACGGTGCGACAACTGCTCCAGAACCGTTGAACGTATGGCTGCGCGCTTCGCCTCTCGTCTGCTGGAATTACTTCTCCTCCTCTCCATTGCGCTCCTGACGTTTCTTGTCCTGATCCAGCCCTGGGATTTTGGCGCCGCGAACCTGCCTTTGCAGGAAGGGGATGCCTCACCGCAGGACTTTCTGGCGCCGCGCGATATCCAGTATGAAAGTCAGGTGCTGACGGAAGAAGCGCGTCAGGCGGCAGAGCGAGAGGTGGAACCAGTCTATGCGCCGCCGGAGCCCTCGGTCGCGCGTCAGCAGATGGAGCGACTTCAGGCCTCGTTGGATTACATTGCCTCGGTGCTGCTCAATCCCGAATCCTCCACCGAACAAAAGCGAGAGGCGCTGCGGCGCACGCCGAATGCCTCTTTCAGCGACGAGGACCTGGGCAATCTTTTGCTCCTTACGCCCAACCGTTGGGAACTGGTCCAGAGTGAAGCGCGCCGCGTGCTGGAACGCGCGATGCAGAATCCCATCCGCAGCACAGATGTCGAAAGTCAGCGCCGCAACCTGCCCTCGCTGGTCAGCATTTCCTTAACCGAGCGCGAGGCAAGCCTGGTGGTAGCCCTGGTCTCGCCATTGATTACGGCCAACAGTTTCTATAGCCCGGAGCTGACCGAAGCGGCTCGCCAGACGGCCCGTCAGGCGGTCCAACCGGTGATTAAGTCCTACGTGCGCGGCCAGACCATTGTACGGCGCGGGCAGGTCATTACGGCGGCTGATCTGGAAGCGCTGACCATGCTGGAACTTGTCGAACCGCGTGATTCGCTGGCGTTAGCCGGCGCGGCAGTTCTGGTAGGCGCGCTGATGTTGATTGCCGTTCTGTTCTATCGCCGTACCCAGGCGGTGACCGTCAGGAGACTGCGCGGTTTGCTGGTTCTTTCGCTCTTGTTCTTGATTTTCCTGACGGGCGCACGCCTGCTTTTGCCGGGGCATGCCGTACTCCCCTACCTGTACCCGCTGCCGGCGTTTTCTCTACTCGTTACGGCTTTGTTTGGGCTGGAAAGCGGCGTGGTGTTCAGCATTGCGATCAGTGTGCTCGCGGCCTTTGGCATGGCTGCCGATTTGCTGCCGTATTATCTGATGAGCAGTCTTTGCGGTCTGCTGGCGTTGGGCCAGGCGCGTCGTCTGGGGACGTTTCTGCGCGCGGCGGCGGCAATTGCGCTGGCTGGATCGGCGGTGGTCGTCGCCTTCCGGCTACCGTTCCGCGAAATCCCCTGGGACTGGTTGGGGCTGGTCACGCTGGCAGGTGCGGCAGCGATCAATGGCATCGTGTCCATCGGTCTGGCCCTGTTTCTGCAATTTTTACTGGCGCAGTTCCTTGACCTGACGACGCCTTTGCAATTGCTGGAACTCTCGCGCCCCGATTTTCCTTTGCTCCGCGAACTGCTGAATCGCGCGCCAGGCACCTATCAACACAGCCTGCAGGTGGCCAATCTGGCCGAGCAGGCTGCCGAGCGCATTGGCGCCGATGGCCTGCTGACGCGGGTTGGCGCGCTGTTTCACGATATCGGCAAACTGAGCAATCCGCTGTTCTTCATCGAAAATCAGCCGGCGGATCAACTGGACCCGCACGATACCATGGACCCGGTCGAGGCCGCGGAAGGCATCATTCGCCATGTGAGCGAGGGCCGCAAACTGGCTATTCAGTATCGCCTGCCGCGCCAGATCCTGGCCTTCATCGAGGAGCATCATGGGACGCTGCTGGCGCGTTACCACTACAATCGCGCCCTGGAAAAGGCAGGGGGCAATGCGGCGAAAGTGGACGCGGCGCGTTTTCGCTATCCAGGCCCCACGCCGGCTTCCAGAGAGACGGCGATTCTGATGCTGGCTGATAGTGTGGAGGCGCGCGCTCGCGCGCAACGCCCGAAGAGCGATGACGATTTGCGGGCTATTATTCAGGCGGTTCTGGAACGTTGCCAGAACGAAGGGCAATTTGTCAATGCGCCGCTGACCCATCAAGACCTGACGCAAATCGCCGAGTCTTTCCTGAACACGTTGCGCGGCACCTATCACCCTCGCCTGCAATATCCGGCAGAGCCTGTCGAGGGACAGACGCAACTGTCTTTCAAAACGGCTCTGTTTTCTTCCCAGAAGCCTCGCCAGAAGAGAAAACAGACCAAAACGAATGAGCCTTAACTTTCAACAGGTCTACGCGAAGATTCGGGAAATCGGGCAGACAACAGCCGCGCGTCAACAGCGGCTGGCCGAGGTGCGGCAACGCGCCCAGGCATGGCTCCAAAGCCTGGCTGACCAGAACGAGGCGCTGCGTGCCAGAATCGAGCGTGCACGAACCATTGACCCTGACCTGCGTTGCGCCCTGCCGCTGGCCGAACGACTGGACGCCTGCTATCCACCCGCTCAGGAACCGCTCCCCACGGTGCTGATTGCCGCCGATGGTTCGCAAGTCGCGCCGGATCATCACGCGCCGCTGCTGTATTCGCTGCTGAACGTCGGCGCGATTGTCCTGCAAACTGGCTCTGGGGAAACGCCACAGGTGTTTACCGATAGTACGTTGTGGTACGAAGAGGAACTGTACGGCGAAAACGGTTTGTGGAGCGAAGAAGTACTGGCGCAACGACGCGACCTGGCCGAACGCCGCAAACTGCTCGAACTGGCGCAGGCATTTCAGGGGACTGCGCCAGAGGCATGCCCGCTCATCACCTTGACCGACGGTCCGCTGGAACTCTGGGGCGCTAAAGAAGGAAGCGGCAACGAATACCGGCGCAGTCTGGAAACTTATCTGGCCGTTCTATCGCAGTTGCAGGCGCAGGGCGCGATTGTGGCCGGCTACGTGGACAAGCCCGGCGCCGATTTGCTGGTCAGGCTCCTCGAAATCGGCGGACTGGAGGATGAGAAGATGGCGGAGGTGCGTTCGTGGCGCCCGTTGCGCGGCGTCACGGATCGCTGGCTGGTGGGCCAGTTTCTGCGTCCCGGTTGTCGCTCGGCGATCTTTGGCCTGCAATCTGGCTCGTGCGCCCATTACCGCAACGCTCTGGCGCTGCACTTCTTTTACCTCAACGTGGGCGATGAGCGCCATCCCTATCTGGTGCGAGTGGAAATTCCCCGCTGGGTAGCCGAAGACGCGCCGCGTCTGAACGTATTGCACGCGGCGCTGCTTGAACAATGCCGGCTGATGGGCAGTCGCCCCTACCCTTACATTCTGCATCGCGCCCATGAAATCGCGGTGGTGACCTTTGAGGAGCAACGCCAGGTTGAACATATGCTGGCCGTGGAGTTACGGCGCGCCGGCGGTGAAGTGGAGGGCGAGTCCTGCAAGCAATCTGCCAAAAACCTGCCTGGCCGCCTGCCTCGGCCATAGTGCCATGCTACCGTTGACTGCGGAGGTTCCATGAACGCTATTCAGATTGGCCATCTCTTGCGCGCCAGCACCAGCGGTTTTACCGTTGGTTGTTCGGTTTCCCAACTGGAAGCGCCCTCCTTTGGCGCGCTGGTCCGCGCCCCGCTGGGAAACGACTATCAGGTATATGGCCTGATTTACGATATTCACATTGACGAAGACGGTCTGGTGCGACAACTGGTTACGGCTGGCAATATCAGCGAGGAGGTCATGCGCGATAATCGCGAACGGCGCATTGTGCCGGTAGAAATGTCTGCCCTGACAGTCGGGTATCAGGAGGGCGAGCGGATTCGTCATCTGTTGCCCCCGCGTCCGCCGTTGAGTCTGGATGTGATTTACCTTTGCACGCCTGAGGAACTGACGCGCTTTGTCACAGCCGGCCGTTTTGGCTACTTTCGTCATCTCCTGCGTGCCCGCGAGGCACCGCTGGGCGAACTGCTCGCCGCCCACATTCTGGAGGTGCAGCGAAAGACTCGCCTGCAGGAATGGACCGAGGCCGCGGTGCACGAGTTAATTACGCTCCTGCGCGATGATTATCCAACCCTTGTATCCGTGCTCGGCGCGCTGGGGGAAGTGGTGTCGTAGTCCGGCGGCATGGACGGTATGCGCAGGTTTATCCCGCCGGACGATAGCGCGTCCAGACCTTATGATCGAACAGGCGTCCCCTCCTTGACAAAGGCGACCAGTTCGCTGACGCTGTACTGTTCAATTCCCAGTTTATCCAGCGTCCGGCCGCGTCGCCAGTAATCCGTGCGGTGCAGAATACTTGCCAGACGAATGATGCTTTCCATGCCGCGTACCGAGACGCCGTAGCGCTGTCCCAGGGCGGCAATCGGCACCAGACTCATGGGCACGTCTTCGAAGATGTAGCGGTGGTTGAGCGTGCTGGGCGCTTTGATGCCATAGTAGCCGGGCTGGTTATGGATGGCATCGTGCAGGTCTATGCCGCTGGTGTTGTAGGCCAGTTGCAGCCACTCCATGGCGGTTCGGGCGCGAATGCCAAGAGAAGAAGCCACCGTCACCCGTTCCCGGTCCAGCACCTCCAGTACGCGCGCCACGCCGGGCGTGACGCCGTCAATGTAGAACTGGAAATTCCCGTAGGTTGCCTCAATCCAGCCGGCGTTCAAGATGGTGAGGGCCGGGTGGAAGATGGCCCCCATATTGTTGAGGCCGGTATGCAAGACATCCACGCCGTCAATGAACTGGGGGTAGGCTGGATGAATCGTCTCCAGCACGCGTGCGGTCTGGCTGGCCGGCAGCGCGGCCAGGGGCACGGCATCTTTGATGCGAAAGATATGAGCCTGGACCGGGCCATCGGAGCGGCTGGCGTAGATGAACGTCTCGGCCTCGGCGAGAATCACGTTCGCCTGGCAACCGTTATCCCGCAAAACTTTGTGAAACTCGATTGTCCCGCAAGTCCGGCCAGGATGCAGCAGGATAATCTGTCCATCGCGGAGGTAGGGCGCTACGCGCTGGGCCACGTCGCTGTGGGCGGAGGAGGGGACAACCACCATCAGGACGTCGCCCCAGCCAACCGCCTCTTTGATGTTCGCGGTGACGTTTTTCAGCCGCCCAAAGCCATATGGTCCCCCTTCGGAACTTTCGAGATCGATGCCGCCGCGTTGTTTGATGGCGGCGATGTGCTCAAAGGTGCGGTTGTACAGCGTCACTTCAAAGCCCATCAGGGCCAGGTGAGCGGCCATAGCCTTGCCGCCATGGCCGGCGCCGATAACCGTATAACGAGGCTGTCGTCGAGGCATACGTTGCTCCTTTTCCTGTGGAACGTGGTTAACGCAAAGCAAGCGCTGACAACCGTTGTGCTTCGCGGAGCGGCTTCCCGCTGACGGCGTCCACTGTCACGCAGGCGCCGCGTTCGTCAATGGCGGTGCGAATCGTTCCTCGCGCGAAGGCATTATTGCGTAGTTGCGGCGCGTCGAGAATGCCTGTCGTTACGGCGCGGGTCAGAATGGCGGCGTCGGCCCAGGGGTCGGGATGGGAAGCCGGTGCCAGTTGACGGATGGCCTCGAGGGTCAGGCGGGCTTCGCTCACCAGTTCATCCTTGCGCGCCTGCACGTGCGGATCGGCGGTCAGATCAGGCTGGCCGAGGGCGTTTTCGATGGCGCGGCGTGCCATGAGCGCGGCGTCAATGACGTCTTGCGCGGTGGCCGCGTGATGCGCCTCGGTATGTCCGACAATATGGACAATGTGGGGGCGCAGGGCCATTTGCAGGTAAATGCTGGCGGCGAGGTGAGCGCGCGCGGCATTTTCCTCGAGGGGATAGCTCAGCAAGCCGGTGCGCGTTTGCCGCCAGATGCGAAAGTTGGGGCTTTCGAGCGGGGCAATCAATTCCAGAATCGCCAGCATTTTGGCCAGGTCCATTTTGTCCGCCAGGCCGGGCGGGCTGTTAAACATCAACTGGGCCACGTAATCTCGGACGCCGAACGCTCTGGCGTTGTAGGCGGAGAGAAAGGCAGCCACCACGTAGATCACATCGGGCGCATCGCGCATGCCCCAGTGATGCGGTTCGTTGAGTTCGACCGGAATGCCGCGTTCGCCATACCAGGCCATGACCTTCTGGTGTTCGCGTATGGCGCCTTCTAAATCCCAGGGGCCGCGTCCGTCCATCTGATTGAACCAGAAAAGGGGAATGGCGCACCAGGCAATATGAATTGTGGCGACGTACATTTCTGCCAGGCGGAGGAAATCATCCGTGCCTGAATAGGTGCGCAGCAAGGGATAATTGCCGCGCCGGGAAGCCTGATACAGGGCGCGATAATCCTCTGCCGAACGCACCGGCACACCCCCAGCGCCGCGCCGCCGCGGGTCCTGGCGTTCGGGGTGGAAAAAATTTTCCTGAGCATCCTGATCAATGCCGAGGGAGATCACGTCCAGAACGCGTGCTTCGGCAATTTGCTCGATGCCCCGGCGCGTAGCCTCCACCTCGGGCAGGCCAAAGTGATGGCGCAGGATAGGGTAGGGCGCCTTCCAGCGAATGCGTTCTACCATGGTTTGAGGATAATCTGCCTCGCGCGGCGCTAACGGCTGGCCCCGCAAGTAAGCCAGCACTTCCTCTGTTCGTTCACTGCCGTCGAAGACGCGCTCGAAGAAGCCCAGCCGGGCGGCGCGTTCGGCGACCGGCGGCGTACCGCCAAAGACGAAACGCACGCCGCGCGCATGGAGGTCGGCGGCTTCCTCGGCAAATTCGCCCAGCAGACGTTCGCCCGTTTCCGGCGTCAGGCGGTAGGAGACGCCGACCAGAATCGCATCCTCCGCGCTGGCGGCGGCCAGTACCTGTTGCGCCGTGGCAATGACCTGCGCGATGGGCGTCGCCGGCCCCAGGAAGATGGTGCGCCAGCCAGCCTGTTCAGCCAGGCGCAGGAAGCGCATGACACCGGCCACGTGGACGCATTCCCCCAGAGCAGCGCCAATCAGGGTTTTCATGTCGGCCTCCTGTCGGTGAACGCTTGGGTTAGCGGATGTTATGCTTCAGTTGTTCGATGCGCTCATGGGACAATTCGGGCAATTCTTCGTAGCGCTCAATGCCCAGGGCTCTACGCTGCGCCGTGCGCCACATTTCCAGGCGGGCTTTGATTTGCGCCTCATAACCCTGATCGGAGGGACGGTAGAAGTAGGTCCCGAGCAGTTCTTTGGGCAGGTATTGTTGTGGAATGAAGTGATCAGCCTGCAGATGGGGATAGACATAGCCTTTGCCGTGACCGAGGGCCGCGGCGTCGCGATTGCTATCCTTGAGGTGATCGGGGACTTCGCCTGCTCCTTCCTGTTCAATGCGCTCGAAGGCTTTGAAATAAGCAGTCGTGCTGTTCGACTTGGGGGCTGTTGCCAGGTAGAGCGTGGCTTCTACCAGCGGATAGACGCCTTCAGGTAGGCCCACGTAATCGAACGCCTGCGCGGCGGCGACGGCCATGACCAGTCCCATGGGATCGGCCAGGCCAATATCTTCGCCGGCCAGGATAATGAGGCGGCGCAGGATGAAGCGGGGGTCCTCGCCGGCGTAGAGCATCTTGGCCAGCCAGTAGAGAGCAGCGTCTGGGTCCGAGCCACGCACCGACTTGATGAACGCCGAGATGGTATCGTAGTGGGCGTCGCCGTCCTTGTCGTAGAGGACGGCGCGACGTTGAATCGACTCCTGGGCGACCTCGAGGGTGATGTGAATCACTCCCTGCTCATCTGGCGGTGTGGATTCGACGGCCAGTTCGAGAGCGTTGAGGGCATTCCGCGCGTCTCCGCCGGCGACTTCAATGAGGTGAGCGCGCGCGTCGGGGTCAAGGCGCACATGACGGGTGCCGTAGCCGCGTTCCGCATCGCTCAGGGCGAGGTCGAGAATCCGTCCAATTTGTTCTGGCGTGAGCGGATGGAGTTGAAAGATACGCGAACGCGAGACCAGCGCGCCAATGACTTCGAAGTAGGGGTTTTCGGTTGTCGCGCCAATGAAGATGACGGTTCCGTTTTCCACGTGGGGGAGGAGGGCATCCTGCTGGGCCTTGTTCCAGCGATGGACTTCGTCCACGAACAAGATGGTGCGTTTGCGGTAGAGGCGATTGCGCTCCTGCGCCTCGTAGATGACGGCGCGCAGTTCGGGAATCCCGGCCAGAACGGCGGAAATGGTCACGAAGGCGCTTTGCGTGCGGTTGGCGATGATCTGCGCCAGCGTGGTTTTGCCGGTGCCCGGCGGACCCCACAGAATAATTGAGGAGAAAAGGCGATCGCTTTCGATGGCACGCCGCAGGAGTTTGCCCGGGCCGACAATATGTTCCTGACCCACGAACTCACCCAGCGTGCGTGGGCGCATGCGCGCGGCCAGCGGCGCCTCGCTTTTCATGCGCTCCTGCATGGCGTGATCAAAAAGGTCGGTCATACTTCGATTATATCCCAGATGACCGACCGGATGAACGACTGTCAGAACGTTGCTTTAACTGATAGACAGGCCACTGCCTTTCAGGGTGCGCTCGAAAATTTCTTCATTGACCGCCGGGTTCTTTTTACGACGTTTCTCCTGCCCGGCAATGTTCTTGCCGTTGGCCCGCGCCAGAGCCTCGCGGTAAGCAATTGCCATGGCAGTCGCTTCTGCTTCTTCTTCCTCGCTCGGGGCGGTTTCTGGCGCCGGCGGTTCTTCTGTCTTCTTTTTCCCCTTTCTTTGTTGTTTGCTGGCGGCGGCTTTCTCAACAACGGTTTCCTCTTCTGGCTGAGCGGCCTTGAGGCTCAGGCGAATCTGGCGCTTGCGGCGATCCACCCCTATCACTTTGGCTTCGACCTCCTGGCCTTCTTTCAGCACATCTGCCGGATTGCGCACGTAACCGTGGGCAATTTCGCTGACATGGACCAGCCCGGGCCGTTCGGCGCCAATGTCAATAAACGCGCCGTAGGATTCCAGACGCACGACTTTCCCTTTCACCAGCATATCGGTTTGAATCTCTTTCCAGTCCAGGGCCGGCGGTTGAATCATCGTCAATTCGACGCGGTCTTCGCGCACCCGCCGCACCCAGACGTCAACGACCTGCCCTTCTTTGACCACATCTTCGACACGGTTAACCGGCTCGGCGCTCAGTTGGGAAATATGCACGACCCCCGGCTTTCCCAGCCCCATATCTACCACAGCCCCTGCCAGGGTGGTTTTGATCACTTTGCCTGTTAAGTGCATCTTGGGTTGTAAAGCGCCTTCCGGCGCGCCAGTCGTTGTCATACTATCTCACTCCAGTCCATAAATTTAGCCGCATGATTATATCTCTATTGGAGGAATGCGTCAAATGGCGTGGGGGATACGCGAGCGCGTGCACGGTAACTGTTCAGAACCTGATGATGGAGTATTGTTTCCCTGTTGACCAGCAGGGAGATGCTGGCATCGGCTTTTCTTCTCTCCGGCGAGCCCGGCGGTAGCGGGGCATGGCACATTTTTTTCGGGAAAACGTAACTACCTGCCCACCCGCGTCATGGCGAGCTGCCGAAGGCGGCGAAGCAATCTCAAGTTCCACAGAAGCAATAAGAACATTCGTGCGACTCGCGAGGGGATTGCTTCGGCGGCGCCTCGGGCGAGCCCCGGCGTGACCCTGTGGCCGCCTCTTCCCCGACAGGCTGGAAAGCCTGTCCTACGAAAGCTTGTGCTACGGGCGTCCGCGCTCTGCCGTCCAGAAAGCCCGATTCTCAAGCGATGACTGCCCAACTTCCCCTGAAAATTTGAGCCATACCCCATTTTGCAACCGTACTTGCTCAGGAACGTAATCCCTTGTAGAATGAAGACGACTCGATTTTTTCCCAGTCAGGAGGTCTCCCATGAGTGACTTAAATGAGGTCGTGCAGGGTTACCAGGATGTTTTTCAGAAACTCCTGAGTTATGTCCCCGGCTTTAAGGGCTATATTCAGCGCAGCCAGCGTCGCGCGGCGGATAAACTGTTGCGCGATCAGGTTGCGTTACGGTATAGCGAACTGGCCTCGCGCGCCGGTCGTCTCCAAAAGACGCTGGTGGATAGCGGTGAATTTGATCTGTTGGATGAGGTCGAAGGGATTGCTTTGCGCTTGCGCACTTTTGTGGACCGCATTCGCAATGCTTCCTATGGCTATACCGGTTTCTTTGATGCGGTGAAAATCAACGAGGCGGAGCTGGCAAAACTCTATGCCTTTGACGCGGCGTTCTTTGAACTGGCCGATCAAATCGAGCATGGACTGGACAATCTGGAGAGCGCCATCGGCGGCGAAGGGCTGCCGGCGGCTATCCGCGCCGTCAGTGATCTGGCCCGTCAGGTCGGCGAGACCTATGATCGCCGATATCAGGTCATCACCGGAGCCGCGGAACAGTAAAGCGCGCCCCACTGTTGGGTCAGTCAGGCGTTCTCCTTTCTCCGGCTATTGCCATAGCCCGTCCGAAAAATGTTCCGGTTTGGGTGGCGCGAGTGGCATCTTGCGCCACTTTGTGGTTAAATAAGGGTCAGGCTGCGATGCGAGGTTTCAGCATGTGCTCGAGGAGTGAGCCGATGAACACCCGCGCTGTAGCACAAGAACAAGAGCGGTATTCTGGTGATTGAGGAAGGAGTGTGCCATGTCCAAATATCAGATGTGGCAGAAGCCAGAATTCAAACGACCTTATGATATTCATCCTGTCTGGCGTGTGCTGGGCTGTGTACTGATTCCTCTCCTGTTGTTGGTGGCCTACGCCGCGGCCGAGGTGATCGTGCAACATGGTGTTGCCAGAGGCTGGCCGCTCCTGACTCTTTTCCAGATTCATTTTCCGCCTTCGGTCTGGAAAATCCCTGTCCTGGCGGATATTTGCCGCTGGCTGCTGGAGCGTCCGCATTTGCCGGCGGTGATCGTGCTTTTCTTCTTGCTGGCCATAGGGTTGTTTTCTCTCCTCTCAACGGTGTATGCGATTGCCTATCGTTTTGTAGGCCCGCCGCCGTATACTCCCCTGGATGCTCCTCCGCCACGACGTCGTGCGCGGCCGTACCGGCGCTGACCAATCCACGATTGCGAGTACAATTAACTGCATGGATGCACTGCTGCGACATAAATATAAATTCGCTCTGGTTGCCTTATTGGGCGGAGCGAGCATAGTGGCGATTTTGCTGTTGTGGGGGCGTGTGGCCTACAGCAAAGCCAACGATTACCCTTCGCTGGTGCGGAATTTAAGCCTGGCCTGGATACCGTTCCTGGTGGCGCTGGCCGCTTATGTTATTTCCTGGTCGCGACCATTACTCTATCTGGTTGTGCCGGTGTTCGTCCTCGTCTGGTTGATTTTCTTCCCCAATGCGCCATACATGCTGACGGAGTTCCATCACCTGCGCGTGGACACGGCGGCCGCGCCGCTCTGGTTGGATGTTTTGCTGCTCATCTGGTTCGCCTGGACGGGACTGTTCCTCGGCGTGGCCTCGCTTTATCTGGTACAGGAAATCGTGGCCCGGGCTTTTGGGGAGATCGCCGGCTGGTTCTTCGCGCTGGTGGTGATTGCCCTGGGCAGTGTGGGCATTTATCTGGGACGTTTCCTGCGCTGGAATAGTTGGGACATCCTGCAAGAACCAGTTCCGATTGCGCGCGATGTCTGGGGGTGGTTCCGGCATCCTACTTCTAACTTGCGCGCCTACGGTTTCACGGCCCTGTTTACCATTCTCTTTTTGTTCGTTTACCTGGCATTCCACGCGTTTGGACACATCATGGCAGAGAGGAGGCTGAAATAAGATGGGCGCCCTGGTTCTGATCCGTGGCGGAGGGGAAATCGGGAGTGCTGTGGCGATGCGTCTGGTACGGATAGGGGTGTATGTTCTTGTTACCGAGATTCCTCAGCCGCGTGCGATGCGGCGTACCACTGCCTTTGCCGAGGCGGTTTACGCGCGGGAAACGCTGGTTGAGGATATGGGAGGAAAAATCCTCCATGATGCCAGCGATACCCCGCGTCTGGTGGCAATTCTTACCAAACAACAGGTGCCCGTTTTGGTGGACGGGGCGTGTGCTTGCGTTCCGGGATTGCACCCGACCGTCATTGTGGACACGCGCATGCCGGAACGTCCTCCGACACGTCTCCGTTACGTTCCCCGAATGTACATTGGGATTGGGCCTGGCTTCGAGGTCGGTGTTAATTGTGAAGCGGCCATCGGCGCGCGCGCGGGTTTCGATTTGGGGCATGTATACTGGAAGGGCGGTCCACCGCCAGAGGCCAGGCGTGCCACCCATCATTTAAGCCTGCTGCGTGCGCCACAACATGGCCAGATGGTGGCTCACGTCTGTATCGGCGACAAAGTGACCGCCGGTCAGGTTGTGGCCGAAGTTCGGGACGAACAGGGTGCCTGCCAGACTGTCTGCGCGGTGACCGATGGTGTTGTCTGGGGATTACTGCATGATGGGATATGGATTGAGTCCGGCGCGGTGATTGCCGAGATAGCGCCGCCGGAATATCAGGATATCTGTCACCGACTCTCCGAGGATGCCCTGGCGATTGCCGGCGGTGTGCTGGAGGCCATGCTGAGTAAAGAGGCTGTGAGACGATTGGTCTGGGCTTAAACGGCTGGCCGGTTAAGAGAGGCTTTTTCGGTAGCGGTGCGACGGGTTGTGTTTTCCTGTAGGTGTTTCGCTTCCGGGGAATCCGCATGTGTTGACGCCTGCCTCGCTTGTCCTTGTCTGTATTCTCCCCCGGCCGCGTGATCTGGATATCGCGCGCCTTTTCGGGTGGTATCGCATTCCACTGCGCACGGCGCCAAAAGTGATTGCCGTAGATTATCTGGCTTTCTATCAGCCCTCCAGTTTTGGTGCGCACGGCGGACGAATCGAATATATCGCGGAAGTACGCGGGCACGAACTGGTCACACGCGCTGAACTCTTGCTGGAAGAAAGCGATCACCCGCGCGCGGGCGAGGAATACTATAAAGTACAAATCGGCGCGCTGGAGCGCCTGCCGCAGCCCATCCTGGCTGACAAATGGCGGCGCTTGACTTTCCTCTACACCACCGGCGAGTACCTGATGCGTGCCCGTACGTTGAACGATCTGGTCGTTCACAGCGAGGAACGTTCGCTCCTCTGGCGTTCATTGCGCGAACGGGCCGACAGCGCCCAGACATATCGAGCCGATTTTCCCGGCCCTAATCCGCCGCCAGAGATATTGCTGGCTCTGTTGGGGTTGTCAGGCTGGCCATCGGAAAAGCAGAATTGACAGGGCCGCCAGAAAGCAAGTATACTCAAACCGCTGCGTTGTACGCCTTACGTTCTCCTCTTTCCCTGTCTGTCCTATGTCCATTCGTCCCATTGTGACTCTTCCCAACCCGGTGCTGCGCCGCAAAGCGCGGCCGGTCAACCGTTTCGACGCGGCGCTGCAAACGCTGATTGAGGATATGATTGACACCATGCGCGCCGCGCCGGGGGTTGGTCTGGCTGCGCCGCAGGTGGGAGTGTCGCAACGCGTCATCGTGGTGGAGTATGCCGAAGATGACGAGCAAGAGAACTCTCCCAAACGACTGTATGTGGTGGTGAACCCGGAACTCAAAATTGCTTCCAAAGAGACGGAAACCGGCGTGGAAGGTTGCCTGTCTATTCCGGGAGTGGCGGGGGAGGTCGAGCGGGCGCGGCACGTCCTGGTGCGCGGTTTCAACCGGCATGGTCAACCGCTGCGAATTAAAGCTCAGGGCTGGCTGGCGCGCATCTTCCAGCACGAGGTCGATCATCTCAACGGCGTGCTTTACACCGATCGCGCCGTCCGTATCTGGGAAATCAAGCCGGAAGAGGCCATGGCAGATAATGTGTAATGCCGTCCCTGTGCCTGTTCGATGTATCTGACTCACCTCTCCCTGACCAATTTTCGCAACTTCGCCCGCCTGGATATCGATGTCCCCCGGCGGGTGATTTTGCTGACTGGCAGGAATGCTCAGGGTAAGACCAGCCTGCTGGAAGCGATTTATTTTCTGGCAACGTTTACTTCGTTTCAGACCCATCTGGAGCGGCAGATGGTCAGTTTCCTGGCCACCCGGCAGGAACTGGCAGTGGGGCGGCTGGTCGCCGACTATCAACGTGGTCGCCGGGCGCACCGTCTGGAAGTGCGCCTGATCCTTGAGCCGAATGGCGTCAACGGGCAACGACTGCGCAAGGAGGTTTTGCTGGATGGGGTCAAGCGTCCGGCGAGCGAGGTCGTTGGTCATCTCAGCGCGGTAATCTTTGCCCCACAAATGACGGCCATTGTCGAGGGCGGGCCGGAAGAGCGTCGTCGTTACCTGAATCTGGCGTTGGCGCAGGCCATCCCCCACTATGCGCGTGCGCTGGTTGAGTATGGCAAGGTGCTCGAACAACGCAACGCATTGCTCAAATTACTGGCCGAGCGCGGCGGTGACGCGAGTCAACTCGATGTTTGGGACCAGGCGCTGGCGCAGCCTGGCGCCGAACTTCTGGCGCGTCGCATGGAAGCCGTGCAGGAACTGGAAACCTTTGCCGCACGCATTCACCGTCAACTGACGCGTGAAACGGAAGTGTTACGTCTCCTCTACCTTCCCTCCTATGACCCTTTCCCGCCGCCGCCCGGTCAACTGGCCATGCCGCTGGCGACCCCCGTGCGGCGCGCCGGCCTGGATACGGAGCAAATCCGCCAGGGATTCCTGCAACGGCTGCAACAAACCCGCGCCGAGGATATCGCGCGCGGGGTGACCACCTGTGGACCCCATCGCGACGAGATGCGTTTCCTTGCCAATAGCATTGATCTGGGGCATTACGGCTCGCGCGGTCAGGTGCGCACCGCTTTGCTTTCGCTCAAACTGGCCGAACTCGAGTGGATACAGGCGAAAACCAATCACTGTCCGCTGCTGTTGTTCGACGAGGCGTTGGCCGAACTGGATGCCCAGCGCCGCGCAGACCTGCTGGCTTACCTCAACCGCGTCGAGCAGGCTTTTCTGACCACCGCCGAGCCGAATGCGTTTGCCACCGGCTTTGCTACTGAAGCCGCCATCTGGACTGTGGATAGCGGCACGATTCGCACTGCCGCTGCGGAAGACAAAACCCTGTAATTACTTCGAGATTTGCGCTTTACGTTTCACATTTTCCTCAACTCTGCCGACTCTGGATGATTACCTCGCCGCAAAACCCGAAACTTAAACTCGTGCGCGCGCTGATGGGACGCGCCAGAGAACGGCGCGCGGCCGGAGCGTTTGTCGCCGAGGGGATTCGCCTGGTGGAGGAGGCATTGCAGGCAGAATGGCCGTTTCGCTTTGTGCTGGCCAGACCGCAGTTGAGTGAACGTGGTCAGATCCTGCTTGACCGGCTGCGCCGTCAACAGATAGAAGTCGAGATTATCTCGGAAGCGTTGCTGGATACCCTCAGTGATACCCGCACGTCCCAGGGAATCCTGGCAGTGCTGGCTTTGGCAGGGAAGACTCCGCCCCGCTCGGGCCCGGACTTTGTATTGATTGCGGATCGGATTCGCGACCCGGGCAATCTGGGCGCCCTGTTGCGGACGGGGGCGGCGGCTGGTGTCCAGGCGGTGTTCCTGCCGCCGGAGACTACCGATGCTTTCTCCCCGAAGGTGGTACGCGCTGGCATGGGCGCGCACTTTCGCCTGGCTTTGCATTCCCTGACTTGGCCTGAGATTCAGCGGGCGGTTGCGGGCTTGAACGTCTATCTGGCCGAGGCCAATGGTCAGCGCGTCTGCTGGCAGGCTGATTTCCGTTCCCCGCTGGCGCTTATCGTTGGCAATGAAGCCGAAGGCCCCAGTCAACAGGCGCGGGCCATTGCCAGTGAAACGATAAGTATTCCCATGCCCGGCGGTATTGAATCGCTCAACGCGGCCATCGCCGGCGCTATCCTGATGTTCGAGGTCGTCAGACAACGAGGTTATCCATGAAAATCCGCTCGATTACCTGTTTCTGCAGCCCTGGCTGGCCGCTGGTGGAGAAGCGCGTGCGCCAGAGCGGGGCCTTTCTGGCTCGAGCCAGAGAGGCCTACCAGAGCGCCGGCTACGAGGTGCAGACTGTCCGTCTGGCAACCACGCCGTTTGCCTCGGTCTTGAACGCCACGACCATCGGCGCAACGCCGCGTCTGGCGCAGGAATTAAGCGCGCTCTTGCCAGAGACGGGGATTGATTACGCGGCGCTTGGTCCGGCTCTTCCCTCGCTGCCGCAAAGTTACGCGGTGATTCCCTCTGCCATCGCCGCTTCTGAGAATGTTTTTTTCTCCGGCGTCATGGCTGAGGGACAGCATCTGTTTCTGGAGGCGGTTCGGGCCTGTGCGCAGGTTGTCGTGGAATGTGCCGCGCTTTCGCCGGATGGTTTTGCCAATCTACGCTTTGCGGCTCTGGCGAACGTGCCGCCCGGCACGCCATTTTTTCCGGCGGCGTACCATCGCGGTGGGCCGGCGGCTTTTGCTATCGCCTGCGAGGCGGCGGATGTGGCCGTTAACGCTTTTCATCAGGCGCGTTCGGTGCAGGAGGGGCAGCGAATCATGGTGGCCGAACTGGAAGAGCATGCCGAACGAATCCAGCGCGTGGCGCGCGAACTGGCGCGCGAGGAAAATGTGCGCTTTGGCGGCATTGACCTTTCCCTGTCGCCTTTCCCGCAGGAGAGTTGTTCGCTCGGTGCCGCGCTGGAGCGGTTGGGAGTCGCGCGCGTTGGGTTGCATGGTTCCCTGGCGGCGGCCGCGATCCTGGCCGAGACGCTCGAAGGTGTTCGTTTCCCCCGCGCTGGCTTTTCCGGTCTGATGATGCCTGTGCTCGAAGATAGCGTGCTGGCTGCGCGCGCCGCCGAGGGCGTCTTGACGGTCAAAGATTTGCTGTTGTACTCCGCCGTCTGCGGCGCCGGCCTGGATACTGTTCCGTTGCCAGGCGATGTCTCTACCGATCAGGTTGCCGCCCTGCTGCTGGATGTCGCCGCGCTGGCGTTGCGCCTGAACAAACCTCTCACTGCCCGCCTGATGCCCATTCCCGGCAAGCGGGCTGGCGATGAGGTCGCCTTCGCCTTTGCTTACTTTGCTCGAGGCGGCGTCCTGAGTCTGGAGGCGGAAAGCCTGACCCTGCCTCTGGCCGGTCAGGAGACATTTGTGGTGCAAAAGCGCAGGTGGACATGAGCGGTGACGAGCGTGATCGGCAAAAGGCCGCGCGCTACGGTGAACCGTCTTACGTTTGGCGCGCGGGACAGGAACGGCGTCTGCGCCTGATCGTCGCCGCCGCTGGCGAGCGCATTCGCGGTCGCATTCTGGAAAACGGCTGTGGGGTTGGTATGTATGTGGCGCATCTCCAGCCATTCGGTGGGCAGGTGTTTGGTCTGGAGTATGAGCTTGGGCGCGCCTGTCTGGCCGGGCAGCGTTCGTCCCTGATCGTGTGCGCGGCTGGCGAACAGTTGCCATACCCTGCCGAAACCTTTGACCTGATTCTCAGCCACGAGGTGCTGGAACACGTTCAGGATGATGCTCAAGCGGTGTGCGAAATGGTGCGCGTGCTGAAACCGGGCGGGCGCATACTGATCTTTGTCCCCAATCGCGGTTATCCCTTTGAGACACATGGCGTTTACTGGCGCGGGAAATACTACTTTGGCAATATTCCGCTGGTAAATTACCTGCCCCGTGTCTGGCGAGATCGCCTGGCACCGCACGTGCGCGTGTACACACGCCGCGACCTGGCGCAACGTTTGGCCGGCCTGCCGGTGCGCGTCCTGCAAAAACGCATCCTCTTTGGTGCCTATGATAATCTGATTGCGCGTTTTGGTCTTTTGGGCCGGATGCTGCGTACCTTGCTACAGGCGTTAGAACGCACGCCGCTGCAATGCTTTGGACTGTCCCATTTCTGGGTAGTGGAAAAGGTGGCCGGGCAGGAAAGATGAGCGGCAGACGTGCTTCGTGAGGATATTCTTTGTAACTACCTCGACAATGTTATATTTCGGCATAGTTGTCATGGCGAGGGCGTTCTCTGCCCGAAGCAATCCCCTGGTAATTGGGAGACTGCTTACCTTGAGACTCGCAAGGAGATTGCTTCGGCGGCTATCGCCGCCTCGCAATGACAAGGGACAGGTAATCTAACATTGTCGAGATAGTTACTATTCTTTGACAATTGCCTGACCGGCTTACGTTTTGATCGTTGACAGTCGCTCCTGAATCTCGGCGGCTCGGAGCGTATTCTTCATCAGCATGGCAATAGTCATGGGCCCGACGCCGCCCGGTACAGGGGTCAGATAACCGGCCACTTCTCTGGCTTCTTCGAAGTTCACATCGCCGACCAGACGGTACCCCTTTGGCCTGGAGGGGTCGGGTTTTTCATTGATGCCCACGTCAATGACGGCGGCTCCGGGCTTGATCCATTCCCCGCGTACGAATTCCGCTTTGCCGATGGCGGCAATGAGGATGTCAGCCTGACGCACCAGGGCAGGTAAGTCGCGCGTGCGCGAATGGCACACGGTCACGGTCGCGTTCTTGCTGATCAGCAGCAGGGCAACCGGCATACCAACAATGTTCGAACGCCCTAACACCACCGCGTGGGCGCCTTCCATGGGAATGCCAGCCTGTTCCAGCAGGTAAATACAACCCGCTGGCGTGCAAGGCACGAAAAGCGGTTCGCGCCCCTTTTGCGCCAGACGACCGATGTTGATCGGGGAAAAGCCATCCACGTCCTTCTCGGCGCTGATCAGACTCAAAATGCGCTCCTCGTTGAGATGAGGCGGCAGGGGCAATTGCACCAGAATCCCGTTTACCTTCTTGCTGGCATTCAATTTCCGCACCAGTTTTTCTACCTCTTCCTGGCTGGCATTGGCCGGCAGATGATGGCTGATGGAGACCATGCCCAATTCCTGACAGGCCTTTTGCTTGGAGGCCACATAGGTAGCCGAGTCAACGCGGTCGCCGACCAGCACGGTGGCCAGACTGGGCGGCGTCTTGCCTTCGGCCAGTCGCCTGGCGACGGCGGCGGCTACTTCGGCGCGAATCTGTTGTGCAATCGCTTTCCCATCAATAATTCTGGCGGTCATGGTTACGCTCCTTGTCGGCTTTGAAAGGTATGCTACAGCCGGCGTTGTTGGTTTTCGGGGCCTCCCGCTGTCTTTTCGGCCCTGAATCTGGCGTGGAGAACGTCTGTTTCCCGTAAGACGGGCTTTGTCATTCCCGGCTCCGCTTTTGCCCGGCGGGGCGAGCCGTGATGAACCCTGCTACGGCGCTCAAGGCGGGTGCTTTTACGGAACAGGAGTAACTGTACCGGCGCAGATTTTACCACACTGACTGCGTCGCCGCGGTGGCGGTGCACGGCCTGTGACGGGGGGGGAGGAAGCAATCCGGCGTGCAGGCCGAACGAGGCGGGTGTGGCACGCTTCTCGGGAAAACGTCATGCCCTGCCGTGATTGTAATTGGAGGGGCGAACCGTCAACGAATGCCTGACCACGAATGCACGAATCACCGCGCCGCGTTCGTTTATTCGCTCCCTGTTCGGGGGCAGTCTGCTCCTGACGGGCTGGAAAGCCCGTCCTGCGGTTGTCTGCGGTCTGTCGTCCGCTATCTGTATTCGTTGATTCGTTTTCCCCGAAAATTTGAGCCATGCCCGAACAGGGCGGTGCGCTGTAGCGGTAATGTATCCTTCGTTCGTAACTACCTACCATGGCTGATGGAGAACTCTCTGCCTCCTGTCATTGCGAGGGTGTTCTTTGCCCGAAGCAATCCCCTGGTAATTGGGAGAC
>DAOTVX010000047.1:0-2106 GCA_034436275.1 Anaerolineales bacterium | reverse complement strand
CCCCCGCACGTTAGTTCCCCAAAATGCTCCCTATCCGCGACAGATGACCGAAGTGGTGCGGACGCTGGAGGCTGCCGGCTTTGGCGGCTTGTGGGTGATGATGGATGGCCTGGACGCCTGGTTGACGCTGGAAGCCGCGGCGCTGGGCAAGATGCTGACGGCGCTGTTCTCGTCGCTGGCGCTGTTTGACATCCCTGGTTTTGCCGTCAAGGTGATGGCGCCGCTGCGGATGAAGAATCTGGTTTCGACGGCTACCGGCCTGACCCGCCGCCGCTTTGAAATCTTCGAGTTGTCCTGGCCGTCCGAGACTCTGCGCACCTTGTGCGAGCAGCGGATGGCTATAGCGCTTGGCAAAGAATCGTTTGGTTTTTCGGATCTTTCGACGGATTCCGACTTTTTACCCTGGCTGGAAAAATACAGCGGTCACTCACCGCGCGGCTGGCTGGAATTCCTGCGGCCCTTCCTGGACGCCTATCTGGCGCAGCCCCAGCCGTGTCCGCTCACGCCCGAGGCTACTGCCAAACTGCGGCGTCGCTTCCCGCCGCGTCTGCGCATGGACGCGGACTTGAAGAATGTTTTTCTGGGTCATTATCTGATTCGGGATTTGTCTGAGTCCTCGCTCAACATTATTCGTTATCTTTACACTCATCCGGAACGCGCCTGCGAAAAGGAAGAACTGTATTACTGTGGTTTGCGCGGCCGGGAACGCCTGCCGCGCGTTCCCACTGATCCTGGCTGGGAAAGCCCAAAAGCAGTCGAGGGGGTCATAGATACTGCCCTCTGGCGCTTGCGCCAGGCGTTAGAACCTGACCCCAAACAGCCGATTTATATTGTCTCGCACAGAGGGAAGGGGATTGTGCGTTTGGAAAATACTTGGTAGGACAAGACAGGCATGATTGCGGGCCATGTGCCGCAATGCGAAGGGGGAGAGACATTTTGTGACAAAACTGCATTGTGTGAGATTTTTGTGAGAAACTTGAAATGAGGGAGAAATCGCACGGGGAGATGCAAATGGGTAGCATAAGCCTAACCCGTTAGGAGATGCTTTCATGTAATGGCTGCAAACCAGGAAACCCAAACTGAGGGATTAACCGGGCTTTTAAGCCTGGGGTTTGCTTTTAACCCCTTTGAACGGTTGGAAGCATCCAACGATCCTTACATCGCGGACTGCCTGATTGGCCACGATATGTTTGCGGTCGCCTGGGAAACGGCCCCGGCGGCCATTTTTGCGCCTGCTGGCGGCGGCAAGACCGCCATGCGCATTTACACGCTGCGCGCTTGCTGGCTGAGCAACAGCAAACGGCGTAAATTCCCGATTTCGTATGACCTGCCCTTATTTGCCTCCCCGGGCGATTTGACCTGTCTCGAAGCCCATCAATTGGGACTGGCGGCGGCGGCTGCCACCGACCTTTTGCTGGCGTGCGCCTTCCGCCCGTCTCTTTATCTCGACCTTGCGCACCCCCGCCGCCTGCATCTTTTGTCGCTTCTCCAGGCGGCTTTGCCTGCTGATTTGGGATATGCACTCGACCTCCTGGCTGAGACGGCTGATCCCCGCGCTCTCTCTGAACGTCTGGATCGCACGTATCTGCTGCCTGAACCGGCCTCTCCGGCTGCGGTCAGGCAGTTTTGTTCAGCGGCGCAGCGGGACCTGGAGGATGCTTCTACCGGCCTGTGGGGGAATGCGGCCCTGTTTGATGCGCTGTTGGCCTTTATTTTCGAAGACCTTTCCTTTGAATCAGTTTTGATTCTTCTCGATGGGGTGGATGGCAGCGGTTTCCAGGCGGGCAATCTACAGGCGCAATTCGAACTCATTGCTCCCTTGCTGAATCAAGCCACTGCCTGGGAAAAACGGCGGGTTTACCTGAAGGCTTTTCTTCCCCTTGAACTGGATACTTATCTGGCAGACCAGAGTCCAATATTCTATCAGCAGTTTCTGCGGGCGGAGATTCGCTGGGATGTGCCCAAATTAGCCGAAATCTTACGCCGTCGCGTTTATGTGGCCAGCCAGGGACGCTTTGGCAGCCTGGATGCTGTCAGCAGCCCGGCCCTGCGCGATGTCGAGACGATGATTGCCGCGCGGTGTCGTCCTTTGCCGCGCGAGGCGAT
>DAOTVX010000046.1:0-21929 GCA_034436275.1 Anaerolineales bacterium | reverse complement strand
GTCCAGGGCAGCATCCAATGCGCGAGGCAACTCTTCGGACAAACGAATATCCGCGCCGCATGCGTTGATTCGCTGTAACTGCCGGCCCACCATGTCATTGCGAGCCGTTTTTTGGCGAAGCAATCTCCCCTTTCTCAGGCTACATGGAGCGCCTGGGGATTGCTTCGTCGCAAAGAACGCTCCTCGCAATGACATCCACAACCGCTCTGTGATGCAGAGCTGAACAGTTACCTTTCTCTTTGTGTCTTCGAGCCTTTGTGGTGAAAAAAGAATAAACCACCACGGCACAAAGCCACAAAGTTTTTTTTCCTTGCTCCTCGTTCGCTGACGGCCCACTCCCCCAACGGGCTGGAAAGCCCGTCCTACGAAAGCCCGTGCTACGGTCCAAAAAGCCCGATGATCGCCCAACTTCCCCCGAAAACCTGGGCCACACCCCCGAGCGCAGGCTGGCTTGACAAAAGCCAGAGGGCGCACCATAATCCTGCCATCATGACCGCCCCGCTAACTCCGCCTGGCCTGCTGGATTGCCGTCGCTGTCCGCGCCTGGTAGCATGGCGCGAACAGGTGGCGCGCCAGAAACGGCGTGCGTACCGGGATCAGGAATACTGGGGACGCCCCGTGCCGGGCTTCGGCGACGCGCAGGCGCGCGTGCTGGCGGTTGGCCTGGCGCCGGGGGCGCATGGTTCGAACCGCACCGGCCGCATGTTTACCGGCGACGCCTCGGGGGATTTCCTGTACCCGGCGCTTTATCGCGCCGGTTTTTCCAGCCGTCCACAGTCACTGCACCGCGCCGATGGGCTGACTCTCTTTGACCTCTACATTACGGCCGTTTGCCGCTGCGCGCCGCCCGGCAATCGTCCTGCTCCGGCTGAAATGGACAACTGTCAGCCCTATCTGGAGCACGAAATCGGCCTGCTCCAACCCCTGGTCATCGTCGCGCTGGGACGCATTGCTTTTGAACGCCTTCTCCACCTGTGCGCCGTGTCAGGGCGGCGCTGGCCTTTCGTCCATGGCGCCTGCTACGAACTGCCTCCCTCCTCGCTCCTGGCTCATCCTGCCTTTCTGCTCTGCTCCTATCACCCCAGCCGGCAAAACACCCAGACCGGCCGCCTGACGGCAGCAATGTTCGATGCCATCTGGCAACAGGCGCGCCAGATCGTCACTGCCGGGTCAGCGGAGGGGGAGGCCACTCCCGGCCATCCAGCCCCCTGATGAAGCAGGCCTCGCCTTCGTCAAAAAACGAGCCGATCCAGGCCCAGACAGGATTACTGGCAATTACTTTGACAATGTTAGATTACCTATCCCTGTCCTTGCGAGGCGGCAACAGGGCCATGCCGGGACTCGCCCGAGGCCCCGCCGAAGCAATCCCCTCGCGAGTCTGGTGAATGTTCCTATTGCTTCTGTGGAACTGGAGATTGCTTCACCGCCTTCGGCAGCTCGCCATGACGCGGGTGGGCAAGTAGTTACCTCACTGACAAAAATGATTGTCAGACAATGGGGAAAATCGGATACAATGAAAACACAAGGAGTTCCCATGCGCGCGGTGGACATCATCATCAAGAAACGTGATCGGCAAGAATTGACACGGGAGGAAATCGAGTTCTTCGTGCGCGGCATCACCAGCGGCGAAATTCCCGATTATCAGGTGGCCGCCTGGGCAATGGCCGTTCTGCTCAACGGGATGACGGCCCGCGAAACCGCCGACCTGACCCTGGCGATGGCGCATTCAGGCGAGATACTGGATCTCTCCGACGTGGTAGATTTTGTGGTGGACAAACATTCCTCCGGCGGGGTGGGCGATAAAACCAGCCTGGTTGTGCTACCGGTGGTAGCCGCCTGTGGCCTGCCCATCGGCAAGATGTCAGGGCGCGGGTTAGGATTCAGCGGCGGCACACTCGACAAAATGGAATCCATCCCCGGTTTTCGTTGTGACCTGTCCATTGCGGAATTTAAACGTCAGTTGAAGGAAATCGGTGTGGTGCTGGCAGGCCAGAGTCCCTCGCTGGCCCCGGCGGATGGTAAACTATATGCCCTGCGCGATGTGACCGGCACCGTTCCGTCTTTGCCCCTGATCGCCTCTTCCATCATGAGCAAGAAAATTGCCGCTGGAGCGCAGGCAATTCTGCTGGATATCAAAGTCGGGCTTGGCGCGTTTGTGCCGACGCTGGATGAGGCTCGCCGACTGGCGCGGTTGATGATAGAGATTGGTCAACAGGCCGGGCGAGAGGTGGTAGCCCTGCTTTCCGACATGAATCAACCACTGGGTCAGGCGGTGGGCAATGCCCTGGAGGTACGCGAGGCAATTGAGACGTTGCACGGCGGCGGCCCGGCGGACTTTCGCGCCCACTGCCTGCACGTCAGCGCGCACCTGCTGATGCTCGGTCGACGCGCGGCCACGCTGGAGCAAGGGCGTCGGCTGGCCGAGCAAGCCATCGCCAGCGGCGCGGCTTTTGAAAAACTGTGCGCCCTTGTCCACGCCCAGGGCGGCGATGTCTCCTGCATTGAGCAGCCAGAGCGGTTGCCGCGCGCACGTCTGGTGGAGGTTTTCCCTGCCGGGCGCGAGGGGTATCTGAGCGAGGTCAACGCGCGCCTCATTGGGGAGAGCAGTGTTCTGTTGGGGGCCGGCCGCAGCCGGAAGGATGATGCCATAGACCACGCCGTGGGCCTCCTGGTTCACAGGAAAGTGGGGGATTTCGTCACGGTCGGTCAGCCGCTGGTCACGCTGCACGCCAATGACCCGGCCCGGCTGGCGGAGGCGCGTCACCATCTCGCGGCGGCTTTTCGCTGGAGCGAGACCCCGGTGCCGCCCCTGCCCCTCTTCTATCCCCTCGAAGCAGGCGAGGAAGTTACTCCGTCTCCTCTTCCCGCAGGATAATCTGACGCGCCAGATTCTGCAGCACTTCCGCCTCGCGCGCGTCGAGATGACTGGCGCGCCAGTACTGTTCCAGCAGTTCCAGCGGCCCCAGAGCCGCCGCCGTCTGGTCGGGCGAGAGGCGAATGCGGCTCTCGGCCTGAGGACGCCGGATCAGGTGGAATTCGAACGCCTCGCTCAAATGGGCGCGCAGGGCGGCCTCGTCAATCAGCCCCAGCCACGCGCGCGGACATTCTACCGTCAGGCGGACGATGGCGCCTTGTAACGCCTGCGGCGCCGGGAGGGCCGCCGCAAGCGTCGCCGTGACGTTCTCCGGCGAGGTCAGCGAGGCGTAACAGTCAAGGAAGGGGCGGATATGCGTCAGTTCGCGCCACTCCAGGCGCGTCCGTCCACGTTCTACCTCGGCAATGACGAAGTACTTTTTCTCCTGCGCCTCGCCAAAATCCACTCGCTCAATGGAACCCGGGTACACCACCGGCGGGTGAGCACCCTCATTGAGGTTTTGGGCTTTATGAACATGGCCGAGGGCGACATAATCCAGCCGCGGATCGCGCACGAGCGCACCCGAAAGCGTCCAGTCAGACCCCAGCATGATCGTCCGCTCCGAACCGAACCTGGCGCCCTCCACCATCGCGTGGGCCGTCAGGATGGTCGGCAGGGACGGGTCTGCCTGATCCAGCCATTGGGATACCAGAGCCAGCAGACGACTTTCCAGGCTGGCCAGGACTTCGGACATGTCGGCCGCGGCCAGATTCAGCGCCGCCATCAGGCCAGAACGGGAAATCCAGGGTAAGGCGATAATCTGTAATGGCAGGCCGAGGTCAGCCGCGCGCAGGAATTGCGGTTTATCCACCACGCGCACGCCGGGGATTTCGAGCGTCTCGAACTCCTGAACGGCATGGGCGCGTCCGAGGGCTGGCGAGAGATCATGGTTGCCCAGCAAGAGCAGGACCGGGATGCCGGCTCTGGATAAGCGCATGATGCGCTTGCCCCATTCCCGCTGGAAAGTCGGTGCCGGGGTACGGTCTTTGTAGGCATCGCCGGCGAACAACACCAGGTCTACTTTTTCGGCAATGGCGGTCTCGACGATGGTATCCAGCGATTTGAGGAAGTCCAGGACGCGTAACGGCAGGCCGCTCTGCGTATCATGGCGGCCATAGTTTGCCACGTCAATATGGGCATCCGCGAAGTGCAGGATTCTCATGGGCAACCCCAGGTTTGAATCATGCTCAAGCCAGCGGCGAAGTTCTGGTTGAGGTAAACGGCGCGGCGCATGTTGGCGCACGCCTCGCCTGTCTGTCCCAGCGCATATTGCGCCATCGCCTTCCAGTAAAGGCTTTCCTCCAGCGTCGGGCCATAGGCAACGCTCTCCAGCGTTACGTCGGCCAGACGAACGACATCCTGATAACGACCGGTGTAGTAGTAAGCCCAGTAAGGGCCGGTCTGGTACCACAACATGCGATAGGGACGGCGCGCTTCATCAGGCAGAGCCGCATAGAGCTGAAAGGCGTAATCGTAGGCCGCGGCCGCGTCCGCGTACTCCAGCAGCTGGACGTGGCTGGTCCCCTTGTTGAACCAGGCAAAGAAGAGGTCAAGATCGGTCAGGGTCTGGATTTCACCTTCGGCGATTTGCAAGGCGTGTTCAGCGGCCCAGCGCGTCTCCGCCCAGGGGCCAAGCAGGGCCAGTACTTCGGCCTCGCGTTCCGGCGGATAGACGATCAGGAAGAGGTAATTGAAGCCCCGCCAGCCGGCGACAAAATCGGCGTAGGGGCTGAGGTTATCGCGTCCCTGTTTTTCCACCAGGCGCGGGTCGGCGCTATCCTGACAGTGGTTGGGATACGCATCCTGCCAGAGAAAACCGCCCTGCTCTTCATCGTAGCCGGTGACGAAGGCATAGTGTCCCATCCAGGAAATGCGCCCGCGGCTATCGCGTTGATAATAGCCTTTCTCAATAATGACCGGGAAGCCGTTCGCCAGGAGATGCTTGAGCAGGGTCACCTCGCCGCCGTAGCGAAACAAGGCGCGGAAGCCGGTCTGTTCGTTGACGAAATCCACCATCTCGTAGGGCATGACGTTCAAATCGGTCTTGCCGCGATCAATAAAGCTTTTGGAGGGGTCGTTTTCACCGGGTTTGATGGCGCGCGCCACGTCATCGCGATCGCCCGACCAGCCCCAAAAATTCAGCGCCATTGCCAGATTGGCCGGGCCGCAGTAATTCCAGCGATTGCACTGACTGAAATAGCGCGGCACGTTCAGGGCGACGCGCTCAGGCAACGGCGTGGGCGTGGCAGTTGGGGTGACGTTCGGGAGCGGAGTTGGGCGCGGGGTAGGGGTCACCGTCGGCGTCAAGGCCAGGAGAGTCTGGGTTACCATACGCTGAAGTTGCTGTTGCATTTCCGGCACAAAAACCGCTTCTTCGGGTGGATGCAGCCAGGCCTTCAGTCGCGCGTACCCATCCTCGAGGCGCCAGGCGAGACGGGCATGGACCGGCGGCAAGTGATAGAGCAGCAGCGCCAACGCCACCAGCGCCAGCAAGCCGATCCAGACCCGCCCGCGAGGCGAGGAACACCAGCGACAGCGAGTCGGGCGAGGGGATGGGGTTGACATGGAAAAGATTATAGAGCAGGACGGCCTTTTCCTCAAGCGAGCGCGTTCCTCTTTAGCCAGCCGCCCCGCTCTCTTCAGAAGGATTGCGCCCTGCCAGACGAACGTTGACGATTTTCTTGAGGATATCGAACCAGAACGGCGCGCCCTGCGCCGCCGCCAGGGCGCTGATCAGCAGGCCGCCGGCTTTCAGCAACCAGCCGGCCGTGTCATCGGGCAAGGGGGCGTTGACCACAGGGTAGCACCGGCCTGCGATGAGCAGACCATACACTTCCCCGCTGGCGCGCGGCAGCCAGCGACAGGGCGCTTCCTGACGTTCCAGCGGCAAGCCGAACCAGCCCAGCGGCAGATGAAAGCGGCTTAACTGTTCCTGCATGGCAACCACCTGCGTCAGGGCGGCGTCGGGCGGCAACTCGCTCTGCGCAGCCAAATGCATGGCCTGCTGCGCCAGCAGACTGCGCAAGGCGCCACCCCCCCAGAGCTGGCTGGCAATCTGAAACGTATCGGCGTTCAGGAGCACAGCCAGCAAGCAACCCAGGCCAAACGCCAGCCATTGCACGCGTCGCTTGTACCAGCCGCTCAAACGCGCCATGCTGTTTTCAAACCAGCGTTCTACCTGAACCCGCGCCCGTTCCAGCGGGCTTTCGCCGGCAGCGACGTATTCTTCGACACCGTTCCACAGGGCCTGCAACGTCTGTTTCAGGCGCGGATGGGTCACGCCTAACGCCACCAGTCCCACGCGCAAACGATCCAGCGTCGTCTCCGGGATGCCTCTTCCCTTCTGACGTTGCCACTCTGCCAGGGCCGAAGCAATCTTCTCCTGCTGCAGGACAACCGCATTGAGGGAATGGCTGACGGCTTCGGCCAGGGCGGGGAAATCATGGGCAAAAGCATCCAGTTCCAGGCGGAGATCGCTGGTCGCCGTTTCATCGGGGACCTCGTCCGCGGTGGTGACCAGGGCGCGCCGCGCCAGGGCCAGCATCAGATTGAGACGTTTCTGCGCGGCGCGCTGACGTCGCATCTTCAGGGTCGCCACCTGTCTGCGCAGGGCATACAGTTGTTGCTGAAGCAGCGAGGCCTCGCTCCCCGCCTGAATCACCAGATCGAACAGGGCCTGGGCAAAATGGCTGGCCGGGATATAGGAGGGCTTATGCTCCGCGTTGGGGCCGCTGTAGAGACTGCGGATGAGAGGATGGTTATAGAGTTGATCGGCCAGAGCGTCATCGCCGAGGATATGACAGATGGTAAGTTCCAGCAAACGCGCGCGCCAGCGAAAGCGCGCCGCCAGCCACTCCTGCAACGCCATCACTCCCAGGCTCAACATCAGCCAGACGAAGATCAACCCCAGGATAATGTCAAGGACTGCCAGCAGGGACATATCATCCGCCTGTTCGCGCCTTACTCGCGCGCTTGCATCAAGGCCACAAAGCGCGGGTCGGCGCGCAGAGAATCGAGGTCGGGGTCACAGCGCATCCATTCCAGCGTCGTTTGTTTTTTCTCCAGGGCTTGTTTCAACAGGAGAATCGCCTGATCATGGTTGCCACAAATGGCCTCAAAGCAAGCGCGATTGTATTCGTTTTCCAGTTGCATTTGCGGCGAGGCGATTTGAATATGCCGCTCGGCCTCCGCGTGCATTCCCAGACGGCGATAACTGCCGGCCAGGGCGCCGTGAGCCAGAACGTAATTGGGGTTCAATTCCACCACTTTGCGGAACGCTTCCACGGCTTCCTGATGTTTCTTTTGGGCGGCATAGACCAGGCCGAGATGATAATGGTAAACCTCGCGGTCGGGGCACAAGGCGATGGCCTGCCTGAAAGCAGCCGCGGCCTCCTCGTAGCGGCCCAGGGCTTTGAGGGAAAGTCCCAGGGTGTCCCAGGCGCGATCGTTGGCAGGATTGATGTCGGTGATTCGCTTGTAGAGACTGGCCTTCTTTTCCAGTGTATCCGCTTTGGGGGCGGCCTCGCCGCCTGTCGGCGCCTCCGCCGGCTGGGGGACGGGGGAAAGCGTCTCTACTGCCGCAGCGGTGGTAGATTGATTGCCGGCGCGTGCCGCAGCGGCAATAAAGGCAGTCGCGGTGGCCTTCGGCGGCGCAGGGCGTGGTTCAACAGTCGGAGAAACCGCCGGGGCGGGCGGCAGGGTAGCCACCTCCAGCGACCGCGCCTCGTTGACGGGACGCGAGGCAACAGATACGGCCGGCGCAGCGGGGACAGACGCTGGCGACGCCGGCTGTTCCCCCGTCGGACGGGGAGGCTGGGCGCGTCGCGGCGCAGCCGGAGCAGACTCCGGCGGCGGCACAGTCGGCGGGGGCGTGGGGGTACGTTCCAGAGCAGCGCGCAGGTGATTCAAGTCTGGCGCAAGCGCATTCGCCGCCGGCGCGGCGGCGCCGAGTTCGTCCGCCTGGCGGTAAGCCTGCATGGCCCGGTCATAATCGTGCAAACGCCGATATGCGTCGCCGAGGTGGTTCCACAGGGTAGCCTTTTCGCTATCGTCCTGAACCAGCGCAATGGCTTTCTGATAAAGCAAAACGGCGGCGGCAAAATCCCCTTTCTGGCAACAGGCCATGGCGAGATAGGCGTACGACCAGCCCCACTGCGGCGCCAGTTCAATGGCGCGCCGATAAGCGGCAATGGCATCATCATAGGCCCCCATTTTCATGTAGATTTTCCCGATCTCGTTCCAGAGCGCGAAGTCACTCATAGCGTCCCTTTTCCTGCGCAAAGCGTCAGTTGCGGCGGTTGCCCAGCAGAATCAGCCGCGCCCGCTGCAGTAAAGGACCGGCACGGTTATCGAGTTCAGCGGCGCGTTGATAAGCAGCGCGGGCGCGTTCGTCATCATGAAGGCGGCGATAAACATCGCCCAGGCGGTTCCAGACAATGGCTTTTTCGCGGTTACTCTTCAGCAGTTCCAGGCTTTTCTGATACAGGGGGATGGCCTCGGCATAACGGCGCGCGTAATAGTAAGCCAGCGCCAGATTGCTATAGGGCCAGCCATCCTGAGGCGCCAGGGCAATGGCGCGGGCATAGGCCGCCATGGCGCGCTCATAGGCTCCGACTTTGAGGAGCGCATTGCCTACCGCGTTCCATTCCTGTGCGCTGGAGGGGGTGAAATCCACCTCCAGCGCCAACGCGCTGCTCTGCGCTGCGTCGGCGGTTTTCTCTACCGAGGCAGCGTCAAGAGTCGCGCTCAACAAAGACGAGGCGGCCGGCGCAGATTGCCGGGCCGTTGCCGGGTCTTCCTGTCGCGCCTCTTCTGGCAGGCGCAGGTTCTCTGCCGACGGGTGCAAACGTAAAGGCTCTTCTGTCGGGCTGGCTTCGACGGACGGCTGCGGAGAGGGAAACTGCTCTGGAACAGTCTGCCTGACCGAGGCGTGGTCCGGCAGAGAAGCCTCCGCCGGCGGCATGACTTTGTCCGCGTGGCTGGCTCGCTGTTGATAGGCCAGGGCCAGATTATGCACATACGGCCAGAAGAAGCCGGGAGTCAACTGAAGGGCGCGTGAATAGGCCGCAATGGCCTCCTCGTAGTGACCGGCCGCCAGGCAGGCATTCCCACAGGCGTTCCATTCGGCGGCGCTCATTTCAGGCGTAGCCGATGGAGGCGGTTCGCCTTTCTCGTCCACTGCCGCCGATTGGCCTGCGAGCGACGCCGTCGCCTCTGCGACAGCCCAGGCGCCGCAGGCCATCTCCGGCGGGGTCTCCGCCGACCAGTCGCCTTCCCCGGCAAGAGAGGCGCCGCAGGCCATTTCCAGCGGGGTCTCCGCCGACCAGTCGCCTTCCCCGGCAAGAGAGGCGCCGCAGGCCATTTCCAGCGAGGCCTCCGCCGACCAGTCGTCTTCTCCGGCAAGAGAGGCGCCGCAGGCCATTTCCAGCGAGGCCTCCGCCGACCAGTCGTCTTCCCCGGCAAGAGAGGCGCCGCAGGCCAGATCAACCGCCTCGCGGCCTGCCTCGACTGCCAGGTCGCGCGCCGGGAGAGGCAGAGGCGCGGCGGCAGAAAGGGGCTTCTCGGGCATCGTTGTCACCGCTGAGGGCAGGGAGAGAGGCACGTCGTCTTCGTCGGGGTGTAGCAGGCTATGAGGAGCGGCGCGTAAATCATGCCCAAACCAGTCCAGGTCTGCGCCGTGCTCACGAGCGTGCAGATAGGCTGTGCGCGCTGTCGGTTCATCTCCCAAGCGCTGGCAGACATCCCCCAGGCGACTGAAGAGCAACGCTCTGGCGGTGTCTTCTTCGAGCAAGGCAATCGCCTGGCGGTAGAGAGGGATTGCCTCCTCATCGCGTTTTGCCTGAGAACAGGTCAATGCCAGGTTGGCGTAGAACCAGCCACACTGGGGCTGCAGGGCAATCGCCTGACGGAAGGCTTCTTCAGCCAGCGCGAATTCGCCACGGCGGAAATGTAATACGCCCACTTCGTTCCAGGCCGGAGCGTTCTGCGAATCGAGTTCCAGCGCGCGCTGATAGGCGCGCAATGCTTCGGCGTGAGATTGACGCCGCACCAGCAGGTCGCCCAATGTCAACCAGGGTTCGGGCTGACGCTCGTCCAGGGCAAGCGCCCGCTGACAGACCTGAGAAGCCTCCTCCAGCCTGCCCAGGCGCGCCAGCGCGTGGCTCATCCCCAGCCAGGCGGCTGCGAAGGCGGGCGAGAGAGTCGTGGCCTTACGGTACGCCTCGAGGGCTTCCTCGAATAAGCCAGCCTGCAGCGCCGCATTGCCCAGATCATTCCAGTTCAACACATCCTGCGGGTCTCTGACGCTGGCCTGGCGGAAGGCGTGCAGCGCATCGGGATAGAAACCAATCCGCGCATAGAGCGCGCCCAGATTGTTCCAGAGCGAGGCCTGCTCCGGCAGAAGTTGGAGAGCCTGTTTGCAGGACTCGATGGCCTCATCCAGATGACCGCGCGCGGTCCGCAGGAGCGCCATAGCCTGATGACAACAGGCTTCCAGCACCGTATCCTGCGCAAGCCTGGCGCTTTGCAAGGCTGTTTCGAGAAGATGAGCGGCCTGAACGACATCGCCTTTGCGCCAGTGGAGGATGGCCAGGGTCAGCAAAAGATGGGCGTTCGCGCCGTCGCCTGGTTGCGGCGCGAGGTTGGCGAACAGGGAATCGCCGAGCGCCAGGGGTTCGGCGGGGCTGACCGAGGCGAACGGTTCGCTGCCGTTTTTCCAGGCGGATTCGAGGGCGCAACACAATATCTGGGACGGCGAGGGGGGATCCAGAAACTCCACCACGCGATGACGTAGCGCCCAGAAATCGGGGGCGTAGCGAGCCAGATTAATGGCCTCGCCCTCCGTCAACCACAGGACAAGGCGCACTTCACGGTCGAGCAAACCATCGCACTGACGGTCCAGAGCGAGGTAACCGGGGTCATCTTCGGCCTCCGGCGCGTTCTGGATGAAGACGATCGTGCGCTGTGGGTCCGGGAGGGAAGAGAGACCGTTCCGAGAGAGGTCGGCCAGGGTCAGGGAGAGCACTTGCTGGCCGGTTGCCTCCAGCCGGTGCGCCAGCCGCAGCGCCGCGTCGGTGCGCACGTATTCCGAGCGATAAATGGCGAACAGAATGGACGGACGCTGCCACTGCACGGCAAGTTCAAGTTCGCGGAAGAGCACGTCCACGCGCTCTTCCAACGATTCGAGCCGCAGGGACGGGGCCGGGGCAGGTCTATTACTCATTGAGCAATTTCCTCAGGACCGGGTGCACATCGCACCAGTTTTCACCGTTGCGATATTCCAGGATGGCCAGCAATTGCAGCAAGGGTCGCAAACGCTCGTTATATTCCAGGCGGTTGTATTCGTGAATGCGTTTGAGGAATTGCAAATCGTTCTTATCCAGAATACGACGGTACTCATTGCGAATTTCGGTGGTGGCCCATTCCACGTCAACGCCCTCGACGCGCGCCGCGCCACGCCGCCGCGCGCACCCAATGGCCGTGCGCATGATGCGCGCCATTTCGCGAAACACGCCGCCGCTGTACGTAATGGCATCCTCCAGCGCCTGATCATCGATCAGGCGCGGGTCCATGCGCACGCGCACAAAACGCCGCATCGTCTCATAGCCTTCCAGGTTGTGACGTTCTGGCTCCAGAGGAGGATGCAGGTTGATGTTGGGCAAAAAGATAGCCTGATCGCGGATGGCGTCAAATTCCTTGCTGTAGAACAGGGCGCTGGAAACCGTGTACACGATGGCGCAATTGGGTTGCATCATGATCTCGCGCCGGTCGTGGAAGATGGCCCGCGCTTTGTCCAGGTCCGGCTTATCCATGTCATCAATCAGGATGAGAGGAATGCGTTTTTCGCGAATGTAAATAGCGGCGGCGATGCTGTTGATGACCGAGATGAGGCCGGTGATATCCTTCTCGAAGACCTGGCGGAGTTCGATGCGCGTGGCCGGTTCCAGTTTCATTTTCATGCCGGCGTTGAGGAAAAAGGCCTCGATGGAGGCGCCGATTTCATAACCGCCGCTCTGTCCGGCCAGGATGGTGCGCACCTCCTGTTCCACCCGGCCGCGCCAGCTGTTGAGTTCTTTGAGCAGTTGATCGGGCAGTTCGCCGCCGGCGCGACGATATTCCCGGAACATGCGCCCGCCAATCGCAAGCAAGACATCGCGGAAATCCAGGTCAATGATGTCGGCTTCTTCGCGAATGCTGAAATTGATGGGCCAGAATTTTTTTTGCAGTTCGGGGTGCGCCAGCAGATGAAGCAGTTCGGTGGACTTGCCACAGCCGCGATGGCCGGAGAAAAAGAACTTGGGGGGGCGGTAGAAGGGGGCGAGGAGAGCGTCGGTCAACTCGGCGATGGGGTTGCCGGGCCGGTCAATATAAAACGGGTTGGGTTCGCCGTTGGGGCCGGGCCGCAAGGGCAGGTCTAACTCAAAATTCAGCCAGGCGCGGTCGAAGTCGGTTGCCGTCAGGTATTCGAATTTCGCCATACTCTCTCCTCACCGGGAAAAGCGCCACGGCGCGCGGCTGGCGGTCATTCGTACTTGAGATATTTCTCGCTGCACCAGCCAGCCGGCGTTTCAATGCGCGCCCAACCGTCCTGACGTTCCAGAACGTGCACCCGCTGCCCATAGACGAGATACCCGACGGCCGGATAGGAGGTGCCGGGGCCGCTGCGCACATTCAGACTGCTGGCCGTGCAGGTGGCGTACAGGTCGGTCGTCGGCGGCGGGGGCGGGGGAGGAGGAGTGCCTGGCGAGCCTTGTTCCAGAGCGGCGACGCGTTGCTCCAGCAAGGTTACCCGCTGTTCCAGCCGCAGGCATTTCTGTTCCAGAGCAACCACGCGCGACTCCAGATCGCCGCCCGGCAGGGGCAGACCGGCCAGTTGATACAGTTCCTCCAACGTGCCCACATAGCGATTCAAGTCAACGTTGTAACTCTCGGTGCCGTAGGTAGGGCCATCGCCTTTCGAGGTGTATTGCCAGAAAGTCCAGGCCTTCCAGGGCGGCGGCACGCTGGGAGCGGTGGCGGTTGTATAGTGAGCAATCCAGAGGCGGAATTGCGCCCAGTAAGAATCGGTGGTGCCGTAGGTGGACCAGAAGTTCGGCGCGGTGTAAATCATGGGGGTGTAGCCGCGCGCTTTGAATTGCTCGATAAATTCGCGCAAGGTGGCGCGGGCGGCAGCGACGTTGTTATCAGCGCGTCGCTGTTCATAGTCCACCACAGGGGGAAGTTCGCCGGGGTCGGCATCCAGCAGACTGGCATAGTAATCCGCCTGATCGCGACCGGGCTTGGTATAGTCGAGATAATGGTAAGCACCGCGCAGCAGGCCGGCATCCCTGGCGCGCTGCCAGTTGACTTTGAAAAGCGGGTCGGTAAACGTGGCCTGTGAGGCCTTGATGAAGACAAACACGGCTCCCGCGGCCCTGGCTTTGGCCGCATCCCAGTTGCCGTTCCATTTGGAAATGTCAATCCCATCAACGGTCATAGTCGCCTCCTTTTTCGACTAGGCAATAGTAAGATGGAGTGTTGCGAAGCGTCCAGCGTTGGCCTCCGCGTCTTGCAGGCGGAGTTTTTGAACGTTCCAGAGGGCCGGCGCCCAGATTTCAAAGTACCTGCCCTGCCCCAGGAGCACCACCTCCCGTTCCAGAGCGGCAAAGGCACACAAGTCAGCGGGCAGGGTAATCCTTCCTTCCACGTCGAGCGTCAGAGCAACGGCGGTACCGAGCGTCATACGCAACAACAGCCGCGCCGACGGGTCGGTAATGCTCCAGCTGCCCGCCTGATGGCAAATCGTTTCAAACGCGGCCTGTGGTAAAACGATCAGGTTGCGCTCAAATCCCTGAAAGGCAAATGCGCCCTCGCCAAGCAGCGAACGAAAGTCTGCCGGCAGCACCAGACGGCGTTGCGCATCGAGAGGGAGAGAGTATTGACCGAAAAACATAGCCACGCCCGAGAGACCAGCCATAGATACAGAGCATCCACCTTACATTATAGCAAGTTGCTCTTTCCCGTAAAACCCGAAAAAGAGGCCGAGGCGAGGGGAAAAATTGACCATTTGTACGAGGCCACTGGTCATAAATGACCATTTTTTCACCCTCTTTCCTCTGAAGCGTCCTTTTCCGCGGGGCCGGCCAGCCCCTCGCGCACGGCGTAGAGCGCGGCCTGCGTGCGATTCGCCAGATGCAGTTTGTCCAGAATGCTGCTGACATACTTGGCGACCGTGCGTTCGTGCACGCCGAGGCGGGCGGCGATTTCCTGATTGGTCAGGCCGCGCGCAATCAAGCGCAGGGTCTCCTCTTCGCGGCGGGTCAGCGGATCGGGCGTCCAGGTCGCGCCGGCGGGTTGGTGGATTTCCTGAATCATCTTCATCGCAATGGAAGGTTGCAGGGAACCATGCCCCTGGGCAACATCGCGAATCGCCTGTAACAATTGATCGCGCGTGGCATCTTTGAGCAAATAGCCCAGGGCGCCGGCTTTAATGGCCTGGAAGACGCGTTCGCCTTCGGCGAAACTGGTCAATACCAGGATATGCGTTTCGGGCATCACCTCCTTGATCTGGGGAATAGTGGTCAGCCCATCCTGACGCGGCATGACCAGATCAAGCAAAACGACATCGGGATGGGTTTCTCTGGCCAGCCTGACGGCCTCCAGGCCGTCGCCAGCCTGTCCTACCACTTCGATATCCGGCTGGAACGAGAGAATCGCCACGATTCCCTCGCGCACTACCGCCTGATCTTCAACAACAAGAACGCGAATCTTCTTCATGAGGCTACTTCTTCCGTGAGGGCAGGTTCCGTTTCACCCCAGGGCAATGTGACGCGCACCGTGGTGCCTTCCCCATTGCGCGAGAGGATAGTCAGTTTGGCGCCGATTTTCTCGGCGCGCTCACGCATATTGCGCAAGCCACGTCCGCCGCTGCCCACCCGTTTCACATCGAAGCCGCGACCATCATCTCTGATTTCGAACAGGAGATGGGCGTGCTTGCGCTGCAAACGCACGGTGACCGAGCGCGCGTCGGCGTGACGCAAAGCGTTGTTCAACGCCTCCTGAGCAATGAAGTACAAGGCCACCTTGGTCTGGAGCGGCAGCGCGATCGTTTCATCCATCAGCAGGCGGGTGCGAATATCGGCGCGGCCTTCCACAGCCGCAAGGCGTTGCGCCAGGGCCGAGGCCAGTTCCTCGCGCTCCAGATTCAACGGCTCCAGTTCATGCAGAAACAGGCGCATCTCTTTCAAGGCCTGCCGCGCCTGTTCCCCAATGCGCGCCAGGACACGCGCCGGCATATCGGCGTGGCCCGCTTCCAGGCCGGCCTGGGCGGCTTCAGTCAGGGTCAGCACGCCGTATAACTTGGCGCTCAAGGAATCATGCAGGTCGCGCACCAGCCGTTCGCGCTCGGCCAGGGCAATGTTCAGTTGACGCTGCCGCTCGCTGTAGATAAAGGTGGCAATCTCGTCCGCAATGACCATCAGGCGGGTAATTTCATCCTGACGGTACCATTGCCCTGCCGGACGCGCCAGGCAGATGATTCCGACGGTCGCGTTATCCATGCGCAGGGGGAGAACCAGGAGGCTATAGGCCCCTAATTGACGGGTGGCTTCTGAAAACGCAGCTTCCTGCCGGATATCCGTTATCTGGCGCGCCTCACCGCTGGCGATAATCTCCCGCATAAACGGCGGCACCTCGCCCAGCACCGAGAAACGCTGCACCAGATCAGCAGAAAGGCCATGATAGGCTTTCAAGACAAGTCTGCCCTGGCCTGCCTCACCGCCTTCGAACAAGAAGAGGACGCCCATCTGACTGTGAAAGGCATAGGCAATTTGCAAAAGCGCCTCGGTCAGGAAATCTTCCAGACTTACCGCACGCGTGGCGGCCCCCGAAACAGCATGGAGCAGGATAAACATCTCATCGCGCGCCTGTCGCCGTGCCTCCTCGGCTTTCTGCCAGTCGGTGATGTCCCTCCAGAGAATAACCCGGCCCAGGGGACGTTTTCCATCCAGCAGGGGCGAGACCCGCATCTGTAAATAGCGCCATTCCGTGCCCACCTGAACGCTGCCGTTAATGTTGACTTCCTTGTCAAAGGAGGCACGCAGGCTTTGCCAGCGAGCCAGTACTTTTTCCCCCTCTTTCCCGAAAATCCTGTCGCGCCGGGTGTCCAGCAATTGTTCTGCGGCCGGATTGAGGTCCACCACGCGATCGTGCGCATCGAGCACCATCCAGCCATCTCCCATTTTCTCAATGACCAGTTCTCTGGGCAGAGGGGTGGTGACAAGCAGGCGATACAACAACAAACTGCTGAGCAGGGCCAGATCAGTAAGGGTAAAGGGCAAAGGAGTCAGATTCAAATCCGAGAGACGAATATTGGCCAGCGGCACGATACCCAGAAAGAAAGGCACGAGAGCGCCAAATAGCATTAAGGAGAACTGACGACGATAAGGACGCGGCCCGTAAACACCGGCGCGAATCAAAATGAAAACAGCCAGCAACAGGAAGGTATCCATCGAGAGGGTCGTCAGCCAACGCCAGACTTCTTCTCCCCGCAGGGTGACGTGACTCCACAAGAGCCCCTGTACCGTCAGCGGAATCAGCCCCAACAGCAGCAGGTGCGACCAGTGAAGCACATAACCGCGCTGGGTATACTGCAGGGCGAAGAGAAAAAAAGCAATGGGCGCCAGCGAATCTGCCAGGGCGCTGATGGCCAGAACGACGCTGTCTGGCACCCTGCCGGTCCCCCACCACAGCGCATAGATGGCGCCCCAGACCGCCAGCGTGATGGCAAAGACCAGCAACGCCCTGGCCCCTGGCGTAAACCGCCGCCGCCAGCAAATCCAGCCAGTGACAATGGCCAGGGCCACCGCCAGCAACGCGCAAAAAGAGCGAAGAACCATAATCGGCTGTTCAAAGCGCAGGAAAAGGCAGATAAGAATATTATACCTTACCCCTTACGCTTTACGTCTCTCACTCTTGATCTTGTACCCCATCCGCCGCAAGAAGGCCTCGTCATTGCGCCAGCCTCTGGCTACCTTGACGCGCAACTCCAGAAAGACCTTGCGCCCGCTCATGGCTTCGATTTCCTGACGCGCGGCGCAGCCAATTTTCTTCAACATTGCGCCCCCCGCCCCGATGACAATACCTTTCTGAGACTCGCGCTCCACAAAAAGGGTAGCCGCCACATAGGCGCCATGCTCGCCGCGCTCTTTATATTCGTCAATGCGTACTGCCAGCGCATGAGGTAGTTCGTCTTCCAGGAAACGTAAGGCGGCCTCGCGAATCAAATCGGCAGCAATCTCGCGCTCATACAGGTCAGTAACCTGCTCCGAGGGATACTGCGGCGGCCCCGGCGGCAGGCAGGTTAGCAGCGCCTCAAGCAACGCCGGCAATCCCTCCCCGCTGGTGGCCGAAAAGGCCAGCGTGGTCACCTCGTTATCGGCCAGCGTATGGAGCAGCGCGCGATACTCCTGGCGGCGCGCCTCCAGAGTCCCGGCGGGGAGCAGGTCTGTTTTGTTCAGGCCCAGAATCAGATGGGGCCGGCGCGGCAGCGCGACCAGCAACGCCGCCACGCGCCGGTCCTCCTCCGTCGGCGCGACCGAGGCGTCCACCAGGAACAAGACCACGTCCACCCCCGTCAGCGCCTCCTCGGCCTCTTGATTGAAGAACTGCCCCAGTTTGTGGCGCGGGGTATGCAGGCCCGGCGTATCCACAAAGATTATCTGCGCCTTCTCGCCGGTCAAAATGCCCAGCTGACGCCGCCGCGTCGTCTGCGGGCGCGGCGAGACCGCGGCAATTTTCTGCCCCAGCAAGGCATTGATGAGCGTGGACTTGCCGACGTTGGGACGGCCAACGACCGCGACGAAGCCGCAGCGGAAATCTGAAGGTATAATCATCCTGTGGACTCGCAAATCGCCGATTATCTGCTGACGCTCAATCATGAATTCTACCAGAAGTTCGGCGAGGCGTTCGCGCGCACCCGTCAACGCGTGCAGCCGGGGGTACGTCGCCTGCTGCCACGGATCGCCCATGAGGCGGCCATTCTGGACCTGGGTTGCGGCAACGGGAATCTGGCGCACGCCCTGCTCGGCGCTGGCCATCGCGGCCCCTACGTCGGTCTGGATTTCAGCGCCTCTCTGCTGGCGGCGCGCGGCGATTTGCCGCCCACCTTTCGCTTTCTGCAAATCGATCTCGCCCACGAGGACTGGTCAAGCCGGGCCCTTCAGGCGCTGGCCTCGCTGACCGCCTCCACATCCCCGCCTCTCTTTAACATCGTGACTGCCTTCGCCGTCCTGCACCACCTGCCCGGCGCCGATCTGCGTCTGAATCTGCTGCGCAAGGCGCACAATGTCCTGGCGGAAGATGGCCTCTTGCTGCACTCCGAATGGCAATTCCTGAACAGCCCCAAATTGACGGCGCGCATCCAGCCCTGGAGTCGCGCCGGTCTGCGCGCCGATCAGGTAGAGAGCGGAGATTACCTCCTCGACTGGCGCGCCAACGGGCAGGGTTTGCGTTATGTCCACCACTTTACGGAGGAGGAACTGCGCGCCCTGGCCAACGCCAGCGGCTTTACGGTTCTGGAGACCTTCCTCTCGGATGGGCACAATGGCCGTCTGGGCCTGTATCAGGTCTGGCGTAAATGTCCCTCCCCCGCGCCGTAATTTCCGTTCCAGCGCTCCTCCTTACATTTCACGCCTGCCGTTTTCCGTTGCACATGGCACGCCCCTGCCTCATCCTCCCCTGCCGGAAAGTTTACAAACATTTCAGTTGTCAGACAACTCTCCCGGCAGATGATACAATAGACCTTACCGGTAAGAGCAAGAAAGACAGGCTCGGATTAATAAAGGATAACGCAAAATCCGTGTTCATCCGTGTATATCCGTGTCTCATTTTCGATTAAAGTCTCCTGATCTGCCCGATGACAAAACTGGAACAGGCAGTACGCCAACACCTGCGCTATAACATTGCCGTCAACTTGCTGGATGGCGCCTTTTTTGGGTTGGGATGGGGTTTTGGTTCCATTGGCACCATCATTCCGCTCTTTGTCAGCCAGATGACCGACTCGGCCACGTTGATCGGGTTGATACCGGCCATCCATGCGGTCACCTGGCAACTGCCGCAGTTGTTCATGGCCAACGCCGTAGCCCGCCAGCGTCAATACCGGCCGATGGTGTTATGGATGACCGTGCACGAGCGTCTGCCCTACCTGGGGCTGGCGCTGGTTGCCTTCTTTGCGGCCAGCCTGGGCCACCGTCTCGCGCTGGTACTGACGTTCCTGCTGCTGCTCTGGCAGGGACTGGGCGCGGGCTTCACCGCCAACGCCTGGCAGAGCATGATTGCCAAGATTATCCCGGCGGAGGCGCGCGGCACCTTCTTCGGAGCGCAATCAGCCTTTGCCAATATCCTGATGAGCGTTTCGGCTATCGCAGCCGGCTACATCCTGGAGAAACTGGCGGCGCCTTACGATTTTTCCCTCTGTTTCCTGCTGGTGCTGGCCGGCATGGGCATTTCCATGTTTTTCCTGGCCCTGACGCGCGAGCCTGTGGACACCGAGAAGAGCATCCCCGAGCGTCAACCTTTCCCCTGGCGCGTCTGGATAGACCTGCTGCGGCGCGATCGTGACTTCAGCGCCTTTCTGGTAGTGCGCTTCCTCTCCCAGTTTGCCACCATGGGCTTCGCTTTTTACATCGTTTACGGTCTGCGTCGCTTCCAGATGGACGAAGTCACCGCCGGCTTCCTGACCGCGGCCCTGACCATCACTTCCACGCTCGGCAGTCCGCTCATGGGCTGGCTGGGAGACCGCCTGGGTCACCGCGCCATGCTGATCGTCGGCTCTTTTGCCGTAGCGCTAAGTTCGCTGCTGGCCTGGTGGGCGCCCTCCCTCTACTGGCTATATCCCGTCTTCATTCTGGCCGGTCTGGCGAATGTGGCCTACTGGACCATCGGGATGGCGATGACCACCGAGTTCGGCAGTGAGGAGACGCGGCCTGTGTACATTGGCCTCTCGAACACGCTGGTCGCCCCGGCGACGTTCCTCGCCCCACTGTTGGGCGGCTGGATTGCCGATGCTGCTGGCTTTCAGACTACTTTCTTTATTTCCGCGCTCGGTGGCCTGGTGATTGCCGCTCTCCTGATCTGGCTGGTGCGCGATCCGCGCTCCCTGAGCGCGGCGGTCCCCCCTCCCTGACCTCAGCCGGGCAGGGTACCTCGCCTGCGGCGAACCCTGCGCCGCCGGTTGTGAGCGCAGCACGCCTGCCCGTCCACAATTTCCGCCTGACGCGTCGGGCCAACGGCTGAGTCGGGAGACAGCCTGTCATAAAGCGCTCCCCCCTTCGTCTGCGGGTAGGGGTTCGGTCATGTCCTCCTGACCCAGACAGGTGCGGCGATACATTTCCCGCAACACTTCAATCGCCTGCAATTCCCCCTGAGCATTTTCGAAGTACCAGTGCTGCCAGCCGTTGCAGGGAGCGCCTCCCATCAGATGACTCCCTGCCTGATGGATGGAGCCCTGAAAGCCATCCTCCAGCAGCAGTTTGCCATCCGGACGGATATATCCCGCCCGGGCGCGATCTTTCTGGAAAAACAACCTCTGACCGGGCAATAAGAACCCCTGTTCGAGAAGGCGAGCCAGTTCGACGCGCGGCCGGCCATGACCGGCATCCCTGCTCCTGAATATCTCCTCGCGGAACGTGACCGGAGAAACGGCATCAATCCTGGCCCTGGCAATCTCGATATATCGGCGGTCCAGTTCAATCCCCACCCAATGACGATGCAACTTCTTCGCTACCACAGCCGTTGTTCCACTTCCCAAGAATGGGTCCAGGACAACGTCGCCCGGCTGGCTGGCGGCCAGAATAATGCGATACAGCAGGGCCTCAGGCTTCTGCGTCGCGTGCGCCTTCTTGCCATGGATCCTGATTCTCTCTGCGCCCGAACAAACCGGCAGCAGCCAGTCGCTGCGCATTTGCTTATCGTTATTCAAGGCTTTCATCGCCTGGTAATTGAACGTGTACCGGGCGCCCTTAAATTTGCTCGCCCAGATGAGAGTCTCGTGCGCATTGGTAAAACGCACGCCACGAAAGTTCGGCATGGGGTTGGTTTTGATCCAGATGATGTCGTTGAGAAACCAGAAGCCCAAATCTTGCATGATTCGGCCCAGACGGTAAATGTTGTGGTACGTGCCAATAACCCAAATCGTTCCTGTATCCTTCAAGACGCGACGGCAGGCCAGCAACCAGGCCTGGCAAAAACGGTCATACGCCTCAAAGTCAGGGAATCGATCCCAGGCATCCGTGACAGCATCCACTTTGGTCATGTTGGGACGCCAGAGTTCCTGCTGGAGCTGAAGATTGTAGGGAGGATCGGCGAAAATCAAATCTACCGACTGCGCCGGCAGCGAGTTCATCACTTCCACGCAATCACCCTGAAGAATCTGGTCCAGCGGCAAGTCAGGCATCGGCGCTTCTGGTGGTGCATTCATGGCAACTTCACTCCTGTTTCCAGCCACGCCTGCATGAGCAGGATACGGCTTTGCTAGATTTTATCGCACTCCACCTTTCCTGACAGGCTTTCCTGGAAAGGTATGGAACAGATCGGACGCCTGCCCCGGCGGCAGAATCGGTCGCGGCGACGCGGGGGTGGCACATTTTTTCGGCGAAAACGTCATTCCCTGCCGGGATCGTATTGGAGGGCGAACCGTCCACGAATGCCGGACCACGAACAAACGAATGTCCGCGCCGCATGCGTTGATTCGTTTTTCCCCAACAGGCTGGAAGGCCCGTGCTACGGGCATTCGCTTTGCATTCGTTGATTCGTTTTCCCCGAAAATTGTAACAACCTACTGCCGCGTTAGGTTAGATTTTGCGCTCCTGGGGACTCTTTGTTCGTTCTCCGCAGGATAGGCTTTCCAGCCTGTCTTTCCAGCTTGTCGGTCAGGTGGACGGCCTGGAAAGACCGTCCTACGTAAACGGTTCAATGCTTTCAGGTGAATTTGCGCTAAACAATGAGATGACCGATTTGTATAAAAAGTTGCTTAACACAG
>DAOTVX010000045.1:0-17994 GCA_034436275.1 Anaerolineales bacterium | reverse complement strand
TAGAGCGCTTCATAATGGCATTCCCGCCGCTGCCAGACCTGGACCTGTACCGTGCGATCCGGGCCCAGGTAGTCCGCCAGCGCCTTGACCCCAACCGGCGCCAGCACCAACCCAAGCCCAATCCCCACCCAATGCTTCTTCAACATCCTGTACCTCCTCTTGATTGTCTGGACGGCATTATATGCGGGGGGGGAGTTTGTCAAGGGAAAACAGTCGGCGCGTGAATACAGGCAAGAAGCGGTTTGTTGTATAATCTCTGGTAGAAAACCATCGGCCGCGACGCGGCGGCCGGCGTACCCTGAACATTGCAGCAGGCAATTTGTCCATTACCTTTCTTGCCACGTTGTGTGGAGGGAAACATCATGAGTACACCCGCGGAAGATTCTCCCCTGCTCATCGCCGCCAGCGGGCCACTTAAGGGACAACGCTTTGTTCTGGATCGCCCCCTGGTCATCGGGCGGGAGACCAGTTGCGATGTCGTGATTGCCGACCGTCAGGTCTCACGTTTTCACGCGCGCGTGTCGCCTATGCCCGAGGGGGTCATGTTAGAGGATTTAGGCAGTAAAAACGGGACTCATTGCAACGGCAACCTCGTTACCGCTCCGGTCATGCTGAACGATGGGGACGTGGTGCAGATTGCTCTGGCACAGCAGTTCGTCTTCTTGCTCTCCGATGCCACGCTGCCTTTACTGGAAGAAAAATCACCGGGGAAACGCTTACGGCTGGATGTGCGCTCAAGGCGCGTATGGGTGAATAATCAGGTGTTGGAGCCGCCTCTCTCGGCGCTGCAATTCCATATTTTGCAAGTACTCTACGAGAACGAAGGCCAGGTCGTGGAACGGCAGGAGCTGATCACGCGCGCCTGGGGGGAACAGGAAGCGGATGGCGTCTCGGAACAGGCTCTGGACGCGTTGATCCGCCGCCTGCGCGACCGGCTGGCAGCCATGGACCCATCGCACACGTACATCGTCACCGTGCGCGGGCACGGTTTGCGTCTGGATAATCCGCCGCTGGAGTGAGGAAGCGGGGAATTACAGGTTTTGCTTCATGGCGATTTTCAAGGCCGCGCGATAGACAGTGCGCAAGCGCGCAATCAGTTCTTCTTCCTCCGCCGAGGGTTTCTGGCCGGCTTCTTCCTCCGTCCGCGCCAGGAGATTGGCGATCATGGAGGTAAACTCCGAGTCGATTTTGTCGGCGTTTTTCTCCAGTAATTGATGGAGCGTCGTTTCATCGGGGGCCGAAAGCAGTTCTTCCAGCAACTCGACTTCTGGCGGTTTGCTGACTCGCTGCAACACGGCAACCAGCCGCTGGAGTTTTTCGAGCCGGCCTTCATCTCGAGCCTGCTGCGCGGCTTGAATGGCCTGATTGACGGCCTGGACAAAGAATTCGCCCATCTCCCCCAAATGTTCCAGCGTCGCCTGCTCAATGTTCTCGGCCTGCAGGATGGTCTCAAGCAAAGTCGCCGCGCGGCGGTATTCTTCCTCAAGGCGCACGTCAATCTGGCGCGTGATTTCCAGCAATTTCTCACGCAAGGTTTCCAGTTTCTTGCGCTCTTCGCCTTTTTGGGCTTCGATGCGTTCGCTGAGCGCCTGAAAGAAGAGGTAATCCAGCGCCGGGCGGGTAAGGCTGACCAGGGCGTGCAGGCGGTCGTCGTTCGGCGCGTCAATCAGGATTTCCAGAAGTTTCTTCCTGTCCAGTTGCCGACCAGCCGCCTGTAACGTTCGGATGGCTTCCTGAATCTCGTTACTCTGGGCCACCATCTTGCGCCCGTACTCGCTTTCACTTAACAGTTGCTGTTCTATCTCCTGCACCAGCGCGGCCGCCTGTTCCTGACCACTGGCCAGGATACCCTCCGCCAGCCGCGAAAAGAGAGCGAAGAATTCGCCGTCAATCAGGGCTGATTCCTGACGGATGATTTCGGCGCGCGTCTCGGCAGATTGGGCGCTGAATAAACGCTCCACCAGCGCCACTTTCTGCTGTTGCGCCTTGATCATCTCCGGGGTAATGCCATCCGCGCCCAGTATCCGCTCGATGAGGCTCTGATAGGTCAAGAAATTCTGCGGGCGCAGCAGATAGGCTTTGCGCTTTTCGGGTGGCAGACGATTCGTGATCTGAGTGATCAGCGGCCCCACCAGCCGCTCCTGATCGTTAACCGAGAGGTTGAGCTCGGGCGGAAAATAGGTAAGCAGCAGTTCCTTCTCGGCATCATGGTACACAATGGGCGTGGCCAGCGGCCCACTAAATCCGCAGTTGCGGCAAACTGCCACATTGGAAACGCCGCCAAGCAAACGCTGTTTGGCGCCTGGATCGGCGGTGACATCGAAAAGCTGTTCAACCAGAGCAACAACAGGCTGATGGCAGCGAGGACAGGTAATCTGAGTTTTTTGAGGGGGCATGGTTCTATTCCGGTAATTGTGGTAAGGTAATGCCTTATTGTACTCCAGAAGAGAAATTTATGGGCGAGGCAGAGAGAAGCAAATACGTGCGCCGCCCTGAAGAGACGAATCCACCCAGATTCGTCCACCATGCGCTTCCACAATGGCTTTCGCCAGATACAATCCCAGGCCGGCGCCTTTGGTTTGCCGGGCCACCCGCTCCGAGCGATAGAAGCGGTCAAAAACGTAGGGGATATCGGCCGGGTCAATGCCGGGACCCTCATCGCTCACGGTAACGATCACCTGTTCGGGCCGTACCTGGCCACGAATGCGAATCTCACCCCCAGGCGCATACTTGATGGCGTTGGAAAGCAGGTTGGAAAGCACCTGAGCGATGCGCTTTTCGTCGGCCAGAACGGTGGGGAAGTTTTCGGGGAAATCAACAACAATGGTGTGGCGATTGGTTTGCGTCTGGAAACGTTCGGCCAGGCGCTGCGCCAGCGCGGGCAAAGACACGTCGCTCAACTGGGGCTTTAAACCGCCGGCCTGCAAACGCGAAGCCTCCAGCAAATCATCTATCAACGAGGCCAGCCGGTCGGCCTCCTCTTCAATAACGGCCAGACTCTCCTGCACCACATTCCTGTCCCAATGCGCATCCTCTCGCCGCAAGGTGCTGACATAGCCCTTGATAAGGGCGACCGGCGTGCGCAACTCATGGCTGATAATAGAAACAAAGGTATTTTTGATTTCCTCGGCGGTGCGAAACTTGGTGATATCGCGCACGGTGACAATAATGTTGCGCAACACGCCATCCTCGCCCAGAAGAGGAGCATAGGTTATCCCGACCGGCAGCGGCGGTGGTTCAGGACGTTCCAGATCACCCTCTACGTACAGGTACGCATGCGGCGTCAAGGGCCAGTTGTTTGCTTCGGCCTCCTCCAGAGTCATCCCTTCTGGATGACGTACCCAGCGAATGATTTCTGCATGGGAGCGACCGATGATCTCCTGTCGTGGACGGTTGAACAGGCGCTCAAAGGCCAGATTGCAACGTTCGATGGCGTGGTCAGCATCCAGAATCAGAATACCATCCGCCGCCGAATCAATCAGGGCGTCCAGTCGCTGCTTTTCATAACTGACCTGGCGGTAGAGCTGCGCATTATAGACTGCAATGGCCGCCTGATCGGCGAAAGCCTGCAACAACTGACGGTCATTGGCGGAGAACAAATCGGGATAGTTACGGAAAATGAAGATGACGCCAATTACCTGACGATGCGCCACAAGCGGTAGCCCTACGCCACTCAACAACCCCATACTGGCGGTGTAGGTCAATTCTTTCAACATGCGATTGAGTTCATGAATATCCAGTTCGGCTACCTGCTCTTCTGCCAGCAGAGGCTCCAGATAGCGCAGAAAGGCAGGCGGAATGCCCTGAGCAACGGCGACTTTCCAACCTCTGGCCTCGCGCAGCGCAATGATGCCGGCCTGCCCGGCCAGAATCTCGGTGGCAAAACGCAGGATGCGCGCCAGCAGGCGGTCTAAATCGAGTTCCTCCGTGATGGCACGCGAGATTTCCAGAAGGTAATCGCGCTGGCGCACGCGAAAATCAGGAAGCATGCCTGAATGATACCATAGAGGCAGGGGCGAAGGAAGAATGGGAAAAGGAGGTCAGGAAGACTGACGTTGCAGGAGTAACGGTCCGAGACGGTCGATCAACCAGCCAAAGGTCAGTTCAAGAAAAGGGACAATCCGCAGCCAGTCAGGAACATAGATGACGCGCCGTGGATGGCGCAGCAGACCAACAATGCGTTCGGCAACCTGTCCGGCCGTCACGCCGACTTTCTCGGTGGGAAGATGAAGCGCATGGTCATACTGGAGGGCGGCGTCGCTGAATTCCGTTTTGACCGGGCCAGCGCGCACCACGCTGACATGGACCGCCGTGCCGCTCAGCTCACGGTGCAGCGCGGTGGTGAAGTTATCCAGAAACGATTTGCTGGCGCCATAGACAGCCACCCCCTGGCTGGGCAGACTGCCGGAAATCGAACCAATGTTGATGATATGCCCTCGTCCCTGTTGACGCATTTTCTGGAGAAAATGGAGCGTCAACTGCGCCACTGCCTCGATGTTAACCTGCAAAATTGTGCGCGCCGCCTGCCAGGGCATCTTGAAACCATACCCATACCATCCCAAACCAGCGTTATTGATCAGCACATCTACGTTACCCACCTGGGAGCACAAACGCGCACGCTCCTCTTCCTGAGCCAAATCAGCGGCAAAAACGCAGGCTTTGTTCCCTTGCGCCCGTATGGCTTGTGCCAGCGCCTCCAGACGTTCACGTCGGCGCGCCACCAGAATCAAGTCCATGCCTTCGCGCGCCAGGCGTCTGGCCACGGCAGCCCCAATCCCCGATGAGGCGCCGGTGACCAGAGCCCGTTTTCCACGCAAGTCCGTCATCTTTTGCTCCTCTCCCCCGGTCATTCGCCAGGGCCTGAGCCACGCAGGGTGACGCTCAAATCGTCATCAATTCCACCGGCACAACGGCCGCGCCAACAATGCCCGGGCCGGTATGGACACCCAACACCGGCGAGATACGCATCACTTCCAGACGGGCAACTTTCAACCGCTTGCTCAATAAATCGGCCAGGGCCTCTGCTTGAGGAGCCATTCGCCCATGTAAAACGGTTACCCAAAGAGGCGTTTGAGCAAATTTTTCGATCAGATGATCGGCGATGGCCTCCAGGGAACGGGCGAGTGTACGCGCACTGGCAACCGTGCTGTATTTTCCATCGCTATCCACGCGAATCACCGGCTTGAGGTGGAGCAAAGCGCCAGCCAAAGCCTTGACACGCCCAATGCGTCCACCGCGTGCCAGATAGTCCAGCGTATCCAGCGTATACACCACTTCTACCCGCTGACGCAGACGCGCCAGCCGCGCCTGAATGGCCTGCACAGTTGCTCCGGCCTGCGCCGCCAGCGCTGCCAGAAGAACCTGAAAGCGTTCCCCACCGGAGAGGGTCAGGGTATCCCAGACCGTCACCTGCCCCGCGGCGACCTCCTGCGCAGCCGCTTGCGCGGCATGGACTGTGCCGGAAAGACCTGAAGAGAGATGAATGGAAAGGACTTGTTCCCCGGCCGCGCTCAGTTTCCGGTAGATGGACGCCAAAAGCCCAGGGGAAGGTTGTGAGGTGGTTGGAATTTCCGGCTGCAAGGCCTCCAGACGATTGTAAAACTCGTCCGCGCTGATGTCGGCTGAATTCACCTCTCCTTCCGGGAAGTGAATATAGAGAGGGGCCTGAATGATACCGAGTTCTGCCAGTTCTTCTGCGGGCATGTCGGCCGCGCAATCGGTTACGATTTTCATGGGTGACTCCAGATAAAACGCGAACGTTCTTCAAGAAACCAACGCACGGTGTCGGCGATGGTTTCATGGATAGGACGGGGACGAAAGCCCAGTTCACGCGCGGCCTTGAGGTGACTGATATCCGCATTGCTCTGCAACACTTCCAGCGAATAGGGCGTGAAGCGTGGCCTGGTTCGGAATAGACGATAGTAGAGCGGCGCAATGCGCGCCACCAGCATCGCCAACGGCAAAGGAATCTTGATGCTGGCCATCGCTTTACCGGTAACGCGACGAACAGTCTCAATCAATTCCCGCACCGAAATCTTGTGTCCACCGAGGATATAACTCTCACCGCGTTGCCCCTGCTGTTGGGCCGCGATCAAGCCGTCAGCCACATCGCGCACGTCCACGAAATCATAAGCGCCTTCCACGTACAGGACCGGTCGGCCCAGCGCGGCGCTGCGCAGCACCTCCCCCATTTCTGAGCCGCGAAAGTCATACGGCCCAATGACTCCTGTGGGACAGACGATCACTGCATCCAGGCCATTTTGAGCCGCCTTTTGTACTTCCAGGCTGGCCACGGCTTTGGAGCGATCGTATTCTCCATAAGGATTCTGCGGATCGAAACCGAGCGTCTCGTCCATGGGCCGGCCCGGCGGGATGCGCCGCAAGGCGTGGATAGAACTGGTGTACACCAGACGTTTGACTCCCACCTGCTGCGCGGCCTCGAGGACGTTGCGCGTGCCCTCCACGTTCACGCGCCAGACGAGTGGGTTCGGGCCAGGCATAATGGAGATCACTCCCGCCAGATGATAAACCGTATCCACCCCCTGCATGGCCTTCAGCACGGAACGCTTATCCAGAATGTCGCCCGGAAACGGCTCCACATCCAGGCCAGCGAGAGGGGCCGTATCCTCGCCGTGCCAGAAGAAGGCGCGCACTTTTTCTTTGCCCTGCGCCAGTTTGCGCACCAGGACATTGCCAATATGACCGGTGGCACCCGTAACGAGAATCATCGTCAACTCTCCTGAACGAACTGAACCGAAAAGACGAAAACCGCCATAGACCTTTTGCCTACGGCGCGGCCTCTGGCTCTCGCGCCAGGCCGTTCATTAGAATGGCCATGCTCTGTTCGGCTACCTTCGGCCAGTCGGCGCCCTGCGGATCGAGCAAACCCTGCACGAGAAGTCCGACCGCCAGCGAAAGAATGAGCTGGGCTGCCGCCTGAGCGTCCACGGGCTTGAGAGAACCCTCCGCAATGCCATCCTCAATCAGTTTGCTGAAGTAGGCGCGATAATGACGGTAAGGCGCTATCATCGCCTCCCAAACTTTATCATCCCGGCTGGCCTGAAGGCAAAATTCCAGAAACATGGGCAGACGTTCATCAGCGCTCTCGAAGACCAGCGGGAGAAGGCGGGTCATGTGCAGTAATGTCGCCGGTACGGTAGGCTGACGCAAACTCTCCAGAGCGGCATTGATGATTTGCAACCAGCCATCCAGCAACGCCAGGAAAAGCGCCTGTTTGCTGGGAAAATGATGATAGAAGGCGCCTTTGCTCACCCCGGCATCGTTACAGATATCGTCCACGCTGGCCGCATTGTAGCCGGCAATGGAAAAACGACGCAGGGCGGCATCCAGAATACTGGCGCGGGTTTCTTCGCTTCGTCGAGGCATAGCACACTCCTTATCATACCGACCAGTCGGTATGAAACCAGTATACCGGCTGGAGGGCAGATTGTCAAGGGAAGGCGGTTAACGAAAGCGTTAACCGGCAACATCGCCTGTGCGGAGTCACCGGGCGCGGCGATCGAGGATCACCTGTCATCAGAGAACACGCAGTACCGCTTCCCCCAAACGTAGCCCGCCGTTTCCATCCTGGCAACGACTCGTCCCCCACCATCTGGGCGAGTCGCGAGGACGCGCTTCCCCCCGGTCTGGCCAATGCCCGTTAAGCCGGCCAGGTCGGCAGCCACGGCCGGCGCAGATTCACCTGTGTATCAGCAGGACGACTCTCAGAGCTCAGAATTATGTCGGAGGAAGTCAAGCACCTCGTCCACCTTGCAAAACGCCAGCGCGGTGACGGTGTCCGCGCCGCCATAGTAGATGGCAATCCGGCCGGTGGGCTGGTCATAGAGCGCCGCGCAGGGGAAAGCCACATTGGGAACATCCCCTACACATTCATAGTATGTTTGCGGCGAAAGCAGGTACGGCGCGCCGCGATAGATGACTTTCCAGGGTTTATCCAGATCAAGCAGCGCCGCACCAAAAGAATAGACAAAGCCGTTGCAAGAGGTCAAGACGCCGTGATAGAAGAGTAGCCAGCCCTCTGGGGTCTCAACAGGCGTCGGGCCGGCGCCGATTTTCGTGCTTTGCCATCCGCCTTTTGTGCCCATGACAAAACGGTGCTCCCCCCAGTGAATCATATCTTCACTCTGGCTGATGTAAATATCGCCAAACGGTGTATGCCCGTTATCGCTGGGACGGCTGAGCAGGACGTATTTGCCATTGATTCTGCGTGGGAAGAGAACGCCGTTACGATTATAGGGTAGCAAGGCATTTTCCAGGAAGTAAAATTTCTGGAAGTCAAAGGTATAACCGATGCCAATCGTTGGGCCATGATAGCCATTACACCAGGTAATATAGAAGCGATCCTCCAGCCAGGTCACGCGCGGATCGTAACGGTAATGGGTAAAGGCATTCTCTGGATCTTTGTAAATCCAGGAAATGGGCTCATGGTCTATCTGCCAGTGGATTCCATCCTGACTAAACCCACGATGGACGTCCATGCGGCGGCGTTTGTCATCACAGCGAAAAACACCAGCAAAGGTGCCGTTAAAGGGCACTACAGCGCTGTTAAAAATGCTGTTCGAAGAAGGGATTAAATCACGGGGAATAATCGGGTTGCCGCTGTAACGCCAGACAATATCGCGGCAACCTGCTGGTCGCTCTTCCCAGGGAAGATTCGGGATCACGTAAGAAGGATGCAAGGTAGATGTGGACATAGGGGACATCCTCATGCCTGACTTGAAAATCTGGCAGGGAACAGAGGCCTGCCCCTGCATTATATCAGTTTTGTCGCTGCTTATTCGCCGCCAATCCAGTAATGACGCGTTCTGGCCAGCAAGATCACGATCCAGCTCAAAGCAATCAGGCCACATGCCTGCCAGATCGCGGCCGTAACAACGCCTTGATGGGGAAATTTGACGCCAATTCCTGCCAGCGCCCACAGAACTACAGCCGCATAAGCCACATCTTTGTGCCGGAAACTCATGGTTACAGTCAGGGCAACGACAATAACCAGAATGCCTATCATCCAGGTCCCGTCGCTGATGCCCCATTGATTCCACTGAAGATAGTCAAGGACGGCGCTGACATTCGCAATGGTAGCCACGGTGATCCAGCCCAGATAAACGCTGAACGGCAGGCGCACAGCCCAGGTTTCGACTGCAGAGGCGGCTGTTTTGCCTGTACCCAGGCGCAGATAGACGACAATCAAGGCGGCTAACAGAAGAAACATCGCCGCCAGAGTCAAGACAAACCGCTCATAGTGCCAGAGGAAAATCCAGACACCATTGGCCAGATTGGCCAATACCACCCACCAGCCGGTAGCGCGCAGACGCCCATTGGCACGTTGGGCTGGAAGAGCCTGAAAAATGGTATAGGCTAGCAGGCCAAGGTAGATCAGCCCCCAAATCGAGAAGACATAACCAGCAGGAACAAAGTAAACCTGAAAGCGGTTAGAAATTTCGGCTGTTGTGAGCCCGTTAATCGGCAAGGCATTCGCCAGGATGTTGACCACAATGGTTGCCAGGGTAGTCAAAACGACCAGAATCTGGCGTGACAGGTCTTTCATAAGGCCTCCTGAAAAGTTGACGAACGAACCAAGAGTTATCAGAAATGCTCACCTCGCCTGATACAGCCGTCGTATGAACAGGCCAGGGCGCTCTGTTTCCGTTTACCATTATAGCACGCAAGCCCAGCCGTCTGGCCCGGCACTATCAACAGCCCCAGCGTGGCTCCCAGTCGCAGTAATCATTGTCGGTCAGGCGAGTCAACTGCTCGCCGGTTATCATCATGGTATAAATTTCGCAGCCGTCCGGTTCGCACATATATCGTTTCATCTCCTCTTCAACCCTGTTCCCGTTCGCGCGCCAGATGTCGTGTCTCCTGAACCGCAGTGACGACGAAGAAACCGAAGAGCAAAACCGCGACTACGACCGCCGCAATATCATAGGGAGTGAAGAGAAATTTTCCCAGCGGGCCAAGCGGCAGGTTGAGCGTACGCACGCCGCCGAAATACATCACGGCGTTCAGGATTATCGCCAGCACGCGTATTTCGGTCGGGCCCAGTTTCCCGTATGAGATTTTAAACTCCCCTACCACACAGGTGCGGACATATACCAGCACCGAAAGCATCAGGTACGCAATCAGCGCCAGACAGGCAACGTTAAAACTGATGTAAGGGGTCAGGCCCAGACCAAGGAAAATAAACGTTTGACTGACGGCATCGGTTGTGTGGTCAACAAAAAAACCATAACGGGGGCGTTCAATATGGCGAAAGCGCGCCAGAGTGCCATCCAGACTATCGCCGAACCAGTTGACGACATAGCCCAGAGAGGCCAGCCAGAGAAAGTTGCGGTTCCAACCGCTCAAGGCATAGCAAATCGCAATCAACACGGAACCGAAAATGCCTGTGGCGGTGCAAAGATCAGGCGTCACCCAGGAAGGCAGGTGCGCCGCCAACCAGCGCAGCGCAGGTCGCTCCAACGGGCCAAGCAAAATATCGTTCACGCGCTGGTGCTTTCGTATGTCAGACATGGCTCTTCTCCTGAAGGGTTAAAAAAACGGGAGCACAACACCGATAGCAGGTCCGCGCGCCTTGCCTTCGGCAAGCGCAGATTACAGAGTTAACTCCATGACTTCTGGCCAGACCGGCAAGGAAATGGACCACTGATGAGGCGCCTGACGAATGAACGCTGCGGCAACGTCGAGAATCCTCTCTGTATTGTACAGCAACTCTTCCCCGCGCGGAGCATGGCCTTCCATCGTCAACGGCGCGGACGTGTAAACGTGGTACTTACCATCGGCCTCATGGCGAGCGGCCATAACCACTATCGGAACGTCGGCCTTCAGCGCCAGATAGGTATGGTGGGCGGGAAGAACAGAGGAGCGTCCAAAGAAACGCGGTCGGAGCGAAGGCGACTCGACAGGACGATCTATGCCGGTCAGCACAATGCCGCCCTGCCGCAGGTGATGTACCGCCTTCCGCATAGCCGGGATCGAGGCCGGCAAGAGATTCATCCCGCTTCGGCGTCGAATCTCAAATTCCATACGCCGGCCCCCTTGAGGGTTCGGGATCGTCAACACGAGCGGTTTCATTCCCTGGCGACACAGAGACTGGAGAATCAAATCGAAGGCGCTCATGTGCAAACCGGCAACGACCAGGCCACGCGCCGCAAATTCAGGACGATGGAGCAGGCTCTGGCTGCCTTCATCCAGAACGTAGAGCCGGCGCGTCGCTTCTGGCCTGGCAAGGTAATGATACAGGTCAAAGAGAGCGCGGGCGGTGTTCCGCAGCGTTTCGTTCACTGCCGCATCCAGCGCCGCCGACGTCAGTTTTTCGCCATTCACCACCCATTGATTGGCGCGCACTGCACGCACAGCAGGGGAATCGCGCTGGGGCGCAATCAGGTGCGTCGCCACCCAATCCGCCAGAAGATAGCCAACCCCTCGCGGCATCAGGTTCCCCAACGCCAGCGCCAGCGCCAGGCTGACACGGCTATCGAGGAGACGCTGGAAGGCGGTAGCAGAAAGGCGGCTCATCGTCTGGTCGCATCGAAATCAGGGATTTCCTGGGCGCTCTTGCGCAAAATGTCGAAGGCGCTTTCGATCAGCCCATCCAGACGCGCGGGGGGAATCTCCAGCCCTTGTTCGAGGGCATCCATGACCTTCAGCAGATTGCCTCGCAGGCCACTGGCACGCCGCGCCCAACGCGAATCAACCGACAGCCGTTCCAGCCGACTGACCAGTAAACGCAGAAAGTCAGCCTGATTCACAGGAACGATTATACTGCGCTTTCGCGGCGCAACGCTTGCAGAGCCGCCATGAAGTCAGACGGGTAGGAAGCCTGAAACACGAGAGGTTCTCCAGAAAGCGGGTGCGGAATAGACAATGAAAAAGCGTGCAGCGCCGGACGGGCAATCAAAGAGGTTGCAGGGGCACCATAGAGCGAGTCGCCCAGAATGGGGAAGCCCAGGGCAAGCAAATGGGCGCGAATCTGGTGCGTGCGTCCGGTTTCGGGCACAGCCTCCAGCAACGCATGGCCGGCCAGTTGCTCCCGCAGGCGAAAACGCGTCAGGGCCGGCTCGCCACGCTGACGATCGACCGCGGTGCGTTTGGCATGACCGACCCCGGCACGCAGCGGCTGACGAGCCGTGATCTGTTGCCAGGGCGGTCGCCCACAGACGATAGCATGGTAGCGTTTGACCACCGCCCGCTGCTCAAAAGCGCGATTCAACGCCCGATGTGCTTCGGCATGGCGCGCGAACACGATAACGCCGCTGGTCACCTTGTCCAGGCGATGAACAACCCAGAGTCGGCCCCAGGTCATCTCGAGAATACGGCGCAGATTCGGCGCCTCAGGCGCCCATCCCTCCGCAATCGTCGCCAGGCCAGATGGCTTATTGACCACCAAAATCGCCCCATCCTGATACAGCACTTCAACAGGGAATGTACTCATCCTTCACGCATCCGATCGCTTCCCAAAAAATTCTTGTCGGTCGCAGGCCAATCGCCCCGCCAGACGGGAACTCCCGAAAAACCTTCGGGACGTTTCAACAACCTGTCCCGAACTTACGTTAGAAATTATACTCTCCCGGAGGCTGTCTGGCACACCGTAGAGTGTATAATTGCCATCAACCCTCTCCTCTGCCGCCGTTCATCACAGGGTCCATTTCCCTGCAAGGAGAAAACACATGCGACGCAAACCTGTCCGCTGGTTTCTTTATGGCCTTCTCGGCTGCCTTGTCGTTGCCATTGGTTCCTATTTATGGGCCACGACACTGATGGAGCGCGCCATGGACTACCGCTCGCCGCTGGCTTATCAGCCGCCTGAGCCGGGAGCGGCGCTCGAGATTTCCCCGCTGACGCGGCGGGTGATCCTGGTTCTGGTGGATGCGCTGCGCTATGACACCTCACGCCAGACCGAGGTCATGCCTTTCCTGGCGCAGTTGCGTCAGCAAGGTGCCAGCGCGATGATGACCAGCCGTCCACCTTCCTTTTCCGCCCCCTCCTGGACGGTGATTCTGACCGGAGCCTGGGCCGACATCAACGACGGTCAGCCGTTCAATCCGCCGGATGACTGGCACGTGCGACCTTTCACGCAAGACGATTTGTTCGCGGCCGCCGAACGGGCCGGCCTGAAGACCGCTGTCGCGGGCTATTTCTGGTTTGAGCAAATGCTGGCCGGCCGGGGAGTGGACGCCGCTTTCTACACAAAAGAAGAAGATGCCGCCGCCGACCGCGCTGTGGTGGACGCGGCGCTGCCCTGGCTGGATTCCGGCGACTATGCTTTCGTTCTCATCCATCTGGATCAGGTGGATTATGCCGGGCATCATGAAGGTGGCCCGCGCGATCCACGCTGGAACGCGGCCGCAGGCCGCGTGGACTCCCTGTTGAAGGAAATTGCCTCTCGCCTCGACCTGAGCCATGATGCCTTGCTGGTTATCTCCGATCACGGCCAGATTGATCGCGGTGGCCACGGCGGCCCAGAAGTGGTTACGCTCCGTGAGCCGTTCGTCCTGGTTGGCCCGAAAGTGCGCCCCGGTTACTATCCCAACGTGACCATGGCCGACGTGGCGCCCACCGTAGCCGTTCTGCTGGGGCTAAACCTGCCGGCCTCCAGTCAGGGCCATCCGCTGACTGAAATGCTGGTTCTTTCGGCGGAAGAAGAGAGCCGGATTCGCGCCGCCGACGCGCAGCAAAAGGAATCCCTGTGGCGAGCCTACGAGGCGGCGATCAACAGCCGTTCCGCGCTGCCGGTCTCATCGGACGAGCCGTCTTCCTATCTGGCCGCCATGGACGATGCGCGTCTGGGGAGACTGGGCCGTGAGCGCGTCTGGCGTAACGTGCTGGCCACTTTCCTGGCCATCGTACCGGGGTATCTACTGTACCTGCGCCGCGAGAAGCGTGCTTTGCCGTTGCTGCTGGGGGCTTTCCTGTATGTTCTTCTGTTCAATTTCCGGTATGCGATTCTGGATGGGCGTACTTACTCGCTCTCTTCTGTGGAAAGCCAGGAGTGGTTGATTCCCTACGTTGGTCTGACGGCGGCGTTAGCCCTCCTGATCGGCTGGCTGCTGGCAATGGGGCTCTCCAACGCCTTCGTTAAAGGGGCACGTCAGGCAGCAGGACTGGCGCTCGGTTACGTCTGGCTCGTTTTATACCTGCTGGCGCTGCCCATCCTGCTCAGTTTTGCACTGAACGGCATGCTGGTCACCTGGACACTGCCAGAATTCTATACCATGTACCTCGCACTGCTATCGCTCATTCAGGCCATCGTGGTCGCGGCGCTGGGGTTGATTCTGACCGCGCTCACCGCCGGTATCGGGAAACTGGTACATGTTCGGCAGCAGTGAGTATCTGCTGGCCGCGCTGGCGGCCATGCTGGCCGGCGCAGTCAATGCTCTGGCAGGCGGCGGCACGTTAATCACCTTTCCGACGCTGGTGGCGTTGGGAGTGCCGGCCGTGGCGGCGAACGTGACCAACACGGTAGCACTGTGTCCGGGTTATCTGGGAGCAACGCTGGCTCAGGCACCCGATCTACGCGGCCAACGCGGGCGCCTGTGGCTTTTCCTGCCGGCGGGCATTCTGGGAGGAACGGTCGGAGGAATGCTTTTGTTCCAGAGTGGGGAAAGGGTATTCCGTCAGATTGTACCTTTCCTGATTCTGCTGGCCTCGTTCCTGCTGGCAGTGCAGGAACCGCTGCGCGCCTGGCTATCCAGACGCGCCGGGCAGGCCAGTTCCCCTTCCGCCTCCGCTGAATGGATGGCCATCCTGCCGATCACGCTGGCGGCGATTTATGGAGGCTATTTTGGCGCTGGCCTGAGCGTGATTGTCCTGGCCGTTTTGGGCCTGTTGATGGACGACAATCTCACGCGCCTGAACGCCCTCAAGCAAGCCATTGCCTTCAGTACCAACAGCGCGGCGGCAATCTTTTTCCTCTTCTCGGGCCGGGTCAACTGGACGATGGCGCTGGTCATGGCAAGCGGCGCGCTGCTGGGCGGCGCCATCGGCGGCCGGCTGGCAGGACGTATCCCGGCGGTGCTGCTACGCTGGGTGGTGGCAGGAATCGGTCTGGCGGTGGCAGTGGTATACTTGCTACAGTAGATAATTCTGAATTCGGAGGTGTACCATGCGTTGGGAAGAACTGACCGGCGACCGCTTTGCCAAAGCCGTGAAAGAGGTCAAGGGCGTTTGTCTGGTGCCTCTTTCCTGCATTGAACGTCACGGGCATCATCTGCCGCTCGGCACGGATATGTACATTGGCCGTGAGGTCTGTAATCGTGCGGCGGCGATTGAACCCGCCATCGTTTTCCCGGATTTCGTCTTTACGCAGATTCTGGAAGCGCGTCATTATCCGGGTTGTATTGGCATTGAGCCGGATTTAATTCTTCGCCTGCTCGATAACATCTGCCGTGAAATCGCCCGCAATGGCCTGAAGAAAATCATCCTGGTCAATGCCCACGGTGGAAACAATGCCCTGGTCCAGTTCTTTGCCCAGATTCAACTGGCCAGCCGGCGCGACTATGCGGTGTATGTGCTCTCCACGTACAATGAGGAGGCGGAGCAAAGCGTCTCTGCCCAGTGGGAAACGCAGGTGGACGGCCATGCCGGCGAGCGCGAGACCAGCGCCATGCTGATCATCCGCCCCGATTTGGTAGATAAAGCAGCGATTCCTGCCAACGAGGAAGGCATGCCACTGGAGCGTCAGAAAACATTGCGCGCCCTGGGCGTTGGCACCGGCATCTGGTGGTATGCCGATCACCCGACCCACTACTGCGGCGATGGGCGGCCGGCAACCGCCGAAAAAGGCGATGCCTGGCTGGCGGCCTATGCGCGCGCTCTGGCCAGCATCATTCGCGCCGTGAAAGAGGACCGGGTGACGCTACGCTTGCAGGACGAGTTCTTCGACCGTATCGAGAAACCCGATGTATGAACGCCCTGCGGTTGCTGGTCAGCGTGGTGGTCTTTCGCCTGCATGAGGAGACATTACAGGCGTTGTTGTGTCCTGTACCTTCAGGCTGGCTTGTGCCGCTGACCGACGTTAACGCGCGCGAATCGCTGGAGGAAACCGCCCAGCGTCTCCTTGCCTCGCTGGTGAATCGCCGGCCTTCCTATCTGGAACAACTTTACACCTACTACGATCCACCGCAAGAGGACAACCAGGCCACCGTGCGCGTGACTTATTACGCTTTGATGCCGGTACACGCCGACGTGCGGACGGCAGACAGCGGCTGCTGGCATCCTGTCCAGGCCTTGCCCACCCTGCCGCCTCTATGTTGTGAGACGCTGACCTACGCGCTGCGCCGTTTACGCTACAAACTTGAATACAGTGCCGTTGGTTTTCAGTTGCTGCCGGAAGAATTCACGCTTTCCGAATTGCAACACACCTACGAAATCATCCTCGGCGAGCAGTTGGATAAACGAAACTTTCGCCGCCGCATCCTGCAGGCCGGCATTATCGAGGAAACCGCACGTTTTCGTTATGGGGAAGGAAGGCCGGCGCGCCTGTATCGTTACCGTCCGGATGCCGTTGCCGAAGTCAAGGCGCGCCGTCTGTTCCCATAAGCCCGTCTCATTACTGCCTCATTCGAAAGGAGTTCTACCATGACGTCTTCTCTACGTCGTCTGCCGCGTAACGTGTGGGTGGTTACAGCCACCTCGTTCCTGACCGACGTTTCCAGCGAAATGATCACCAACCTGATTCCGCTATTCCTGGCCAACGTGCTGAAGGCAGGCACTGCCGTCGTGGGCCTGATTGAAGGAATCGCCGAGACAACAGCCAGTTTGATGAAAATCTATGCCGGGGCGCTTTCCGACAAACTGGGCCGGCGCAAGTGGTTAACGGTGACCGGCTACGCCCTCTCCGCCGCTGCCAAACCTTTTCTCTACTTTGCGCAAACCTGGCATTGGGTGCTGGGCGTGCGTTTTGCCGACCGCCTGGGCAAGGGTATACGTACTGCGCCACGGGATGCGCTGATCGCGGCTTCCGTGGAAGAAACGCAAAATCAGCGTGGACTGGCGTTTGGTCTGCACCGCGCCGGCGATACTGCTGGCGCCTTCTTTGGCCTGCTGACGGCCGCAGCGATCATCTGGTTGACTCAAGGCGGAGCGCTGATGCTCGAACAGCGCACGTTCCAGATCATCGTCCTGGCCAGCATTATCCCGGCCTTCCTGGCCGTGCTGGTGCTGGCCATCGGCGCGCGCGAGGTGGCTGTCGCTGGCAACAAAAAACAGGCCCCCCTCTTGAGCCTGAAAGGTGTGGATAAACGCTACAAGATTTTCCTGCTGGTCATCGTACTCTTCACGCTGGGAAACTCGTCGGATGCTTTCATCATCCTGCGTGGTCAGGAACGCGGCTTGACTCTGCTGCAAGTGATGGGAATGCTGTTGACATTCAACTTCGTCTATGCCGCTCTTTCCGGCCCGCTGGGTGCCCTTTCGGATCACGTTGGCCGGCGACGCCTCATTCTGGGAGGCTGGCTGACGTATGGTCTGGTATACCTGGGCTTTGCCCTGGCACAACGCGGCTGGCAGGTATGGGTTCTGTTTGGCCTGTACGGAATTTACTACGCGGCGACGGAAGGTGTAGCCAAAGCGCTTATCGCCGACCTGGTCCCGCCCGAACAACAGGGAACCGCCTACGGGCTTTACAACGCCGCAGTAGGGCTGACAGCCTTCCCGGCTTCCCTGATTGCCGGCCTGCTCTGGCAAGGGGCTCTCGGCTGGAGTGGTTTTGGCGCCTCGGCTCCGTTCTATTTTGGCGCGACTTTGGCCTTACTGGCCGGCTTGCTCTTCTGGAGTCTGGTGCGTTGATCGTGGCTCCCCTACGTGGGAGTGTATATAAGCGCGTCAAAACATGGTCTTTGAAGGCGTGTTTGGTATAAGGACATCGGTCACAAGTTAAGGATTTCCTGATATTGTCAAGATAGGGATCTGTTCCGGTGGCGAAAGATGCGCGGATTTGCGTTTACGTTTGACGATACCGAGTAATTTGGCGTTGGC
>DAOTVX010000044.1:0-4518 GCA_034436275.1 Anaerolineales bacterium | reverse complement strand
GAAGGTAACTACCTCGACAATGTTAGATTACCTGTCCCTTGTCATGGCGAGGCGGCGATAGGGCCACGCCGAGGCTCGCCCGAGGCGCCGCCGAAGCAATCTCCTTGCGAGTCTCAAGGTAAGCAGTTTCCCAATTACCAGGGGATTGCTTCGGGCAGAGAACGCCCTCGCAATGACAACTGTGCCGAAATATAACATTGTCGGTAATTACCTACCATGGCTAATGGAGAACCCTCTGCCTCTTGTCATGGCGAGCGTAGCGAAGCAATCTCCCGGCAAGCGAGGGGATTGCTTCGCCGCCTGCGGCGGCTCGCAATGACAAGGATGGATAGTGGGTAGGTTGTTACCATTGTCGAGATAGTTACGTAGTCCAATAACTTTGGAGTGCACACCTGCCCGGAATCGAACTATCCCGATTCAGTCGGTTGTGCTACAATTGACATATCTTGTAGCAGGATTTGTGGACGTGGGCCGCTAACCCTGATACAGGGTAGCGGCTTTTTTATTCCGCGCTAATTTATTTCAGGAGAAGAGCATGCAGACCAAAGTGTACGTGGGTAATCTTTCCTACGATACGACCGAAGGGGAGATTGCCGCCCTTTTTGCCCAGGCAGGCACAGTGGCTTCCGTCACGCTTATCAAGGACCGCGATACCGGTCAATCGAAAGGCTTTGCCTTTGTCGAGATGGGGTCACAGAGCGAGGCTGAACAGGCCATTCGCGCCTTTGATGGCTATGTGTTGGCCAACCGTTCGTTGCGGGTCAGCATGGCGCGTCCCAAAGAGGAACGCGGCTCCGGCGGTTATGGTCGCGAGGACAATCGGCGCGGGCACGATCGGCGTGGGAGCGGCGGAGGACGGCGACGATCCTGGTAGGTGCTATGCGGTTGGCGAGATAAGGATGGCCCGCGCCGGGGCGCCATCCGCGCCGGCCAGTTTCACTGGCAGGCAATACAGGTCATACGGGCCAGCCTCTACCTCGCTTAAATCCAATCCTTCCACAACAACCACGCCGGCCTGCAACAACACTCGGTGAGTTGGCGTGCCCAGGCGATACGGCGCGACGGAAAGATAGTCCACGCCTACGAGGCGAATCCCGCGCGCGGCCAGCCAGCGCGCGCCATCTTCGGGAATGGCGACAAAGTCGGTCTGGAATTCCCTGACTCCGCGCGCCCACAGGGACGAATTGCGCGTCTTGAACAGCAAGCGGGTGGCACTGGCCGGGATGTCGGCTTCTGTCAGAACGCGGGCATCGAGAAGCGTCACCTCATCAGGAATACGCACCACCCAGGCCGGCCCCACCAGAACTTCCAGCGGCAGGGCATCAACTGTCGCCCCATCGCGCAGGAAGTGGCGGGGCGCGTCGAGGTGCGTCCCGCTATGAACGCTCATGGTCAGTTTCGTGACGTTGGCGTGCGCGCCGGCCTCTATGGACGAGAGCAATTCTGTGGCGAGAGGCGGGTCGCCGGGCCAAAACGGCAGAGTGGGGGAAAGCGTCAGGGTAATATCGTGGATTTTCATTCTGGCTCCTCGTTTACCAGCCGCTGGCGGCAAAAATCTCCTGCAAGAGTGTGGTTCGCTCTTGCCCGGTCATCGGGCGTGGCCGGGCGTAATCTTCCAGCATAGCGGTCAGCAATTCGGTGCTGATATAACGACCGTCGTAGAAAACGTGACGGTCAATGAATTCCTGACGTGTGCGCGTTGTTGTCTTGCCATCGGGGAGAATATACTCCATCTGGTCGAAAAACAGGTTGCCCAGGCCGTAGTGGATAAAAGAGCCTTGATAGAACTCCATGGCTTGGGGCGCGTGCGCCTGACTGCCGCTGACAATCACGGCGCCTGCCTCTGCCATAAGACGGAAAGCGCGGCGTTGTTCCGGGCGCGGTTCGGGCGTGTAATATTCCCAATACTGAAATGTAGCCATGACCAGATATCCCTGAGCGCGCAGACGGTTAATCGTCTCTGTCATCCAGGCGTAGTCATCGCAGGGGGCGGCGCCGGGACGACTCTCGGTAGCCCAGGCGTAGGATGGCCCTACAGGATTACAGCCGATGAAAGCCAGACGGTTGCCGTTGTGTTCGATAATCGCTGGCCGGCGGGCATCGTTCAGGTCTGCGCCGCCGCCATAGTAAGGCCAGCCGCGCTGCCGGTACATTTCCAGCGTGTACAATGTGGCTGCAGAGCCCCAATCTTGAAAATGGTTGCCGGTCAATTCAATGATGTCGGTGCCAATATCTTCCAGCAGGGCAATATACCGTGGATGGCTGCAAAAGCGAGTCAGCACCGGCGAGGGGTCGGGGTAGGGACAATCCGGAGCAAAAGGAATTTCGTTGCTGATATGAGTGATATCGGCTTCGCGCAGCCAGTTGCCAATATCCTGCGCGGGGTAGGTAATGCCTTGCTGTTCCATGCGCCAGGCGGTAGCGCGTACCAGCGCCGTCACGCCGGTCATGACCAGCACGGTCATCCGAGCGGGATCGCGGTTGGTAGCCGGCAGGTGCAGCGCCGGGCAATCTGCGCCCAGACAGCCGAAGTGAAGCGTGAGCGGATAACGTTCCGGGTCAAAATCTTTGTGAATCGGCGATTGCCCGTCCACGCTCAGCACTTTCCAGCGGGGCTCCAGTTGCTCGAAGGGAATAATCGCCCAGGCCGGTTGAGCATTCCAGGCCGCGCTCAGCAAATCCTCGTCGCTCGCCAGTTGCACGGCGGCTTCGGCCGGCGCGCCCCAGAGGGTGGAAAAGGCGGCCCGGGTCGCGGCCGACATCCACAGTGGACGGCCGGCAAACGGCCCGGCCGCTTCGCCGGCCCAGGCGCGACGCAGGGCAGCCAGACTCACCGCGTCCGTTACCGTTGGGAAAGGCGCGACCAGCGCGTAGACCCAGCGCGCGGAGACTGCCGCGCTGTGCCCGGCGGTCAGTACGTCCACCACCGCGGAGGCGCTTTCCCGGCTGGCTGCCGGTGTCCAGTCCGCCAGGACGATTTGCTGGCGTAATGCGTCGGGCAGCGCCTCGCTCAGCCAGAGTGTCGGGCGAGCCTCGGTCGGCGGTGGCAGAGTCGGCGCAGGCGGGGCGGTTGGCGCTTGCGGCTGGAAGGGAGTCGGCGTAGGGGTAGGTAAAACGCTCCCACCACCGCCGCAGGCAGTCAAAATTGCCAGGAGAAGCACCAGCGAATACCGCTTTGTTCCTTTCATTTCCGCGATGTTCCCTCTAGAGAATGCAGGCTCCCGCCAGACAACTGAGCACAAGGCGTACCACGCCAACCGTCAACGCCAGGCTATTCAAACACAGCCCGGCGATTGCCGCGCCGCGCCCTTTTTGGCGAAAGAGGCCAGCGAGGCCGAGAATGGCTCCCAGCAGCGCCAGGGGCAGCACGAGGCAGTTGGCCAGGTTCAGCAGGGGAACCAAAGACAGACAGACTCCCCCAACCGTCAGGATGCCAATGACTAGCGAGGCAATGCCCATCGGATTCTCCGTCGGTTCAGGTTTCCTCCGCAGCGGCGAGGTCGGGTTGTGAAGAGGATGTTTCTTCGCCGCTCGCTTCTTCGGGAGGCACAACACGCAAAGCCTCTTCCAGGGTTACTCCTTCTTTACGCATGCCGGGCGCCGGCGTAGCACAATAGGGGCAGATATTCCAGGCCAGTTCCATCAACCGTCCGCAGTGATGACAGGTCTTCTTTAGTTTGGTCTGGCAGGTAGGACAAACCAGCCAGTCCTCGCGCACGCGCCGCTCACAACCAGGGCAAAGCGCCAGGTCCTCGATGGATTGCAAGAGGGCCTCCTCTTCCAGCGTACGCTCATATTCTTCTTCCAGTGTACGAGTTGGTCGCAGGATGAGGTAGAGCAACACCCCCGGCAGGTTCAGGATGGCGACCAGCAAGGTAGCCAGAATGTGCACCAGACGGTCACGATGACGATTGCGAATATCACGGTACGTCCAGACCACCAGCGCTAACCAGAGAGCGGCCAGGAACGCGCCGGCAAAAGCAGTCAGAACGGGAACCAGGCTACTCAGACGCCCAGGATCAACCATAGTTGCCTCCGCGCGGAATCGTTTGCTTTAGTTTATCACAAAGTCGGTTGCCCCACCCATCTGCCCGGCTGCAGCGCGCCATCAGCATCCAGAAAATGCTTTTTGCCGCTTCTGCCGCGCTTGCCCTGCGTTTCAACCGGGTTGGGGAAACCGCCCTGCCCGTCTGGTGGCGCCAGCGGTTCCGAAATAGGCTCCGGGGTTCGCGGCAACATGGAGACATGCCAGCCAGGCGCAAGGGTGTGGCACATTTTTCCGGAAAATGCAATTCCCTGCCGGAGTCGTATCGGATGGCGAACCGTCGACGAGCACCTGACCACGAATAACTGCGCCGCATTCGTTTATTCGTTTCCCGTTCTTGGACGGTTTGCTCCTGACAGGCTGGAAATCCCGTCCTACGGTTGTCTGCGGTCTGCCGTCCATTATCTCCATTTGCGGATGCGCCGCAAAACTGTGGATAGAAAGTGGATAGAAAGCGTTTCTCAACCGATGAC
>DAOTVX010000043.1:0-42691 GCA_034436275.1 Anaerolineales bacterium | reverse complement strand
ATTGCTTCGGCGGCGCCTCGGGCGAGCCCCGGTGTGGTCCTGTTGCTGCCTCGCAATGACAGGGGAGTAGGTAATCTAACATTGTCGAGGTAGTTACGAACCGTCAACAAATGCCGGACCACGAATGCACGAATAACCGCGCTACATTCGTTTATTCGTTTTCCCATTCGTGGACAGTCTGCTCCTGACGGGCTGGAAAGCCTGTGCTACGAAAGCCCGTGCTATGGGCGTCCGCGCTGCATTCGTTTATTCGTTTTCCCATTCGTGGACGGTCTGCTCCCGATGGGCTGGAAAGCCCGTCCTACGAAAGCCTGTGCTACGGTCGTCCGCTGCCCGCCGTCTGCATTCGTTTATTCGTTCCCCATTCGTGGACGGTTTTCTCCGCGAATCACATCCCCGATTGGAAAGCAGCGGGCAATGGCCGAAAAAGGATCAACTGCGACGGTATCCTTTCTGCGAGCCTCCGCGCCATCCGCGTTCCCCGGGTTTCATGGTCACTGTTCCGGATGAGCCGCAAAACAGGGGCAGCTGCAAATTTTCGCCCATAGAAAGCGTTCCCATAGTATTGTTTTGGTGTATACTCAAACATGTGTCCATGACCTGTCCGTGAAGAATGGTTGGCATTGGAGCCTCAGACTCCCTGGCGGTGCCCTTTTCGGCGTTACCTTAGCCTTCATTTTCTCACCAGACAGGCCATTTTGTTATGCTTTTGGTTGGGGCTGGAGACCGCGCTATGCTGGTGATCATCAGTGATTTACACCTGACCGATGGCAGTTGCGGGCGCTCGATCTCGCCCAATGCCTTTCTGCTCTTTGCCGATCGCCTCGAGGAACTGGCCTTCAATGCCTCCTGGCGCAATGGCCTGTACCGGCCTGTCGAAAGCGTGGACGTTCTGTTGCTGGGAGATATTCTCGACCCACTCCATTCAACGCTCTGGCTGGAGAAGGAGATCGGCGCACCGGGCTATGTCCGCCCCTGGACTGACCCGGCGGCTCCGGAATTTGCTATTACTCTCGACAAAATCACGCGTGCGATTCTGCAGGCCAATGCGGATGCCCTGGCTGTCTTTCGCCGTTTGCATCAGGAGGGCATCCGCCTGCCAGCCGCCACGAGGCACGGTCTGCCGGCCAAAGGCTTCTGGTGCGACAAGCGCGCCCCGGTACGTTTCCATTACATGGTCGGCAATCATGACTGGTACTACCGCCTGCCCGGCGAGGCCCTCGATGCCATCCGCTCTCAAATCATCGCCGCCATGGGCCTGGAGAACGCGCCAACGCCGTTCCCTTATTCGCTCGAGGAAGTACCGTCGCTCCAGAATCTGGTAGGCCGCTACGGCGTCTACGCGCGCCACGGTGACTGCTACGATACCCTGAACTACGACCGCACGCGCGGACGCAATGCGGCCTCGCTCGGCGATGTGTTCGCCGTCGAAGTCCTCAACCGTTTCCCCATGGAGGTAGGCAGACAACTGGGCCATGAAATTCCCCCTGCTATCGTCACAGCTCTGAGCGAACTGGTCAACGTCCGCCCGATTCTCGCCACGCCGCTGTGGGTCTCTGGTCAGTTGCGCCAGTACAAAGTATCTGCCGCGCTCCAGCGAAAAATCAAAGCCATTTGGGATGAGCTGGCGGCCCACTTCCTGCAGCTTGATGTCATCCGACAGGCCGACCGCCGCTTCAAGATGGACCTGGTGGACGGCTTTCAGGCAGTTCTTGGCCTGACGCGGCGCGTTTCTTTCAAGACGCTGGACGAAATCGTCGTCTGGTTACAACGCAAAAGCGGCATGACGTCCATTTCCTTTACGCAAAACGCCTTGCGCGAAAGTGCCTTTCTCGAACGTCAGGCACAATTCATTGTCTATGGCCATACCCACCATCACGAAATTGTGCCTCTCGACTCCATACCGGCGATGGTCAACCCCACCAATCAAATTTACCTGAATTCAGGCACCTGGCACACCTTTTACGACCTCGCCGTGTATAAGCCCAAAGAACAGAAATTTGTTCCTTATCAGGTGCTGACCTACCTGGCCTTCTTCCGCGGCGACGAACGCGGGGCCAGACGTTTCGAGACCTGGTCGGGCGCTTTCTCGGATTGAGGCCAAACGAGGGGAACGCGGCGGCGCCTGTTGTGCCTGAATAGCGTAGATGGGGTTTTCTTTCAGGCGTGTTTTTATGGTAGCCAGCGCCTGTTGTCATTCTATGGCCTGGCCGGGCATTCTGATTCTGTGATCCTGAACGGAGATTTTGCCCGGTTTTCCCCCTACCTCATTCTTGCCTCTCAACTAACGAGGCATGATCAGGCGCGTCTTCTTCTTGGCCAGGCCAATGGTGGTCACAGCTCCGGCATTGAAAGCCAGAAAATCAGCCTCTACGCCATCGCTAAAGATCACTCCGCCCTCCGGCATTTCCGATTCCAGGGTCAGGGGACAGTCGGGTGAGATTTGTCCGCAGGTAATGGTCGCGCCTGAGGTTTTGCTGACAAACGGCTCACGGACAATGAAAATCAACCGCTCGGCTTCCCAGTCCAGGCGGATTGGCGAGAGGGGAGGATAGTTCGCGGCAAAACCAGCTAACAGGCCGTTGGTCATATGGAACATACTACTTAGCCAGCCCGTAGAGCCAGCGCCGGTGGAGATAATCACGCCACTGGAAGAGTGGCGTTCTTCCTGTTCCCGAAACAGGATGCGATAGCGGGCGGAAACATGACTCCGGGCCCCCACAAACAAATCGTTGAAAGCCAGTAAGGATTGCCCATCATTGAGGCGCGCTTCTGCCATGGTAATCTTTCGTTCCCGGAACTGCCCTTTGCGCACCTGAAGGGCGGCCAGAGGAGCGGTCTCTACGGTAAAGGGGAGCAAAATACCGTCAATATGTTGTGGATCAGGATTCACAGCAATCAGAGGCTGACCATTTAAGTACTTGGCTGTATTGACCACCAACCCATCAATGCCAATGGTCACCACCAAGTCATGTTCGGCGAACACGAAATTAGGCAGAAAACTGCGCTCAATTTCCTGGATTTTCGCCAGTTTTGCCAGGCGACGATGCAGTTCTGCCACGGCAGCATAGTATGTGTCGTGTTCCTGTGCGTAGCGTGAAAAATCTACGCCGCTATGCTCCAGGTAGAATTTTGCTTGACCACGGGTGTGAAAGCGCTCCAATAACCCATCCAGACGGGTTTTGCGCGTTACCAACACAATTTTTTCGTATTCCACTCCTTACTTGTCCTTTGGCGGCTGAGATTGTTGTAGTAACAGCGACAACAGTTCAGGGGAAATGTTCAAATTGCTGATTTTCTCGGCATGTTGTGCCAGTTCGTGAAACGCCAGACTGAGCATTTTGCGCGGGTCGCCAGCCTGAACCGTTAGCATTTGGACCACGTCTGGAGGCAGTTCTTTGAAGGCTTTGAGTGAGGCTTCTATGGCGTAGGCCCGGGCGTCGGCTTCGGCGCGGATATTGAGCGCGCGCGCCGCGAGCAGTTTCTGGCGTTCCTTTTCAAGCAAGATTTCCCCGTTCAGTTTTGCCTGTCGCACTTGTTGCTCTTTGGCTTCTACAGCCAGATCGGCCTCCACTTTGGTTTCGCGGATCTGACGTTTCTTTTCCTCGACAGCGATTTCGGTGTTGAGTTCGTTTTCTTTGATACGTCGCTCTTGTTCCACTGCCGCGTTACGTCGGTCATAAATAGCCTGGTCAGCGCGGCGCAAAAGCTCTTCTCTCGCTTCGGCTTCCAGGGCACGCGCCATTTCCGGCGTTGGCCGGATGGATTGAATAGCCAGGGCCAACAACTCGATGCCCATTGCCTGCAGCGATTCACTGACAGAAAATTTTTGGAACACTATATTGGCAATAGTCTCAGAAGCACAAATCGCCTCTCGCAAGGGCAGACGCTGGATCTCGGCCCGGACCAGTACTTGCAACAGGTTGATGAGGCGTTGGGGCAACTTCTGAGGGTCGTCGGAAAGATATTTTTCTGGGGCTCCGTCTACGGTGTAATTGAGCAATTGTGCCAGCGTTTGCGGCTCTTTCACCCGAAAAGTCAGTTGCCCCTGGATGGTTACTTCCTGAAAATCGCGACTGATTTCATTGAAGATAAACGGCACATCGGAACTGGCAATAGGGATGATAACCAGGGATGTTGCAGGCTTGAAGTAGAAAAAAGTCAGCCCAACTCCAGCACGCGCCAGCCTGCCGCCGCGATATTGCATAACGTAATAGGAAGGGGGAACTTTGATGTAATGGAAGCCGAGCATTTTTTCCTCCAGTGATGGGGTCATTCGAATTTGACAAAATTGGGCACCCTTCTGCACTTTGAAGGAGAGCAGTCCCCTGGCAGAAACCTGGGGGTGGCACCATTCCCGTTCTCTACAAAGATAACATTAACAAATCTGTTTCGTCAAGCAATGGCGGGCTGCGATTCGCCGCATGGTTGGCCCCTCATTGAGTAGCGCAGGCCATGGACAGGCGTATCTTTGGGGAGTGGAAGCAGACTGGCCCAAGGTCAAAACTTGTAACTACCTACCATGGCTAATGGAGAACCCTCTGCCTCTTGTCATTGCGAGCGTAGCGAAGCAATCTCCCGGCAAGCAAGGGGGATGCTTCGCCGCCTGCGGCGGCTCGCAATGACAAGGATGGATAGTGGGTAGGTTGTTACCAAAACCTTGCCATTTTGCAGATTGAGGGATAAGCCAGACGCCTGCCTTCGCCTTAACAGGTATAATTATCTCGAATGGCGTCTGATCCCTTTCTTCCTCAGCGCATTGCCATTGCGGCTCATCCCGGGATGCCCGAGGCCGTGGCCGCGGCCGGCGAGATGGCGGCTTACCTGAAGGCGCGTCGCTCCCAGGCCGTTGCCGGCACGATAGATGATGCGCATCTCCGGCAGCGCGTGCAGGCAGGTGAGTTCGACTTGCTGATCGCCGTCGGCGGCGATGGGACGGTGCTGCGCGCCGGTCACCTCTGCGCGCCACGGCAGGTGCCGGTGTTGGGCGTCAACATGGGGCGGTTGGGGTTTCTCATTCAGGTCGGACAGGATTGGCCGCACTATTTCGACCGTTTGCTGACAGGCCAGACCTGGATAGAGCAGCGGATGATGCTACGCGCCGAGCATAGCCGCGCTGGCCAGAGTCTGGGTGTCTGGCACGCGCTGAATGAGGTAGTGGTCTGCCGCGGCGCGGCGGTGCGGCCGGTGCGCCTGGCGGTGCATGTGGACGGTCATTTCCTCGCCGCTTATGTCGCCGATGGCCTGATCGCATCTACTCCCACCGGTTCGACTGCCTACGCGCTGGCTGCCGGCGGCCCGATTTTACCGCCCGAACTGCGCAATATCTTGCTTGTCCCGATTGCCCCTCATCTTTCGGCGGATCGCGCGGTCGTGCTGGCCGAGGGCGCGAGTGTCAGCATTACTGTTCACAGCGGCGAGGCGGTTGCCTCCATCGATGGCCAGACCCCGCTCGGCCTGAGCCACGGCGATCGCGTGGAGGTGCGCGCTTCCGAATACACTACCCTGCTGGTGCGCTTCGGCGATCCCAGTTATTTCTATCGCAATCTGACCGCCTATCTGAATCAAAACCCCTCTGCGGAAGGGATGCCAAAATGAGCGATTCTCCTGTCCTCTATTGCATCAACCATCCTACGGTAGAGACGACACTGCGCTGTAAGACTTGTGATCGCCCCATCTGCCCGAAGTGCGCCGTGCGCACACCGACCGGTTACTCCTGCAAGGATTGCGTGCGCCAGCAGCAGCGAATCTTTCATACGGCGCGCTGGTATGACTATCCGCTGGCGTTTGTGGTAGCCGCATTCCTGTCTTTTCTGGCGGCGTTGCTTGCCGCCCTGATCGGCACGCTGGCCGGTTTCCTGGCCTGGTTCGTCCTCCTGGCGGCTGTGCCTACGGCTGGGGTGTTGATTGCCGAGGCTGTGCGCCTGGCCACGCGCCGCCACCGCGCCCGTTCACTCTTTCTGACGGCTGCCGCCGGCGTCGTCGTTGGCGCTCTGCTGGCCGCTCTCCCGAACCTGTTGCTTTTCAATCTCTTGGGCATAATCTTCCAGGGAATATATGTTTTCCTGGCTACGCCGCTGGTCTATGGCCGGCTGGCCGGCATTCGTTTGACGAGGTAGTGTGTTACGCGAACTGCGAATCCAGAATTTTGCCATCATTGACCAACTCGAACTCACCTTCGAGAGCGGGCTGGTCGTCTTTACCGGTGAAACAGGCGCCGGCAAGTCCATTATTCTGGATGCCCTCGAATTGCTTCTTGGCGGCCGCGCGGACGCGACTGCCATCCGTACCGAGGCGGACCTGGCGCGGGTGGAGGCTACCTTTCACCTGTGCGGCCCCGAACGCCAGGAGGTTCACGCCATCCTGCGCCGCGCCGACCTGCTCGATGACCCGGATTATCTTACGCTGAGTCGCGAGGTGCGCCGCGAAGGTCGCAGCGTGGCGCGCGTCAACGGCGTGACGGTCAACATCGGTCTGCTCAAGGAACTGGGGGAGAGGCTGGTGGATATTCATGGCCAGTCGGAGCACCTTTCCCTGCTCAACGTGCGCGCCCATCTCGGCCTGCTCGATCGTTACGCCGATGTGCAGTCGCAGCGGGAAACCTACCGCCAGACCTATCAGCAGCTGCAGGCGGTGCGGCGTGAACTCGAAGAACTGCGGCAGGCGCAACGCGACGCCGATCGCCGTACAGAAATGTTGACGTTCCAGGCTGAAGAAATCGAGTCCGCCCGCCTGCGTCCGGGCGAAGACGAAGAACTGCGCCACGAGCGCGACCGTCTGGCAAACGCGGAGGCGCTGGCGAGGCTGGCGCAGCAGGCCCTCGCCGCCCTGGACGAGGGAACAGCCGAATCGCCCGCTGCTACCGACCTGATTGGACAGGCGGCACAGGCCCTGAACAAACTGGCGCAGATCGACTCCGACCAGTCCGCCCTGGCTCAACAAACCACCCTCCTCGCAGAATCCCTGGCCGACCTGGCGCGCAGTCTGCGCGCCTATCTGGAGACCATCGAATACAACCCCAAGCGACTCGAAGAAGTGGAAGAACGCCTGGACCTGCTTCATCGTCTGACGCGCAAGTACGGCGGCAGTCTGGAGGCGGTTCTGGCCTACGCGGCGGAGGCGCGCCGTCAACTGGAGCATATCAGCAATGCCGCGGAGCGCATCGCCCAACTGGAAGCGGCAGAGAAGGAACTCTTGACGCGCCTGAGCGAACAGGCGCAGATACTCTCGCGTCAACGCCGCGCGGCTGCCGAAAAACTGAGCCGCTCGATGGAAGCCGAACTCGATGACCTGCGCATGGCCGCAGCGCGCTTTGCCGTAGATTTCCAGACCCGTCCTGATCCGGCCGGCCTGCCTCTTCCGGATGGGACGCGCGTCGCCTTCGACGAGGACGGACTGGATAAGGTCGAATTCCTGATTGCTCCCAACCCTGGCGAGGGCCTGAAGCCGCTGGCGAAAATCGCTTCCGGTGGCGAGACCTCGCGCCTGATGCTGGGCCTGAAAAACGTCCTGGCGCATGCTGATGAAGTCCCAACCTTGATTTTCGACGAGATTGACCAGGGAATTGGCGGGCGCGTGGGCGCCACGGTCGGCGAGAAGCTCTGGCTGCTGGCTCGTCAGCATCAGGTGCTCGTGGTCACACATTTGCCGCAACTGGCCGCCTTTGGCGATCAACACTTTCAGGTGCAAAAACAGGTGGAAAATGATCGCACGCGCACGCACGTCACCCCTCTGGAAGGCGAGACGCGTCTGCTGGAACTGGCCCAGATGCTTGGCGAAGTGAGTGAAGGCACGTTGCGTTCCGCACACGATCTTTTGCAAAACGCGCAAACTTTCAAGCGCGCGCGTGGTTAATCTTCGGTGCGCTGGATTTATCTCTCCCCTCATTTTGATGACGCCGTTCTCTCCTGTGGCGGGCTGATGTGGGAGCAGCGCCGGCGCGGTGAGGAGGTGGCCATCTGGACGATTTTCGCCGCGCCGCCGATGGCACCACTTTCGCCTCTGGCGCAGGCCACCCATGCGCTGTGGGGCTTTGGCCCTGCAGAAAACGCGCCGGCTATCCGCCGCGCGGAAGATGACCGCGCCGCGCGGCGGTTAAGGGTGCACGTGCGCCGTTTCCCTTTTCTCGATTGCATCTACCGCCGTTCCCCTGATGGCGACCCTCTCTATCCGCACAGCGTCTTTGTCCCTCCTCATCCGCAAGATGCCGATTTGCCGCGCCGCATTGCCGCCCGGCTGTCCCGCTTTCTCTTGCCGCAGGATTGTCTGGTATCTCCGCTGGGACTGGGTGGCCACGTGGATCATCTCCTGACGCGCCGCGCCGCCGAATCCCTGCCGTGGGCGCGCCGCTATTATGCGGACTTCCCCTATGTGATGTACGATTCGCCGGCCTTGCTGGCCGCCATTGCGGATTTGACGAGCGAGTACTTCCCGATTTCGGAACACGGCCTGCGCGTCTGGTGGCGGGGCGTGGCCGCCTATGCTTCCCAACTGACCTCGCTCTGGAAAGGCGAGGGCACTTTGCAGCAGGCGCTGCACTCCTACTGGGCGCGGGAACGAGGGATTCTCCTGTGGCGCGAGGCGGTATAATTAGAAAACGATGGCCGTGATGACAGCAACCGCGCCGCTGGAGGCGCCCCAATTGCGTCCTCTCAATATCTGGCACGATTTGGCCGCCGTAGCCGATCTGGTGGAACAGTGCTTCGGGTCCACCATGGACGCCGAAGGTCGCGAGCATCTGCAGCACATGCGCGAGGCGGCGCGCGATCAGGGCTTTCTGCGTTGGGCCAGTCGCGCTGTGGAGACGGTGTCGCTGCCCCTCTCGGGCTACGTCTGGGAAGAGAACGGTGAGATTGTCGGCAATGTCAGCGTCATTCCCTATCGTTACCACGGACAGCGCATTTACCTGTTGGCGAATATCGCCGTCCAGCCGGATTTCCGTCGCCGGGGCATTGGGCGCGCGTTGACCCTGGCCGGACTGCGCCTGGCCCGTCAGCGCCGCGCCGACGCCATCTGGCTGCAGGTCCGCGCCGATAATGCCGGCGCGATTGCCCTGTATGAGTCGGTCGGTTTTCGTGAGCGTGCCCGGCGGACGGTGTGGCAGGCCGCGCCAGACCGTCAGGCCTGCGCCGATGGCCTGGGGGTGGTGATCCGGCCGCGCGCCGGTCATCTCTGGCGTGAACAGGAAGCCTGGCTGCGACAGCTATACCCGGAGTCGCTGGCCTGGTATCAACCGTTGCCGTGGTTGAGTCTCCGTCCGGGCCTGTGGCCGGGCCTCTACCGTCTGTTGCTCGATTCCGAGACGCGCCAGTGGGCCGGCTATGTGGAGGGGCATTTCGCTGCCGCTCTGGCCTGGCAGGAAGGATATGGCCACAGTGACCGCCTTTGGGCTGCGCTTCCGCCACAGGGGAGCGAACGCGCGCTGACGGCGCTGCTCCTGCATGCCCGGCGCACGCTCGCCTGGCGCAAGTCTTTGACGCTCGATTTTCCCGCGGCTGTGGCCGTCACTGCTATTCAAACTGCCGGCTTCCAACCCAGGCGGACGCTGGTCTGGATGCAATGGGAGGCAACTCCTCGGACTGATGTGCGTAAGGAATATGGAGGTTGACCATGAGATTCCTGATTCGTTGGGGTGTCAATGCCGTTGCACTCTGGGCGGCTGTGGCCATTTTGCCTGCCGTGGACTATCGCGGTGACTGGGTGGGATTGCTGCTCCTGGCGTTGATTTTTGGCATTGTCAACGCCCTGTTTCGGCCGATATTAAAGTTTCTGACCTGCCCGTTGATTCTGGTGACGCTGGGACTGTTCACGCTGGTTATCAACACGGCGCTGCTGATTTTCACGAACTGGCTTGGCGGGATGATTGGGTACTCCCTGATCATTGCCGAGCCGGTTTTCTGGAACGCCTTGCTGGCCTCGTTGATTATCAGCATGGTTAGCGTCATTTTGAGCCTGATTCTGAAGGATGAACTGGAGGGCCGCCGGCCGCGCCGGCGCCGTTGAGGGCCGGAAGCGCGAGGCAAGGGGGGAGCAAGTCGAGCAAGCGGCCAGCAGCCGGGGCGCGCGGGCAGGGGATGTGCTGGCCGCATGCGTTTATTCGTTCCCCATTCGTTGACGGTTTCCTGGCAGGCTGGAAAGCCCGTCCTACGGTCGTCTGCGGTCTGCTCCTGACGGGCTGGGAAGCCCGTCCTACGGTCGTCTGCGGTCTGCTCCTGATGGGCTGGAAAGCCTGTCCTACGGTCGTCTGCGGTCTGCTCCTGACGGGCTGGAAAGCCTGTCTTACGGTCGTCTGCGGTCTGCTCCTGACGGGCTGGAAAGCCCGTCCTACGGTCGTCTGCGGTCTGCTCCTGACGGGCTGGAAAGCCCGTCCTACGGTTGTCTGCGGTCTGCTCCTGACGGGCTGGGAAGCCTGTCTTACGGTTGTCTGCGGTCTGCCATCTGCATGCGTTGATTCGTTTTCCCCGAAAATTTGTGTCACACCTTTTTGCCGTCAGGCTCTTGACTTTTTTGTCGCTTGTGCTATAATGTTCTTGTAAACGCTTCCAAATAAAATTTGTGTTCGGCTGTGCTTTTGGGCTTTGTTGGACAATTTTTTGCCCTGAAAATGCGGTTTTAGCGCTTTTTCTGCCTGTCAGTGTGCTGGACAGGCTTAAATAAAGAGTAACCGTGTAAACGTTTACAAAGAGATGATGCCTTCTGGCCGTAAAGTAACGATTGTGGACGTGGCTGCCGAAGCAGGGGTTTCGTTCGGCACTGTTTCGCGTGTCATCAACAATGATGTTCATGTTCGTCCGGAGACCCGCGAGCGCGTCTTGAAGGCTATGGAGCGATTGGGCTTCGTAGCCAACCGTCAGGCTCGCAGTCTGGCAGGAGGTAGGACGAATACGATTGGCCTGCTGGTTCCCGATGTGGGCACGGGCTATATTGGAGAAATCATTCGGGGTATTGATGCCGAACTAACCTTGCAGGGGATGGATCTGATTATCTATACCACCCATCGTACGGCCAGCAAGGAAGCCGGTTATGTGGCCAATCTGGCCACCGGCATGGTGGACGGCTTGTTGTTGGTGTTGCCGCGTAATCCAGCCGACTATGTTGGTACGCTGACACAGCGCAATTTCCCCTTTGTGTTGATCGATCATCAGGGTACCGGTCAGGAATGTCCGGCTGTAGGCGCGACGAACTGGCAGGGAGCCTATGAGGCAACAGAGTACCTGATCAAACTGGGGCACAGGCGCATTGGGTTCATCACCGGTTGGATGGACCTGGGATGCGCTCAGGATCGTCTGGAGGGTTATCGGGCGGCCTTGCGCACCAATCACATCCCGGAAGCGCCAGAACTGATCTACGAAGGTACCTTTGCCCAACCGGATGGCTATATGGGCGCCTCCGCTTTTCTTGATCTACCCGACCCGCCGACGGCTATTTTTGCCTCGAATGATGTGATGGCTATGGGGGTCATGGATGCTGTCCGCAACCGTGGGCTACGTGTCCCGGATGATATTTCGGTGCTCGGCTTTGATGACATTCCGCAGGCTGCGCTGGTACGGCCAGCCCTGACTACCGTACAGCAACCGCTGGAGAAGATGGGGCGCGTGGCGGCTCAGATGTTGTTGGATCGTTTGCAGAATCCCGCCAGGACGATTGAGCGCATCGAATTGCCTACCAGGTTGATTGTGCGCGAGTCCTGTCAAGCGCCGCGAGGTAGCATAGAACCTTTCCCTGTTCCTCAAGGTTTTTCAAGTAAAGGAGGTGATTCATTGGACAGGTAGGTATCTGTGTTGATTGCCCGGTATGAAAGTTCGTCAAGCGTTGTTTAGTTTCTAAATTAAGGAAGGAGAAACCCTATGCAACACAAGTTAGTACGCCTGATTGGCCTGGTCGTTCTGGCTACGCTGGTGCTTGCCGCGTGCCGACCTGCCACTCCTGCGGCAACGCAACCCCCGCAACAGGCACCCACCGAGGTTGGTGAAACAGCCACAGCGGTGCCCCCTACGGAGCAGAAGGTGGTTATCACCTGGTGGCACATCTCAACGGCAGAAGAGCATAAGGCGCTCTGGCAAAAATTTGCCGATGAATACATGGCGGCGCATCCCAATGTGGAAATTCAAATCACGGTCCTAGAGAACGAGGCCTTCAAGTCCAAGATGACCACCGTGATGCAGTCTGGGAATCCCCCGGATATCTTCCAGAGTTGGGGCGGCGGCGTCATGATTGAGTACGCCAAGGCCGGTTTGTTGAAGGATATTACCGCGGATCTCGATGCCGATGGCGGTGCCTGGCGTTCTACCTTCTCTCCGGGCGCTCTCGGCGTGTATGCCTATCAGGGCAGAAACTACGGCGTGCCCTGGGATATGGGCATGGTCGGTTTCTGGTACAACAAGGCGCTTTTTGCCCAGGCAGGAATCGAGACGCCTCCTACGACCTGGAGCGAATTTCTGGAAGACGTGCGGAAACTGAAGGCTGCCGGCATCACCCCCATTGCGCTCGGCGCGGGCGACAAGTGGCCTGCCATGTTCTACTATGCTTATCTCGCCGTCCGCATTGGCGGTCAGGAAGCCTTTGACAAGGCCTATTCTCGTCAGGGCTCCTTCGCCGACGAGCCGTTTGTCGAAGCCGGCAGAAAACTTCAGGAGCTGATCGCCCTGCAGCCCTTCCAGGATGGTTTCCTGGGTGCCACCTATGGCGATCAGGCTACCCTCATGGGGAACGGCAAAGCCGCCATGGAACTCATGGGTCAATGGGCACCAGCCGTAGAAAAGGACAACAGTCCCGATAAACAAGGCATTGGCGATAACCTTGGCTGGTTCCCCTTCCCGATGGTGGAAGGCGGTGCCGGTGATCCGAATGATGCGTTCGGTGGTGGCAATGGCTTTGCGATTGGCAAAAATGCCCCGCCAGAGGCCATTGACTTCGTCAAGTACCTGACCAGCGTGGATTGCCAGGTTCAGCTGGCAAAGATCAACGTCGCGCTGCCTGTTGTCAAAGGCGCTGAGGTTGGTATCAGCGATCCACTGCTTTTGGCTGTCCAACAAGGCGCGGCGAAGGCCAAGTACTTCCAATTATACTATGACCAGGCCTTGCCCCCGGCGGTCGGTTCGGTGGTCAATGATAGCGTTCAGGCTCTCTTTGCCGGCACCATGACACCGGAAGAAGTCGCTCAGGCCATTGAAGATTCCTTCGCCCAGGAGATGAAGTAAAGCGCTGCTGAGCGGCCTTGATTCAGCGGGGATCGGGCCCGGGCGTACCCGGTCCCCGCTCCTTTCTCTGGCAGGAGGCTCTCATGGAAAACTCGGTAGAAGAACGGAAAGAAACACTGTCTGCCTCGCCGCGACGTGCCTCGCTGGTTTTGACTGTGGCATTGTTCCTGTTACCCGCTTTCATACTCTTTGCCGCCTTTGTGGTTTACCCTATGCTCCAGTCCCTTTACTATAGCCTGTTCAACTGGAAAGGGTTTGGGCCGGCGGTAGATTTCGTCGGGTTGGGCAATTACCAGCGCATTCTGACCGATCGCGCCTTTATGAAAGCTTTAGGGAACGCGCTGATTATCGTTGTGCTTTCGCTGACCTTGCAACTGCCATTATCGCTGGCAATGGCCTTGATGGTAGGCCGTGACCTGCCGGGCCGGCGTTTCTTCCGTACCATTTTCTTCATGCCTTATGTGTTCTCTGAGGTCATCACGGCCATCATGTGGATGGGCCTCTTTAATCCTGATCCGGACCGGGGGCTGTTTAATGCTTTCCTGGTTCTGTTGGGCTTAAAACCACAGGCCTGGTTGGGTGATCCCCATCAGGTTCTTGGCTGTATCTTTGTCGTCCTGACCTGGAAGTATTTTGGGTTTCATATGTTGCTGTATATGGCCGGCTTGCAAAACATTCCGCAGGAAATAGAAGAAGCGGCTCTTATTGACGGCGCCAATGGACGGCAACTGATTACCCACATTGTCCTGCCCCTGCTCGGGGGTACCATTCGTACTTCTGTCTATCTGTCTGTTTTAGGCGCGCTGCAACAATTTGGGGTGATTTGGGTCATGACGCGAGGTGGACCGGTGAACGCAAGCGATGTGATGGCTACCTACATGTACCGCTATAGTTTCATCCGCTTCTGGTTAGGATATGGTTCCGCCGTGGCCTTCGTCATGTTGCTGATTTCTCTTGTCTTCTCGCTGGCCTATCTGCGACTTGTGCGCCAGCAAGATTATCTGGGCGGTGGATATTAACCAACAAGGAGTGACAGCCATGATGCCCGTGCATCTTTCCCGTCATCGCAAGAGCACTTTGCGCAAGGCAGCACCCAGGCTATTGCAATACATTGTCCTGTCAGTGATGGTGGTGCTTATCCTTGTGCCGATTGTGATTCTCATTTTTGGCAGTCTCAAGACGCGTGGCGAGATGTATTCCCGCCCCTATATTCCTCCCATTCCACCTTACTGGGATAACTACACAAAAATCCTGGGTTCGCGTTCGTTCTGGACCATGCTGCTCAACAGTCTGGTGGTTACGTTGACGGTAACGACGGCGGTGCTTTTCATTTGTGGTCTGGCGGCCTTCGTCTTTGCTCGTCTTAATTTCCGTGGCCGGGATGTGCTGTTCAATTTCCTGACTCTGGGCCTGATGTTCCCGATCACCATTGCCATCCTGCCGGTCTATCTGGTCATTCGCCAGATTGGTCTGACGAACTCCTTGTTGGGCATCATGATCGTACAGACGGCTTTTCAGGTCTCTGGCAATGTCATGATTCTGCGCAACTTCTTTGCTTCCATTCCTTTTGAGTTGCAGGATGCGGCCTATATTGACGGCTGTTCGCCCTTCGCGTTCTTCCGCCTGATTCTGCTGCCGCTGGCGCGTCCGGCGCTCTCGGCCGTGGCTGCGCTGACCATGGTGGTCAGCTGGAATGACCTGTTGGTGCCGCTGGTCCTGATTGATAAAGAGGATTTGTGGACGCTCCCGTTGGGCACGATGCAGTTTCAGGGCCAGTACGGCACTGACCTGGCTCTGGTGGCCGCCTTCGTGACGCTTTCGGCGATTCCGGCTGTCATTTTCTATCTGGTTGCCGAGCGTCAGATTGTGGCTGGTCTGACGGCTGGGGCGCTCAAGGGATGATCGTCGCGCGGAGATTATGGCTACCGTCTTCCGGAACCCTGTTTTGCCAGGCTGTTACCCCGACCCTTCCATTTGCCGGGCGGGAGACGATTACTATCTGGTCAACTCGACCTTTGAATATTTTCCCGGCCTGCCTGTTTTCCATAGCCGGGACCTGATTCACTGGCGGCAGATTGGTCATGTCCTGAGTCGACCTTCACAACTCCCCTTGCAGGGGGTGCGTTGTTCAGGAGGGTTGTATGCGCCTACCATTCGGTTCTGGCGGGGTACGTTTTATGTGGTTTGCACGCTGGTGGACGGTAAGACGAGGTCGGGCAATTTCATTGTGACGGCTTCAGACCCGGCCGGGCCCTGGTCCGAGCCCATCTGGCTGGAGAACGCACCGGGGTACGATCCATCGCTTTTTTTCGATGAGGACGGCCGGGCCTGGTACACAGGGAACCGGCTGGTGACGCCAGCGAACTATGAAGGTCACACGGAAATCTGGTTGCAGGAGCTCGACCTGTCAACCATGCGCTTGGTCGGAGAACCCCACGTCATCTGGGATGGCGCTTTGAAGGGCGCTATCTGGTCTGAGGCGCCGCACCTTTATAAGGTCGGCGGTCAGTATTATCTGTTGACGGCAGAGGGGGGAACCGCGCATCATCATGCTGTCTCCGTCGCGCGCAGCGACAGCATTACCGGTCCCTACCAGGGCAATCCGGGCAATCCGATTCTGACTCATCGGCATCTCGGCCTGGATTATCCCATTGTAGGCGCTGGTCACGCGGACCTGGTGGAAACCCGGAACGGTGAATGGTGGATGGTGCTGCTGGCCATGCGTCCCTATGGCGGTTATTTCTATAACCTGGGACGGGAGACGTTTCTCGTCCCGGTGCGTTGGGAAGATGGGTGGCCAGTGGTCAGTCCGGGAAGCGGGCGCGTGGAGTTCACTTACCCGGCGCCCAATCTCCCCGAACACCGCTGGCCAGCGCAAGCGGCTTGTGATCATTTTGAGTCCCCCGAACTGGCTTTCTGCTGGAACTTCTTGCGTACGCCGGAAGAGACGTTCTGGAATCTGCAAGCGCGTCCAGGTTACCTGCGTTTATACCTGCGGCCGCAACGTTTATCGGAAGTGGCGAATCCCAGTTTTGTCGGAAGACGGCAGCAACATATCCATTTTCTGGCGCAAACGGCACTCGAATTTGCGCCGCGCAACGAAAACGAATGCGCTGGCCTGGCTTTGATCCAGAACAGTGATTTCTATTTCTGCTTTGTGGTGACTCTGCGCGATACGTTGCGGGTGCAGCTCGTGCGGCGGGCGCGAGGTATAGAGGAGATATTGGCTGAGTATCCTGTCGTACCCGGTCGCATCTACCTGCGCGTCGAGGCGCATGAGCAGGACTACAACTTCTACGTTGCCAGCAGGCCAGATGATTGGCAGCCAGTTGCCGAGCGTGTGGATGGTCGCATCCTGAGTACACCGGTGGCGGGTGGCTTCGTTGGGGCCTGTATCGCCATGTACGCCAGCAGTAACGGTCAACCCAGCACCAACTATGCCGATTTCGACTGGTTTGAATATTCAGGACTGGAGGCCGTCTGAACTGGCTTTCGGCATTGGAGGAGCACATGTTAATGCACAAACCGGACAATCCCTCTCGTCCCCAATTTTTTATCTTGCCCCAGCAGGAAAGAGCAAAGGCCATCTTGCTGTATGTCATTCTCTGTATCTTCGTGCTATCGGCCTGTGTGCGAAGTATGTCGCTTCCCCTGCCTACCGCAACGGCAAGCCCTATCCCGCCTTCACCTTCGCCGTCTCCCCGACCGGTGGTGACGCCGGCCTTTGAGAGTGGTCATTACCGCAACCTGTTTCAAGAATACCTGGGCGAAAGTGAGGCTGAGGTGCAGGCCAAACTGGATGCGGCCTGGCAGCAACTCTTCTATGGCGATGATACGACCCAGCGCGTTTACTATCCGGTGGGCGAGGATATGGCCTATATTGAGGATATTGGCAACGGCGATGTGCGTACCGAGGGCATGTCTTACGGCATGATGATTGCGGTACAACTGGATAAGAAAGAAGAATTTGACCGACTGTGGAAATGGGCGAAGACATATATGTACCAGTCGGAGGGCCCTTATCGAGGCTATTTTGCCTGGCATTGTACGCCACAAGGCCAGCAACTGGCCGCCAATCCGGCTTCCGATGGCGAGGAATGGTTTGTGATGGCTTTGCTGTTTGCGGCCGGACGTTGGGGAAATGGCGAAGGCATTTATAACTATCAGGAGCAGGCACAGCAAATCCTCGACACCATGTTGCACAAGAGCGAAGAGAACAATGGTCTGGCCACCAATATGTTCGATACGCAAACCAGGCAAGTGGTCTTTGTCCCCAGCGGGCGGAATGCGACCTTTACCGATCCTTCCTACCATTTGCCGGCCTACTATGAACTATGGGCGCGCTGGGCAGCGCGCGATAACGAATTCTGGGCCGAGGCGGCTCAGGCCAGTCGTGACTTTTTCCACCGCGCCGCTCATCCGCAAACAGGACTGATGCCTGACTATGCCAACTTCGACGGGATGCCGGTCAGTGACCCGGAGCATGAAGACTTTCGTTTCGACGCCTGGCGCACCCTGGCGAATGTGGCGGTAGATTATGCCTGGTTCGCGGCTGATCCCTGGCAGGTGGAACAATCGAACCGCGTGCTGGGTTTTCTGCTTTCGCAAGGCGTTGACACCTTCCCCAACCAGTACACGCTCGATGGTCAACCGTTATCCGCGGACCATTCTACAGGGCTGGTAGCGATGGCCGCCGTAGCGGCTCTGGCCGCGGATGCCGAGTATGGACGTCCTTTCGTTCAGGCTTTGTGGGAGGCTCGTATTCCTTCAGGCAAGTGGCGTTACTACGATGGCATGTTATATTTGCTGGCCTTGCTTCATGTCAGCGGCCATTTCAAAATCTATGCACCGACCCCCTGAGGGTGAACTGCCGGGGCACGCCTCAGGTCTGCCTGCTGATTGCCATTTGACAGTGCCGAAGGCAACCGACTTGAGCAGATGACGTTCGCGGTGGGTTCGAGGCGAAGGTCATGATCATGAGACTCGCGCGGAGAGGAGGTGATGACTTCCTGAGGAGTAGAGAGGTTCTGAATTTTTCTCGACCACCCATTTTCTAATTACTTCACGAAAGGAGATTGCTGATCTATGTTGCGCAAAATCGTCAACCTGTTCGTACTGCTCCCAATTGTCGCAGGGTTGTTCGCATGCACCCCGCGCTCTTCCAAGATCAAAGTTGGTCTTTCCTTCTCCGACTTTGCCACCGAGCGCTGGAAGAACGAGGAGCAGATTATGCGCAAGTTGTTGGAGGAGAGGGGCTATGAGGTCCTGACCCAAGAGGCCAATCATGATGTCAAGTTACAGAACGACCAGATTGACAACATGGTGGCCCAGGGCGTCAAGGCGATCATCGTCGTGGCTGAGGACGGCGATGCCATCGTGACCTCTGTGGATAAGGCCGCCGATGCGGGCGTCCAGGTGATCGCTTACGACCGCCTGATCAAAACCCCGAAGATCGCGGCTTACATTTCCTTCAACAATGTGGAGGTGGGACGTCAGCAGGCCGATGGTGTCATGAAAGCCATTGACATCGAACACTGGGATGTCGCCACTAAAGGTAAAGTCCGTCTGGTCAAACTGGGCGGCAGCCCGACCGATAACAATGCTATCCTGTTCCGCAAAGGTCAGGATGAGGTGCTTGCCCAGTATGCCGATAAAATCGAAGTCGTTGCTGATCAGTGGGTGGACAACTGGGATGCCGCCAATGCCCTCAAAATCATGGAGAATATCCTCACGGCTACCGGCAACGATATTGATGCAGTTGTGGCTTCCAACGATGGCACTGCCCTGGGCGCGCTGGAGGCGATGAAGGCGCAGGGCCTGGCTGGCGTGGTGCCTATCTCCGGGCAGGACGCGACGGCAGACGGCTGCAACAGCATCGTCAAGGGTGAGTTGACGGTTACCATTCTGAAGGACATTCGCAACCTGGCTCCTCTGGCGGTGGACCTGGTTGACAAGCTCCTGAAGGGTCAGCCCGTAGAAGGCCTGAAGGAATACACCATGGCCGAGTTAACGAACGACGAGAGCAAGACGGGCACCGTCAAGGCACTTTTCCTGCCTGTACAACAGGTTACTAAGGAAAACGTCTATGAACTGGTCGTGAAGAGTGGCTTCCAGCCCTACGACGACGTGTACCGTGACATTCCTGAGAGTGAGCGCCCGCCGAGACCATAGTCTTCTCCTCTTGAGGCGCGGCAGGGCATCCTGTCCCTTCGACTCGTGATCCACTAGGGCAGGATGCCCTGCAAGCCAACCATTGTTAGTTTACCATAGTTTTATGGAGGTCTCCTGATGGACCCCGATGTTATTCTCGCGTTCGAGAATGTTACAAAACATTTCCCGGGCGTTGTGGCTTTGAAGGACGTCTCGTTCCAGATCCGGCGCGGAGAAATTCACGGGATTTGCGGCGAGAACGGCGCCGGCAAATCTACGCTCATGAAGATCTTATCGGGCGTATATCCCTACGGCACCTATGAAGGCCGCGTCCTGTATGAGAACGAGGAACTGCAATTGAGGCAGAGTTCGATTCGCGAGGCAACCGAAAAGGGCATCGCCATCGTGTATCAGGAACTGGCCCTGGTGCCTACCATGACTGTTGGTGAGAATATCTTTCTCGGTCACGAACCGGTGGAACATGGGGTGATCAACTGGAACAGGCTCTATGCTGATGCCCAGGCAGTACTGAAGAAATACGGTCTGGATGTTGACCCTCACGCCATTGTGAGTAACCTGGGCGTGGGCAAGATGCAGATGGTGGAAATCGCCAAGGCCCTTTCGGAGAATGCCAGGGTGTTGATTCTGGATGAACCTACCAGTGCTCTCAGTGAGGCTGAAGTCCAGAAGCTCATGGAAATCCTCCGCACCCTGAAACAACATGGTATTACGTGTATTTATATTTCTCACCGCCTGGAAGAATTCTTCCGCATCACCGATCGGATTACAGTGCTGCGCGATGGTCAGGTTGTGGCGACCCGCCCGGTCAACGAACTGACGCAGGAAGACCTGGTGCGGTTGATGGTCGGGCGCGAGATGAAGGAACGTTTTCCGAAGCGGGAGGCCAGGCCGGGTGAAGTTGTCTTTGAAGTCCGTGATCTGGTGGCCGTAGACCCCGACCGACCAGAGCGGAAAGTGATTGATGGCGTGAGTTTTGACGTCCGCCGTGGCGAGATTGTGGGCATTGCCGGGCTGATGGGATCCGGACGAACCGAACTGGTCATGACGTTGTTCGGCGAATACGCCAGGGTCGTGCAAGGCGCCATCCGCCTGAATGGGCGCGCAATTTATCCCCGCAGTGCTCGTCAGGCGATTAATGCCGGCTTGAGCCTGGTTCCCGAGGACCGTAAGGGCATGGGCCTGGTTTTAATCCAGTCTGTCTTGAAGAACATCTCTCTGCCGAATTTGAGCCAGTTCGTGAACGGCGCTTTCCGCATCAACGCTGACGCCGAGCTCAAGGCCTGTATGCAGCAAGCCCGGAGTCTGAATGTGAAGGCCCCCGCTCTGGATGTGGCGGTGGAGACCCTTTCCGGTGGCAACCAGCAGAAGGTCGTCATCTCGAAATGGTTGCTTTCCAAACCCAGCGTTCTGATTATGGACGAACCAACGCGGGGCATTGATGTAGGAGCAAAGTTTGAAATTTACAAACTCATGAACATGCTTGCCGAGCAAGGTGTGGCGATCATCATGATCTCCAGCGACCTGGAGGAAATTCTGGGTATGAGCGACCGCGTGGTGGTGTTGTGCCGTGGGCGCTCGATGGCCACTTTGCCAGTCTCCGAGGCCACTATGGAACGGATCATGGCGCTGGCTACAGGGATCACCCTGACTGCAAACTGAACAACGAGGTGAATGATTATGGCTTCTTCTACTCCCTCTGCCGCGAAAGGCATCAAGACCGAACTGTTGAATCTCATCCGTCGCAACCTCCAGACCTATACCATCCTGATTGCTATGGTGGCGATCTGGATTCTCTTTTCGATCACCACCGGCGGCCTCTATCTGGCGCCACAGAATATCTCCAATCTGTTTCGTCAAATGTCGGTGACTGCTTTCCTGGCAACAGGCATGGTACTGGTGATCGTCACAGGGGGCATTGACCTCTCAGTCGGCAAACTGGCCGGTTTCGTTTCCGTGGTGGCCGCCTACCTGCAGGCGAAAGTCTGGTATCACATTTTCCCCGATCAACCCTTCCTGGCTGCCGCCCTTTCGGTGTTGATAGGCGTTCTGGTAGGGACGCTCTCCGGTTCTATCCAGGGGTATATTATTGCTTACCTGGGTATCCCTGCTTTCATTGTGACTCTGGGAGGCATGTGGTTGTTCAACGGTCTCATTCTTCTGGTTACGCAAGGCAAGACGATTGCGGCCAATCAACCTGTGTTCTCCGAGATTGCACAGGGGTATCTGCCGATTGGTTGGGGCTGGGGATTGTGCGTCGTTTTCATCGTGTTCCTGTTCTGGAATATGTTTCGGAGCCGGGCCAACAAGCGGAAATATGGCTTCGAGCTCCGACCGCTTTACATTGACCTCTTGACCAGCGGATTTTCGGCTTTGATGGTTTTCATCTATGTTCTCAGTGTAAATCGCTATCGAGGCGTTCAGAATCCGGTCTTCCTGCTGGCAATCGTGGCCATGGTGATGATGTATATATCCAATAACACCCGCTTTGGGCGCTATGCCTATGCCATCGGTGGAAATCGAGAGGCCGCTCGCCTTTCAGGTATCAACATTCGCGATGTCATCTTTAAGATATTCGTCTTGATGGGAACGCTTTCGGGTGTGGCCGGGATTGTGCTGGCTTCTTATGTGGGGTATGGCACGATTGCTGCCGGTCAGGGCTATGAATTGGATGCCATCGCGGCCTGTATTCTGGGAGGCACCTCCACGTTGGGCGGGATAGGCACCATCCCCGGCGCTTTGATCGGCTCGCTGATTATCGCCAGCCTGTCCACCGGTCTTCAAATGATGAACGTAGCCCCGGCCTGGCAGTATGTCTTGAAAGCCATTGTGCTGATCCTGGCCGTGCTCATTGATGTCTATTTCAAGAAGAGTCGCTGAAATCTTTTGTGGCCGACCGTTCACGGTCGCGACCGGAACGGGCAGGTAGTCTGATTAAGCCGGAGACTTATGGATTCGCTCGACCTTTCTATTCGAGAACACCGCATGGCTACCGCAACCCTCACGCTTCGGGCCCAGGGGCTTCCTCTGGCTCATCGGGAAGTCGTGGTAGAGCAGAAACGGCACCAATTCCTGTTTGGCGCCAACTGGGGCGAAAGTACCCTGGCCCTGGTCAACGGGGAATTGTCCGGCCGGGAGAAAAAACTGGCTGAAATGCGCAACGAGTATTTCTTGCGCCTTTTCAACCAGGCTACCCTGCCCTTCTATTGGGCGCGCTTCGAACCGGAACGCGGTAAGCCGCAAACCCAGCGTATCCTCAACCTGGCCCACTGGTATGTCCAGCACGGCTGCGTTGTCAAGGGACATCCACTCTGCTGGCATACCCTGGCGCCCGATTGGCTGTTGCCGCTGGACAACCGCGCTGTCTTGCGTCTGCAAATCGAGCGGATCCAGCGTGAAGTCACCGCCTTTGCCGGCCTGGTGGACTGCTGGGATGTTGTCAATGAAGCAGTCATCATGCCCTTATACGACCGCTATGATAACGGCCTCACACGGTTGTGCAAGGAGATGGGACGCATTCGTCTGATCGGCGCGCTGTTTGAAGCTGCACGCGCTGCCAATCCGCGAGCAACGCTGCTCCTGAACGATTTCGATCTCTCGCCGGCCTACGATATCCTCGTGGAGGGTTGTCTGACCGCCGGCATTCCGATTGACGCCATCGGCATTCAGTCCCATATGCATCAGGGGTATTGGGGCGTCGAACGCACGCAACGTATCCTGGAACGTTTCGAACGTCTGGGCTTACCCATTCACTTTACCGAGACCACGCTGGTTTCAGGCGACCTGATGCCGTCAGATATTGTTGACCTGAATGACTATCAGGTCAGCGAGTGGCCGAGTACGCCTGCCGGGGAGGAGCGCCAGGCGCGCGAGGTCGTCTTGCATTACAAGACACTGTTTGCCCATCCGGCGGTACAGGCTATCACCTGGTGGGATCTCTCCGATGGCGGCTGGTTGAATGCTCCGGGAGGCTTGCTGCGCCGTGACCAATCCCCCAAACCTGCCTATCATGAACTGGAGAGGCTGATAAAAGGAGAGTGGTGGTTACCTCCTACCCGAATGACAACCGACTCGAACGGCTCGTTGACGTTAACGGGCTTCCTCGGCGACTACGAATTGTCCCTGGAGGGTCGAAAAATCCCCATCGCTCTCCATGAAAAAGGTCCATTGTCCATTTCCCTCGATTTGTCCTGAATACCAAGAAAGGAGATTCCCATGTCTGACTATACCCCCAAACCCGAACACAAGTTTACCTTTGGCCTGTGGACCGTGGGCAACATTGGCCGCGATCCGTTTGGTCAGCCGGTGCGTGACCCGAAATCGCCGGCAGAACTGGTTTACCTGCTGGCCGAGGTTGGCGCTTATGGCGTCAATTTTCACGATAACGACCTGATCCCGATTGATGCCACTCCTGCCGAGGCCGAGGCCATCAAACGCGAATTCCGCAAAGCTCTCGAAGCCACCGGCCTCAAGGTCCCAATGGCCACGACCAACCTGTTCAGCGATCCGATTTTTAAAGATGGCGCTTTTACCAGCAATGATCCCAGGGTACGCGCCTATGCCTTGCAGAAGACCATGCGGGCGATTGATCTGGGCGTTGAGTTCGGCGCTCAGGTCTATGTCTTCTGGGGCGGACGGGAGGGCACCGAATCGGACGCTACCAAAGACCCTGTGACTGCCATCCGCCGCACACGCGAAGCCATCAATTTCCTCTGCGAATACGTGCTGGATAAGAAGTACAACCTCAAGTTTGCCCTCGAAGCCAAACCGAACGAGCCACGCGGTGATATTTACAACGCCACCACCGGTCACATGCTGGCCTTCATCGAGACGCTCGACTATCCCGAAATGGTGGGCGTCAACCCCGAAGTAGCCCATGAACACATGGCCGGCCTGAACTTTCTGCACGGCGTCGCCCAGGCCTGGGAAGCCGGGAAACTTTTCCATATTGACTTGAACGATCAGTATCCTGGCCGTTACGATCAAGACCTCCGCTTCGGCTCGCGTGACATTAAGGCCGCCTTTTTCCTGGTCAAGTTCCTCGAGGATGTCGGCTATGCAGGCTCGCGTCATTTCGACGCCCATGCCTATCGCACCGAGGACTACGAGGGCGTCAAGGACTTTGCGCGTGGTTGCATGCGCACTTACCTTATCCTCAAAGAAAAGGCCGCCCAGTGGAACGCTGACCCCGAAATCCGCGCCTTGCTGGCAGAGATCAATGCCAATGACAGCAGTCTGACGCCATATCTGGGCAAGTACACTCCCCAGAAAGCCGCGACTCTCAAAGAACATCCTTTCGACCGGCAGGCCATTGCCCGGCGCGGTTTGCTCTATGAGCGCCTGGACCAGTTAACGATAGACATTCTCCTCGGTGTCCGCTGATGTTCCAGACTTTCCCTGCCGCCGCCTGGCGCCATCCTTGTCTCTGTCCCATCCTCCAGAGGCACGTGCTACCTTTCCGCCGCTGGCTATGAGAGGTGTGTATGGCTCTAACAATTTCGCAACGCATTGAGGCCTTGCTGACCAGCATGACACTGGAGGAGAAACTAGCACAGTTAACCTCATGCTGGATGCACGAGTTACAGACGGACGGTGCGCTGGATCCCGAAAAAATAGGTCGCCGCCTCCAGCATGGCATTGGTCAAGTTACCCGTCCGGGCGGTGATTCGACCCTCTCGCCTCAGGAAGTGGCCCGGGCCGTCAATCAGTTGCAACGCTTCCTTCTGGAGCAGACGCGGCTGGGCATTCCGGCCCTCTTTCACGAGGAGACCTGCGCAGGCGCCATGTTGCGTGGGGGAACGATGTATCCTCAACCCATCGGCCTGGCCAGTACTTTTCAACCAGCGCTTGCCGAAGCAATGACACGCGCCATTCGCCGTCAGATGCTGGCCGTGGGGGCGCGACAGGGGCTGGCGCCTGTCCTTGATCTGGCGCGCGACCCGCGCTGGGGACGCGTGGAGGAAACCTTTGGCGAAGACCCCACGCTGGCCGCTCAATTCGGCATCGCCTACGTGCGCGGGTTACAAGGAGAAACCCTGCGCACAGGCGTCATGGCGACCGGCAAACATTTTGTAGGTCACAGCGCCTCTCAGGGCGGCTTGAACTGCGCGCCGGTCCACCTGGGCTGGCGCGAACTCTATGAAAACTATCTGGCCCCGTTTCAAGCTGTCATTCGCGAAGCCAGCCTGGCCTCTATCATGAACGCTTATCCCGAACTGGATGGCGAGCTGGTGGCGGCCTCCCGCCGTTTGTTGACCGATTTGTTACGCGGCGCTCTCGGCTTCGAAGGCCTGGTGGTCTCGGATTATGATGCCATCCCGATGATTCACACGTACCATCGCGTGGCGCCCGACTTACGCCGCGCGGCGGTTTTGGCCTTGCAAGCCGGTATAGATGTTGAATTGCCCAGTACGGTCTGCTATGGCGAGGTTCTCCGTCAGGCGCTGGAAGCCGGCGAAGTGGAGATGGAAGCCATCGATCAGGCGGTGCGCCGCCATCTGCAAAAGAAGTTCGAACTTGGCCTCTTCGACCAACCCTATGTTGAGGAAGAACGCGTCGCCGAATTCTTCTCCAATCCTGAAGATCGCTCGCTGGCCCGCCAGATTGCCCGTCAAAGTTTGGTCCTGTTAAAGAACGATGGTCTCCTGCCCCTCCCTCGCTCACTGCGAACTCTGGCCGTCATTGGCCCCAACGCCGATTCCAGTCGCAACCTGTTGGGCGATTATTCATATCCTGTCCAGCGTGAACTGGCAGGAGTCTGGGCCGGCGGCGCGCCGAGCGACGATGTCCTGGCGGCGCCAATTATGACTGTGCTGCAAGGATTGTGTACCCTGGCGGATTCCACCACATCCCTGCTCTATGCCCCCGGCTGCGATAACCTTGATCCGGATACCGCCGGTTTTGAGGAAGCCATCCGCCTTGCTCGTCAGGCGGAGGCCGTTGTCCTGGTATTGGGAGATCGTTCCGGTTTGTTACCGCATTGCACCAGCGGCGAGACGCGCGATAGCGCTTCGTTACGCCTGCCTGGCGTTCAGAGCCAGCTGGCACAGGCGATTCTCGAAACTGGCAAACCGACGGCTGTGGTATTGATTACAGGCCGCCCCTATGCTATTCCCGAACTGGCAGAGCGAGCCAACGCTATTCTGCAGGCCTGGCTGCCCGGCGAAGAGGGTGGTCTGGCGATTGCCGAAGCCCTTTGGGGCGAGGTGAATCCCGGCGGAAAATTGCCGGTTACCTTCCCGCGTTCTGTCGGCCAGATTCCCATCTTCTACAACCATAAACCCTCTGCCTCTCACTCGAACTGGCATGGCGATTACGTGGACGAATCGGTACAGCCTCTCTATCCTTTTGGCCATGGCCTGAGTTATACCACCTTCACGTATGAGAACCTGACCATTGTTCCTTCGCGGGCGACGCAGGATGAGACGGTGGATATTTCGCTGGAGGTGTGGAATAGCGGCGAGCGCCGCGGCGACGAAGTAGTGCAGCTTTACATTTGCGATGAATATGCCAGCCTGCCACGCCCGGTCAGGGAACTCAAGGGATTCATCCGTCTGAGCCTGGAGCCTGGCGAACGCAAGACCGTCACCTTCCACCTGCCAGTCAACCAGCTGGCCTTCTATGACCCTGATCTACGCCTGATCCTCGAACCGGGACGCATCCTGGTCATGGTTGGCAGTTCCTCGACGGATATTCGCCTGCGTGGCGAGTTCGAAATCATCGGCGCGGCAACAATGACCGTTGCCCGGCGGGTGTTTACCTGCCCCGTTAGTATCCGCTGAAGGACAGGAGGTGGACATGACTTCGGTTGACTTTCTGGGACAACGTTGCCTTCTCCTTGAGAATGGTCCTCTGCGTGTCCTTGTGACGCAATCCGTGGGGCCGCGTGTGCTGGCCTTGATGGTGGGCGGGGGCGAGAACCTGTTCGCTGAATTGCCTGCGCTGGGTATTGAACGCCCTGGTCAGCCAACGTTTCACTTCTATGGCGGGCATCGTCTCTGGCATGCGCCAGAAGAGCCGGCGCGCACCTATCTGCCCGATGATCAGGCGGTGGAAGTCGAGACCCTGTCCGACGGTGTGAGGGTGTCTCAGGTAGAGACCCTGACAGGCATGCGTAAAACGATGGAGGTCCGTCTGCCGGCGGGACGTCCGCGCGTGGTCGTGACGCATACGCTAACCAATCTGGGCCTCTGGCCTGTTTCCTGTGCTCCCTGGGCCATTACACAACTCAAGGTGGGAGGAGTGGCTATCCTGCCCCAATCGCAGGTAGATACCGACGTTCTACCGAATCGCGCTCTGGCGATCTGGCCCTATACCGACCTGAATAGCCCTTTCGTTCACTGGGGTAACCGCTACATTTTGCTGGAAGCCCGTATGCCTTCCCCCTTTAAGATAGGCTTCCCCAACCCGCGCGGTTGGCTGGCGTACTGGTGGAATCGGACGCTTTTTGTCAAACGTGCTCCCTATGATGCTCGGGCTTACTACTGTGATTTTGGTAGTTCCAGCGAGTGTTATTGCAATGAGCATTTTCTGGAACTGGAGACGCTGGGACCAATGCGTTTGCTCGAGCGCGGTGCGGCCACTTCCCATGTGGAGACCTGGGAGGTGTATCCCGACGCGCCTCAGCCAGGCGACGAAGCCGCTGCGGAAGCCCTGGTACAGAAATTTAATCTGGAGGAGTGACCATGTCCTACTTCCTTGGTCTGGATGTTTCAACAACGGGTAGCAAAGCCCTGTTGATGGATGAGAGCGGGAGAGTGGTCGCGACCGCCTCCACGCCCCATACACTCCAGACGCCGCGTCCGCTCTGGTCCGAGCAGGACCCGCGCGAATGGTGGCAGGCGGCCTCGACCAGTATCCGCCGCGTTCTGACGGAAAGCGGAGTCCGTGGAGAGGATGTTGCCGCCATTGGCCTGACGGGCCAGATGCACGGTCTGGTCTTGCTGGATGAGAAAGGGAAGGTACTGCGACCGGCCATCCTCTGGAACGATCAACGCACTCAGGCGCAGTGCGATGAGATTCATCGCCGCATTGGTCGCGAGCGCTTTATCCAGATTACCGGCAACGTTGCGCTGACTGGTTTTACCGCGCCCAAGATACTCTGGGTGCAACAAAATGAAGCGGAAGTCTATGCCCGGGCCCGTCATGTCTTGTTGCCCAAAGATTACGTCCGTTATTGTCTGACCGGCGTCTATGCTATGGACAAAGCAGATGGCGCCGGCACGGTTCTGTTCGATCTGAAGCAGCGCACCTGGTCACCGGAGATTCTAACAGCCCTTGATATCCCTGCGGCATGGATGCCTCCCACGTATGAAGGGCCCGAATTCACCGGCCAGGTGACGGAAGAAGCGGCTGCGTTGACCGGCCTGAGGGCCGGCACTCCGGTCGCAGCCGGAGGCGGCGATCAGGCCGCACAAGCAGTTGGCGTTGGGGCTGTTGAACCGGGCGTCGTCGCGCTTACCGTTGGAACTTCGGGTGTAGTCTTTGCTACCACTCCGAGCGCTCTCATCGAACCGCAGGGACGTCTCCATGCGTTTTGCCATGCCGTGCCCGGCATGTGGCACTTCATGGGCGTCATGCTCTCGGCGGCTGGCAGTTTGCAATGGTATCGGGATACGATGGCGCCGCAGATGAGTTTCGATGATTTGATTCGAGAAGCCGAGACTGTCCCGGCCGGCAGCGAGGGCCTGCAGTTCCTGCCTTACCTGACCGGCGAACGCACGCCCTATCCTGATCCGCTGGCGCGCGGCGCCTGGATTGGCCTGACCATTCGCCACGGACGAGGTCACCTGACGCGTGCGTTGCTGGAAGGCGTAGCCTTTGGTCTTAAGGATAGTTTTACATTGATTCGTGAGGCCGGCCTGGGAGAGATTCGTCAGGTGCGCGCCTCCGGCGGAGGGACGAAGAGCGCTCTCTGGCGGCAAATACTGGCTTCGGTACTGGAGGCCGAACTGGTGACCGTCAATACAACCGAAGGGGCGGCCTATGGAGCGGCGCTGCTGGCGGCTGTAGGGAGTGGTTGTTGGGCAGATGTGCCAACCGCTTGCGCCGCGGCGGTACAGATTACCGGCCGCGTTGCTCCGGAGCCGGCGCAGGTGGAGGCCTATCGCCGCGCTTATCCTATCTACCGTCAACTTTACCCAACCCTGCGCGCCACATTTGCTGAAATGTAACCAGGAAGCCTTCGCCTGGAGCGAGGCGCGGATTCCGTCAGGAATCCGCGCATTGTTTTCCGCGTGCCGGCCTGGGATGATTCCTTCCTGGAAACAGTTGTCTTTGATGCCAAAACCTGATATGATCATAAAGCCATGGACATGGACGAACAAATCTCCTTCATTACGGAGCGCCTGAGTAAGAATGTGTCTCCTGACGACATTATCATCGAACTCTGTCAGCAGGGGGGCATCAGCTGGCCGGAGGCTGAAATGCTGGTGGAACAGGTGCAGGCGGAGCAGCAACACGAAATTGCGCGGCGTCAGTATCCTCTGCTGGCTTTACTCTCTCTGACGACTTTTCTCGCGGGACTGGTAATCGTTGCTTATGCCGTGTATGATTTACTTGAGCATGTTGATCTCTACCTGCAAACCGGTCCTGTCCACTTATCTGTGGTTTTAATCCTGTGGTATTTGATTCAGAGTGCGCCGGTGCTTCTACTGCTTCTGTTGAGCGGCGCAGCCATGGTCATTGGCAGTTACAGGGGCGTTCGCCGCTTGATTGAGATGCTACGCTGTGCTTAAGGCGGGTCTATCGCAGCGTTGGCGCTGGCTTTCTGGCCATGCGCTGGAAGCGGGGGCGTGGTGATTTCCAGCAGACGATCGTGGCCGGCCAGGTCCTGATGCAGGCATATCCTGGCCTCCTCAAAAGTGCTTCTCGCCAGCGCGAGAGCGTTTGCTCCTTGGGAGGCCTCGATTTCCACCAGAAGTAAGCCGCCTGGGGTCAGGCAATGCCGCGCCTGCGCCAGCAGATGCCGAATAAGCCTCAGGCCGTCGTGACCGCCATCGAGGGCCAGCGGGGGTTCGTGCGGGTAAACCGGCAGGGAGGGAAGATGCTCTGTGGGGATATACGGTAAATTGGCGACGATGACATCGAAGGCCGTTGCGTATGGGGTCAGCACATCCGCGCATATCAGGTGGACTCGGTCGCTGACGCCGTGGCGCGCCGCGTTGCGTTGGGCAACGCGCAGGGCTGCGAGGGAGATGTCGGTGGCAAGGACGCGCAGGCGCGAGCGATGAACCGCCAGCGCAATACCGATGCAACCACTGCCTGTCCCTACATCGGCCACCAGCGCGCCTCGCGGCTGGGCGTCCAGCCAGATTAACGCTCGTTCCACCAGCAGTTCGGTTTCGGGCCGGGGGATGAGCACCGCCGGGGTGACCTCGAACGTCAGGCCGAAGAATTCCCACTCTCCCAGGACATAGGGGAGAGGTTCCCCTGCTTCCAGACGCCGGGCGGCGGTTGTCAGCGCCGCGACCTGCGCCGCCTCCGGCATGGCTTCAGGGTGTGCCAGTATCCAGGCGCGGGGACGTTGCAGGATGTGCGCCAGGAGGGTTTGGGCATCCAGCGCCGGGGTCTCGCTGTGCGCCTTCAAACGGCGGGTCAGGCTGGCCAGTAAGGCGCCGAGGGAATGTTCAGGCGCGATCGTCGTTCTCCTCTGCTTCGCCCGTGGCCAGCCGTTCTGCCTGATCCTGCATGATGAGCGCTTCGATGAACGCATCAATCTCGCCTTCCATCACCGCCGGCAGGTTATAGATAGACAGGTTGACGCGATGATCGGTGACGCGATTCTGGGGGTAATTGTAGGTGCGGATTTTCTCCGCGCGCTCGCCGCTGCCCACCTGCGCGCGACGTTCGCGCGCGATTTGCGCCTGTCGTTTTTCCTCCTCAATGGCATACAGTCGCGCGCGCAGGATGGACAGGGCACGCGTCTTATTCTGCAACTGGGAGCGCTCATCCTGACAGGTAACCACCATGCCGGTCGGCTTATGGGTAATGCGCACGGCGGTCGCGTTCTTCTGAACGTTCTGCCCGCCGGCGCCCGACGAACGATAGACCTCGATTTCGAGGTCAGTTTCCGGAATGTTCACGTCCACCTCATCCACCTCGGCCAAAACGGCGACGGTGGCCGTGGAAGTGTGAATGCGTCCGGAAGCCTCGGTGACCGGTACGCGCTGGACGCGGTGGGCGCCCGATTCATACTTGAGACGCGAATATGCCCCATGACCGTGGATGGTGAAGATGATCTCCTTATAACCGCCAATGCCAATTTCATTGGCCGAGAGGATTTCAGTCTTCCAGCCTTGCCGTTCGGCGTAACGCGTGTACATGCGGAACAGGTCGGCGGCGAAGAGAGCGGCCTCTTCCCCCCCGGCTCCAGCGCGAATTTCCATGATTACGTTCTTGTCATCGCGCGGGTCCTTTGGCAAAAGCATCTTTTTCAGTTCTGCTTCGAGCGCCGGCATTTCTTCTTCCAGTTCGGCGATTTCCTGCTCGGCCAGGAGGCGCAGTTCGGCGTCGGCTTCAGTTTCCAGCAGGCGGCGTGCATCCTCCAGACGTTTGTGCGCCTGCCGGTAAGCGCGGATTTTTTCGACCAGCGGTTCAAGTTCGGCGCGTTCTTTGTTCAGTTCCGCCGCGCGCTGGTAATCATCGCCAACTTCAAAGAGCAGACGGTTGAGTTCCTCGTAGCGATTCTCGATTCGAGCCAGTTTTTCGAGCATGATGTTCCTCTCGCAGGGAGTGCGGAATGGAAATACCTGCCAGGTCATCCCCGCGCCTGTGGATTATACCTCAGGCCTCGCCTGGGCCAGACGTTTGGCGATAGGGAGAATTGAGGATAAAATAGCCTTGATGGACGAACCGCTCCTTATCCGTCGCGCGCAAGCAGGCGACCTGGAAGCCTTCAACCAGCTGGTGCTGGCATATCAGGACATGCTCTTCAACGTTGCCTTGCGCATTCTGGGGGAGGAGGACCTGGCCGCCGATGCCACGCAGGAGGCGTTCCTCTCGGCGTTTCGCGCCATGTCTTCTTTCCGCGGCGGGTCTTTCCGCGCCTGGCTTTTGCGCACGGTGACCAATGCCTGCTACGATGAACTGCGCCGTCAGCGGCGGCGTCCAACCACGCCGTTGGAGCCGTTGAACGATGACGACGAAGAGGTGGAAACGCCGCGCTGGCTGGCGGATACATCGGCTGCGCCGGAAGAGCAACTGGAGCGGGCGGAACTGGAACATGCCATTATGCATTGTCTGGAGAAATTATCGCTGGAGTTTCGCACGGTGGTCGTGTTGACGGATATTCAGGGGTTGGATTACGCGGAGACGGCGCGCGCGATTGGCGTGCCGGTTGGCACTGTTAAATCGCGTCTGGCGCGAGCCCGTTTGCGGCTGCAACGCTGTCTACAGGCCTTTGCGGAACTTTTGCCTTCCGCCTTCCGTCTGCAAGAGGAGGACAGCGTATGAAGACCCTCTCCTGGCGTGATTGGGAACGGCTTTCGGCCTATCTGGATGGGCAACTTGCGCCGCGTCAGCGGGCACGGCTGGAGGCGCGTCTGGAACAGGAGGCCGATTTGCGTCAGGCTTTCGAGGCGTTGCGCCGCACGCGCGCCTTCCTGCGCCGTCTGCCGGCGCGGCGCGCTCCGCATCATTTCACGCTGACGCCAGGCCAGGCCGGACTGCGTCCACCTCTACCGCGCGCGGTGCCGGCGCTGCGGTGGGCAGCGGCTCTGGCATTGCTCCTGTTCTTCTGCTCGTTGACCGTCCCTTCACTGCCGCCGCTGGCTGCGCCCAAGGCTGCCGCGACGGCCCAGATGATGGAGGCTGCCAGCAGCGCGCCGACGGAGACAGCAGTATCCCTGCTGGCCGCAGCGCCTGCCGAGACGCCGGGAGCAAGGTCGTTGCCGGGCAATGGCGCTCCCTCGCCGTCAGCCGAGGCCGATACTGTCACCCCGTCCGGCGTGGCAGAAAGCGGTGGCGCCGTGACGCAGCCGGAGCCGGAGTCGCCCGTGCCGCCGTTGACTCCCTGGCAATTGACGCTCCTCATACTGGCGATGCTGGCCCTGTTCGCTTCCCTGCTGCTTGGGTGGCAACGACAACGCGCGTTTCGGCGTCAATTTGCCGCCGGGAGACGACCTCCGGACGGAGGAGGGGGAAAAGCCAACGGGTAGGGGCTGGCGCGAGGCGGTAGAATCCCGATCCCATGCCTCGCTTTTCTGGAGCGGCGTCCCTCTTTGCCAGAGTGTGAACAATTGCCAGTTCTTTTGAAAGCGGGGTGATGGGCTGAGGGAGAGCTGCGATTGGTTCAATCATTGCTAATGAAGATGATACTCTGGTGGGGGGGCAGGTGGTCAAGAGGTCATGCAGTCGCGGGTGTGACTCAAATTTTCGGGAGACGGGCAGTTACCGCTTGAGAGGCGGACTTTCTATCCACGGTTTTGCGGCGCATCCGCGAATGGGGATAATGGGGGATGGACGGCAGACGGCGGACGACCGTAGCACAGGCTTTCCAGCCTGTTGGGGAAGACCGTCCACGAATGGGAAACGAATCAACGCATGCAGTGCGGGTACTCGTTTATTCATGCTCCGGCATTCGTTGACGGTTCGCCCTCCAATGCGATCATCACGGCGGGGAATTGCGTTTTCCCGTAATTACTTACCCGTTGTCATTGCGAGGTGGCAACAGGGCCACGCCGGGGCTCGCCCGAGGCGCCGCCGAAGCAATCCCCGCGCGAGTCGCACGAATGTTCTTATTGCTTCTGTGGAACTTGAGATTGCTTCGCCGCCTTCAGCGGCTCGCAATAAGGCGGGTGGGCAGGTAGTTGCGTTTTCCCGAAAAAAACATGCACCACACCCCGCTACTGCCAGGCTCACCGGAGAGAAGAAAAGCCGATGATGCCAGCGTCTCACTGCTGGTCAATATGAGGGCAATGCTCCATCATCAGGTTCTGAACAGTTACCGTGCACGTACTCGCGATCAGCGATCTGCGCGCGGGTTGTGGTAGAATCCATCTGCCGGAGGGATGGCCGAGTGGTTTATGGCAACGGTCTTGAAAACCGTCGTGGCCGAAAGGTCACCGGGGGTTCGAATCCCTCTCCCTCCGCTGCTCCTGTACGCCCTGCAGATAATTGCGGTAGACGGACGGCCTTTCCAGGCCGTCTTATCTTCATCTGACACAGGTAGCCTTTCAGAGCAGACGGTCCCCACCCTGGACCGAGTCCACGCGATAATGGCAGCCGCGACTCTGGCGGTTGTGCCGTGCGGCCTGGGCAATGATCAGCGCCGCCTCCACGGCGTTGCGCAGGCCAATCAGGCCATCGCTCAGTTTGGTGGCGCGATAGAAGGTCTCGATTTCGTTTTGTAGATGGCGCAACTCGCGGATAGCGCGCGAGAGGCGGTCACCAGAACGAATCAGACCGACGTAGTGCCACATAATGTTCTGGATGGTCTGCATATCGCCCTGGATGAGCGCCGGGTCGGAGTCGTCGGTCAGGCCTGATTCATCCCAGCGGGGGATATCTGCCGGCGCTGGCATGGGGGCGAAGGCGCCTTCCGTCAAACGCGCTTCAATATCGCGCCCGGCGCGCGTGCCCCAGACCAGGCCTTCCAGCAGGGAAGTAGAGGCCAGGCGGTTCGCGCCGTGCAAGCCGGTACAGGCCACTTCACCAACGGCGTATAGATTGGCAATGTTTGAACGACCCCATTCATCCACCAGGATGCCGCCGCAAGAGTAGTGCGCGGCCGGCACGACCGGGATAGGTTCGCGCGTGATGTCCACGCCAACCCGCAAACACTCGGCGTAGATATTCGGAAAACGACTCTTGATTTTGTCGGCTGGCAGGCGTGAGGCAATGTCCAGTAAAACGTAGGAGTAGCCGTGCTCCTCCATTTCGCGATGAATGGCACGGGCGACAACGTCGCGCGGCGCCAGGTCCTTCCACTCCGGCGCGTATTTTTCCATGAAGGGTTGCCCTTCTGGCGTGAGCAGGATGCCGCCCTCGCCACGCACGGCCTCACTGATGAGGAAGCCCTCGGCGCCCGGCACGGCCAGCGCGGTGGGATGAAACTGGATGTATTCGGCATTGACAATGCGCGCCCCGGCGCGGTAAGCCATGGCCAGGCCATCACCGCGCGCGCCGGGTGGGTTGGTGGTGTTGCGATACAGACGTCCCAGACCGCCGGTTGCCAGAACCGTACAGGCGGCCAGCGTGCGGTGGATGGTGCGTTGCTGGCGGTCGAAGACGTAGGCCCCATGACAGGCGATCGGGCGGTAAACATCCAGAGGCGAGGGGGAGTGATGGGGCGAAGTGATCAGGTCAACGGCTGTGAAGCCGGTCATCAACTCAATGTTCGGGCGCTGGCGAATCGCCGCCAGCAACGCCTGGCTGATGGCGCGGCCGGTGCCATCGCCTACATGCAGGATACGACGGCGGGAGTGCGCGGCTTCCTGGCCATATTCCAGATCGCCGCCGGGTGTGCGATCGAACTGCACGCCAGCGGTGCGGATGAGCACTTCTTCCAGCAAGCGCGGTCCTTCCTCGGCCAGCAAGCGGGCGGCAGAGGGTAGGGAAGCGCCGGCTCCGGCGTCGAGGATATCTTTCACCAGAAGGTCAGCCGAGTCGTCCGGTCCACGCCCGATAATGCCACCCTGAGCGTAACGCGTGTTCGATTCGCACGGGTCATGTTCACGGGTGAGCAGAATAATCCGCCGCCTGGGGTTACGCGCCAGTTCCAGGGCCGCGGCCGCCCCTCCGATTCCGGAACCAATAATGAGCACATCGGTAACCTTCATTGCCGCCTCCTTCAACCGATTTGTATCATCCGCTCAACCGCGCGGTAAGCGCGCTGACGGATATCCTCATCCAGTTCGATGACGTAGCGGTTGAATTTCAGGGCCGCGCGCGTATCCTCCATGGTGATCATGTTCATATGAGGACAGCGCACCATGCACAGGCGCAGCATTTCTTTATCGGGATTGGCAGCGGCAATGTTATCGCCCATAGCGCACTCGGTCAGCAGCAGGTAGCGAGGCGCCCGGGTCTGTTGAACATAGCGAATCATCGCGTTTGTGCTGCCGGAGAAATCGGCCGCGGCGACCACCTCCGGGCTACATTCCGGATGCGCCAGGATCACGACCTCCGGGAACTGCGCGCGTACCATCTCGATATCCTGCACGGTGAACTTCTCGTGTACCTCACAGCGTCCGTGCCAGCCGATGAGTTGATAATCCAGCGTGGTATCTTCTCGCGCAAGGGGCTGGAGGGTGGGGAAGATAATATGCTTGCCGGTTTCGCGCGCGACGTTGCGCGCCAGATACTCATCGGGCAGGAAAATGACCGTTTGGGCTTTGAGCGATTCGACCACGGCCACGGCGTTGGACGAGGTACAACAAATATCGCTTTCAGCCTTGACATCGGCATAGGTGTTGACATACGAGACGACCGGCACGCCGGGGAAGCGCGCTTTGAGGGCGCGCACGTCCTCGGCAGTGATGCTGGCGGCAAGCGAACAACCGGCTTTCTCGGAGGGCAGTAAGACCGTTTTGCCAGGGTTGAGGATTTTGGCCGTCTCGGCCATGAAACGCACGCCGCAAAAGACAATGACATCCTTATCCGTGGCAGCGGCCTTACGACTCAAATCGAGCGAATCGCCGGTAAAGTCGGGAATAGAATGAAACAGGGCCGGCTCCATATAGTTGTGGCCCAGAATAACCGCATTGCGCTGCTTCTTCAGCGCCTCAATTTCTACGGCAATTTCTGCCTTGTAACGCAATTCCACATCGGGAACAATGCGTTCCAGTTTGGCTTTCATTTTTTCATACATACGTTGGACTTCGGGGTTCATAGGAATCTCTCCTGTTCTACAAGGGCACGTTACCCTGTTGCCGGGTCAGCCGCCTGGAGTGAACGCGCTCGCGCCGGGTATTCTCCGGCCTGGGCTAACCTCCGCCTCCATCGTCCAGATAATCGAACGCGACGTCGAACACTCTGGCGGAGTGGGTAAGAGCGCCGATGGAAATGTAATCTACGCCGGTCTCGGCAATCTGACGGACATTTTCCAGCGAGACGTTGCCCGAGGCTTCCAGACGGGCGCGTCCGGCCACCAGGCGCACGGCTTCAGCCATGGCAGAAGGGGGCATGTTATCGAGCAGGATACGTTCAACGCCAAGCGCCAGAGCCTGGCGCACATCGTCCAGCGTGCGCGCTTCGACCTCAAGATTCAGATGAGGCGCGGCACGACGGGCGCGTTGTACGGCCAGGGTGAGGGAGCCGGCGAAGTCAATATGGTTGTCCTTAATGAGCACCATGTCATAAAGACCCAGCCGGTGATTCTGCCCGCCGCCGCGCCGCACGGCCAGTTTGTCAACCATGCGCAGCCCCGGCGCGGTCTTGCGCGTGTCCAGGATGATCGCGCCTGTGCCGGCTACCGCGTCCACGAACTGCCGCGTCAGGGTGGCGATTCCTGACATACGCCCCAGGAAGTTCAGGGCGGTGCGTTCGGCAGTCAGCAGACTGCGCGCCGGCCCACTGACGATGGCCAGCGTCTGCCCGCGCTGTACCCGCGCTCCTTCCTCTACCTGCGTTTCAAAGACGACGTGTTCATCTACCATCTGGTACACGGCCTGGGCCACATCCAGGCCGGCCACCACGCCAGCCTGTCGGGCCACAATATGCCCGCGCATGGTGGCCTCCGGCGGCACGATGCTCTCCGTGGTGACATCACCAGAGCCAATGTCTTCTTCCAGAGCACGGCGAATAGCGGCGAGGATATCGGGATGGAGAGGGGTATTTAGTGTCATTTTTACACTAAAGGAACATGAAATAAAAACGGCTCTCTGCCTTTGTTTTTATTTTCATCCCCTTTGGTGGTTTTGTCAAGCGGCGTACTTATCTACCGCCTGTCATTGTGAGGCGGCCACAGGGCCACACCGAGGCTCGCCCGAGGCGCCTCCTCACAAGTCGCACGAAGGTTCTTGTTTCTTCTGTTGCCTCCTGGACTCCCAACCATCTGGGCGGCTGGGGAGTTCACCTGTATTTTGCCAGGCAGGACCGTAGCAGGGCGTGCTTCAGGGCGTCTGGGTGACAAAGATGACTTCCGGATAGCCCAGCGCGCGCAACAGGCGCGTCAGATAATTCTCGGCGTTGACCCGTGCCAGCTCCAGAATGCCATCCTCCAGAGCCGCTTTGTAGATTTCCTGTTCGGCAACCTGACGGGCCGTCGTTTCCAGATTCGGGTCGCCGTGAGTGAGAAGTCCCGTTTGCCGATCGTAAACGTAGGAACGCTCGTTGTCCAGCGTGGCGACGAAAATCTCCGCCGGCGGCAGCCGCAGGTAAAGGACGCCGTTCTCTATCCACAGATCCTCAGGGCCGACTTTCTCCATGTCCACGCCGGCAATCACCAGGCCGTGAGCCACGAAGAGCAGGCGATCGCCAAAGAGCGCACCCAAGGCCCCCTGGTTGTTTTCGGCGGTAATCACCTTTTCCACACTGTAGCGGATCGTTTCCAGCCGCGCCAGCGTGCGCACCTCATGGATGATGGTCACCGGGTCGGGGAGGACTGTCGGTGTGGGGTTAAGGAGCGTATGTACCTGTGTCTGAATGGCCTGATCGGTCTGCTGCAACTGGCGCACTGGCGCCATGGCCTCGTTGATGGTGTTGACCAGCGAGGAAAAGGCAAGCCAGATGACGACCAGCAAGAGAAACACCAGCAACACACGTAGCAAAATCTTCATCGTTTCCATGCTCTTATTGTAGCGCAAAAATGCGCCTGTGGTACTGTCGTGTAGCACCAGCAGATAGGTGCGTTTTGAGAATACGGATGAAACAAATGCAGGTCAACCCAGGCGGCGTCCTCTGAAAATCTTTCATGCGCTTCCCCTGACTCGGGCAATTTTTCTTCAGTCTGGAGGCCGCCTTTACGGGCGGGCGGAGTAAGATATAATCGGCTCCGACCGGACGATGTGGCTTGAGCCCGACACCGGCCGGGTCGTTCACCTACCCCTGATGTCAGGAGTGTGATGCCCATGAACATCTTTCTCACCGGCGGCGCCGGTTACATTGGTTCTGCGGCGGCAGAGGCCTTGCTCGCCGCCGGGCATAAAGTCACGGTCTATGATTCGCTGGTGACAGGTTACCGCGCCGCCGTTCCACCGCAGGCGCGCTTTGTCAAGGGCGATCTGGCCGACGCGGCCACGCTGCAGGCAGTACTGGCCTCCGAGAGATATGACGCTGTCATGCATTTCGCAGCTTTCATTGAGGCTGGCGAGTCCATGAAGGATCCGGGAAAATTCTTACGGAACAATCTCGCGAATTCCCTGCAACTGATCGAAGCCGCCGTCCATGCCGGCATTCGGCGCTTTGTGCTTTCTTCAACGGCGGCCGTCTACGCTTCCAGCGATGCGCCGCTGACGGAAGATTCGCCCCTCGGGCCGGCGAACGTTTATGGGTTTACCAAACTGGTTGTCGAACAAACGCTGGAATGGTACCGCCGCATTTACGGTCTGCATTATGCGGCCTTGCGCTACTTTAACGCCTGCGGCGCGCGCCCCGGTCACGGCGAGGCGCACCAGCCGGAATCGCACCTCATCCCGCTCACGTTGCAGGCGGCCCTCGGTTTGCGTCCGGCGGTGTACATTTACGGCAACGATTATCCCACGCCAGATGGCACCTGCATTCGCGATTACATCCACATCAGCGATCTGGTCTCGGCGCACTTGCTGGCCCTGGAGGCGCTGGCGGAGCACGATTGCCTGATTTACAACCTGGGCAACGGCAACGGTTACTCGGTACGCGAAGTCATCGAGACCGCGCGCCAGGTGACCGGGCGAGCAATTCCAACCGTGGAGGCGCCCCGGCGACCAGGGGATGCACCACGCCTGGTGGCTTCCTCGGAGAAGATTCGTCGCGAACTGGGCTGGCAGCCGCGTTTCCCCGATTTGCGCGCGATCATTGCCAGCGCCTGGGAATGGCATCGCACACATCCGCACGGCTACGAGTGACCCTGGGCGCGGGCACTACTTCCGGGCCGCAATCAGCCCCAAGGCTCCCTCTCCTTCCATGTCCAGATACATGCGGCGGATGGCCGCCTCGATCAGATTGCGTAGCCGCGAGCGCTCCACTCCCGGCGGGTTGAGCGGACTGTACCGAATTGGTTCGCCTACCCGCACGCGATGTGAGCCGTGCACCGCTACAGGGTAGAAAGGCAGGCATTGCCGGGTGCGCTCGTAGTAAATTTCGCCCAGGCGGGCAAAAGCGCGCTGGAAGGGGTTGAAGCCCGTCAGAGGATCGGGCGGCAGGGTAGCATCTTCGGGAAAGATGAGCAGATATTTGCCGCGCAGGAGCAGGTCCAGGCTGAGCGCCCATGTCTGGCGCATCTGCTCATAACCCTTATAGACCGGCACACAGCCCAGGCTGCGCAAGAGCGGCACGGTAATTTTCGCCAGCGCCTGAGAAAATGTGATGCTGGTCGGCGGTTTCAGTCCCAGGCGCGGTTCAACGAAGTCCTTGCGCAGGTACGCCGCGGCCTGCGCCGCATCTACCATATCGCTGACAATCCAGGGATAGAGGCGGCGAGGGATGGAACAAACTGCTCCAATCGGCCCGCGTGGCCCAAGATGGTTGGCGATGAACACGGCTGGCCCTCGGGCTGGCAGGTTTTCGTATCCCTCCAGCAAGCCACCCCAGTAAATGGCATCCAGCATCCCCACGGCCAGCCAGTAAAAGATGTCCATGTTGACACCTACATCATATTCAAACGTGGCCGGTACTGCAGCGCCTCCGCCAGGTGCGGTGGCGCAATGGCTTCGCTGCCGGCCAGATCCGCGATGGTACGTGCCAGTTTCAGGACGCGATGATAGGCGCGGGCTGAGAGTTGCAGCTGCTGCATGGCCGTCTTCATCAGCGTCTGACAGGTCTCATCCAGAGCGCAAAACCGGCGCACTTCTGCCGGGCGCATATCGGCGTTGCAGGTCAGAGGATACGGCAGGGAGAGGTCAGCAAAACGCTCACGTTGCCGCTGGCGGGCGGTCTCCACGCGCGCCCGCACCGTGGCCGAGGATTCGCCCAGGTGAGTCGCGGCCAGTTTCTCGTATTCGACGCGGGGCACCTCGATATGAATGTCAATGCGGTCAAGCAACGGCCCGGAAATGCGTTTCTGATACTTGGTCACCATGGCGGAGGAGCAGGTACAGGGCCGGACAGGATCGCCATAGTAGCCACATGGACAGGGGTTCATGGCCGCGATCAACTGAAAATTAGCCGGGAAGGTCAGGGAGCCTTGCGCCCGGCTGATGGTTACCACTTTATCTTCGAGCGGCTGACGCAATACCTCCAGTACACGCATCCCGAACTCCGGCAATTCGTCCAGGAAGAGGACGCCGCGGTGGGCCAGCGAGATTTCGCCTGGGTGGGGCCAGTTGCCGCCGCCGACCAGGCCGGCGTGGCTGATCGTGTGATGAGGCGCGCGGTACGGGCGGTAGCGGATCAGGGGCGTATTGGGCGGCAGTTGATCGGCTACCGAATAGATCCGGGTCACGTCGAGGGCTTCATCAATGGTCATTTCTGGCAAAATGCCCGGCAGGGCACGGGCCAGCAACGTCTTGCCCGCGCCCGGCGGGCCGATCATCAGCACATTGTGACCGCCGGCCGCGGCCACCTCCAGGGCGCGTTTGACATGTTCCTGCCCTTTGATTTCGCTGAAATCCACAAATACCGGCGGAATCGATTCGCTGACTTCTGCCGTAGCCTGAGGTGGAATGATCTCTTCTCCGCGAAGATGGCGGTAGAGCTGGGCCAGCGAGGTGACAGGGATGACTTCGAGATCGGGGACCAGGGCCGCCTCGGCCGCATCCACGGCCGGCACAACGATGCGTTGGAATCCGGCCGCGCGTGCTGTCGCAGCCATCGGTAGAACGCCGCGCGTATGCCGTACACTCCCATCGAGGGAAAGTTCCCCAACGACCATCAGACCTTCGGCGGCCTGCGGCGGCAACATGCCGGCGTAAATCAGGACTCCAAGCGCGATGGGCAGGTCGTAGGAAGGGCCCTCCTTGCGTACGGAAGCCGGCGCCAGGTTGACCACCAGCCGCTTGCGCGGAAAAGGTACGCCAATATTGCGCACTGCCGCCTGGACGCGCTCGCGGCTTTCCTGCACTGCCGCGTCTGGCAGGCCGACGACCGTGATGCCGGGCATACCCTGCGTATGGTCAACCTCTACTTCGACGACGACCCCGTCCAGTCCCAACACAGCACAGGAATAAACGCGCGCCAGCATACCCAAAGTGTAGTAGAAGTAGGCGTAAAAGTCAATGCAATGAAGCGCAGGGTGGAGAACAGCGGGG
>DAOTVX010000042.1:0-1677 GCA_034436275.1 Anaerolineales bacterium | reverse complement strand
GGCTGTGATCAAAGGGTGATTGTGGGACATCGGGAATCCCGGCGCCCTGTCCCGCCCAGATTGATGTGGAGGAAAACATGCCTGTTAAGTTGTTATACTGGGGGATCGCCATTGGGCTGGCACTCGTACTGGATTTCTTCTGGATGCGGGTGAGAAAACGGTATCGCCTTCTGGGCGCGGAAGGTGTGCACGAAGGCGGCGCGTCGCGGCTACGCCAGGCGTTTGCGATGGAAATACAAGCGCTACGATCCAAACGCTGGTGGCGCGTCTCGAAGGTCGTTTTGTTAGAATGGGGTGGCTTACTGCTGTGGGCGATGTACGTTGGTCTTCCCTATCTTAACCTGAACGAGAATCTGGTCCCGGCTGGCAGAGAGTTTGGCTCCTCCATCGCGGCGAACCACTTCTGGACACAAGTCCAGCGTTGTGGTTGGTGCGCGGTGTGGAATGGCTTTCAGCGCGGCGGCTATCCGGCTCTGGCAGATATGCAGAGCAGCGCCTTGCATCCGGTGGTAGCCCTGGCCACGTTATTATTCGGTGTGGTGAATGGCGCTAAAGTGACTCTGGTGCTTTCATTCTGGTTTGCCGGCCTGGCGCAGTGGTGGCTGGCGCGTGAACTGGGCGTCAGCCGGCTGGCGCGTCTGTGGAGCGCGGCCATGGCCGTTGTCGGCGGCCATTTGTCGGTGCGGATGGAATTGGGCGTGTACGGCATGGTATTTTCCACCAGCATGGTCTCATTTGTCTACGCGGCGCTGTTATCCCTGGTGAACCGGGGAGACAGACGAGCCACGGTGCTCCTGGGTCTTGCCCTGGCCTCTGCTTTGCTGGCGGGCCAGGGATACATGCAGGTTGGTCTGTTCTTTACTCTGCCGGCGGTGCTGGTCTTTTTCACGGAGCGAGCGTTCTGGCGGCGTCGGGTCTGGAAGAACATGCTGCTGGCATTTGGACTGGCGGCTTTACTGGCCGCGCCTTTCCTGATGCCGTTTCTGCATTTTGCTCCCAATGTGTACAAAGAAACGGACGCCGGGTTCAAAACCGCGCAGCCCCTGCTTTATCTGCCCTTGAATCTGGTCATCAGCGATTGGGCCTATTATCATACCGAGACGCTGGGGAAGCTTCCTTACCCTCACCTGTACGGTCATTACATCGGCTGGGTGGCTGTGTTGCTGGCAGTGGTGGGGTTGGTTAGCCAGCGTCTGCTGGATTGGCGGCGACGCGCTTTTCTGGCCCTGGGAGTGCTTTTGGCGTTTCTAACGGGCAGCGCCGTTTTACTGAAGGCGCTGGTACGCCTGTATCCTGCCCTTGCCGGGGTACGCCATGCGTCGCAGATAGGCGGTCTGGCCATTCCATTTCTGCTGGGGCTTGCTGCTCTTGGGCTGGATGCGTTACTGGGCCTCCGCTGGCCTTTTCTATGGATAGGTTGGACGGAGACGGCATCGAAATGGCGCGTGTCGCTGGCCTGGGCCATGCTCGTGCCGCTGGTTATGGCGCTGAAAGGTAATCTGGTTTTCAGTCGCTACTGGATCTACAACACATCTCTTACGCCGTCGGTTTTTGATTTGCTGGAAGGGCTGCGCACCGATTCGTTACAATGGGTGGCGCCGCCTTTCGGTGAGCACTTCTATGTTGAGCCGGCGCTTCGTATGGGACTGAAGATCAGTCCCGGCATCATGACCTGGT
>DAOTVX010000041.1:0-11036 GCA_034436275.1 Anaerolineales bacterium | reverse complement strand
GCCCACTGGGAAGAGCCAACTTCCTTGACAGCCTTCTCGGCCTTCGCGAAGCGTCCGTGTACAAAGCCTGTCCCAGCCGGGATGAGTTTGCCAATGATGACGTTCTCTTTCAGGCCGTAGAGGTAGTCGGTTGCCGAGGCAATGGCCGCGCCAGCCAGTACTTTGATGGTATGCTGGAAGGATGAGGCGGCAAGGAAAGAGGTGGTGGACAGGGAAGCCTTGGTCACCCCAAGCAGAATCTCGCTGTAGGTCGCCGGCTGCTTTCCTTCGGCCAGCAATTGTTCATTGATACGCTTGATTTCCAGCCGATCGACTGCGTCGCCGGGCAGATACTGCGTGTCGCCGGGGCGTTTGACCTGCACCCTGGACATCATCTTGCGGATGATAACCTCGAAGTGTTTGTCGTGAATGTTCTGGCCCTGGCTACGGTAGACTTTCTGAATCTCGCTCAACAGGTACAGCTGGCAGGCCTCGCGTCCTTTGACGCGCAGAATGCGGTGAGGGTTGAGCGAACCTTCCGTCAGTGGCTGGCCATTCTCCACGCGTTCCCCGTCCTTTACCAGGAGGCGCATGGTGGTCGGGATTTCGTACTCTACCTCTTCGTAGCGATCATAGGAAACGATCACCTTGCGGCCTTCAATGCGTACCCGGCCACCGTGCTGAGCCGTGATCGTGGCCTCGCCAAAGGTGCCCAATACCGCGCCGGCTTCGACCTCGTCCTCATCCTTGACGGTGATGGTCCATTCCTCGGGGAATTCGTATTCATCGCTGACCAGTTCACTGTTCTCGATGCGCACCAGCCGCATATCGGCATAGCGATCGGATTGGACAATGCGCACTGTGCCGTCAATTTCGGCGACTACGGCTTCGCCTTTCGGTTGCTTGCGCGCTTCAAAGAGTTCTTCCACGCGTGGTAGACCGGTCGTGATGTCGCCGCCGGCAGCGACGCCACCGGTGTGGAAGGTGCGCAGCGTCAACTGTGTGCCCGGCTCGCCAATGGATTGCGCGGCGATAATGCCAACGGCTGTGCCCAATTCAACCATCGTACCGCGCCCCAAATCAATGCCATAGCACTTGGCGCATACGCCATGCTGTAATTCGCAGGTGAGCGGCGAACGCACTTTGACTTCGGTTACGCCGGCCGCCACCAGGCGACGCGCCAGTTCGTGGTCAATGATATCGTCGCGTTCGGCCAGCACCTCGCCGGTTTTCGGATCCAGAACCCGCTCGGCCACCAGACGGCTATACAGACGGCTGTAGAACGATTGACCGGCAACATCGTCCTGTTTGCGAATCCAGAACCCTTCCTGCGTGCCGCAGTCATAGTCGTTGACAATGACATCCTGGGCAATATCCACCAGACGACGCGTCAGGTAGCCGGCATCGGCGGTGCGCAAGGCGGTATCGGCCAGGCCTTTACGGGCGCCGTGAGTTGAAATGAAGTATTCCTGAGCGGTCAGGCCTTCGCGGAAGTTCGAGAGGATGGGGCGCGGGATAATGCGCCCGGCCGGGTCAGCCATCAGGCCGCGCATACCGGCCAGCTGCGAGATTGGCCCGAATCCGCCTTTGGTGGCGCCCGAGTTCGCCATGACTGCCAGATTGCTATCCGGCGCCATGTGTTGTTTGACGGCTTCGGCGACTTTAGAGGTCGTGCGCTGCCAGATTTGAATGACCCGTTCGTTTTGCTCCTGCTCGGTCAACAAGCCGCGCCGATAGTCGCGCTGGACCTGTTCCACTTCTTGCAGGGCCTGAGCGATAATCGCTTCTTTTTGAGGGGGAATGGTAATGTCGGAAACTGCCAGCGTCACTCCCGAACGCATGGCGTATTCGAAGCCAACGCGTTTGATCTCGTCAGCGACCTGAGTCGTGACTTCCTGGCCACAAATCTCATACACCTCGGCGATGATGTCCTTGATGCCGCCTTTTTCCAGCGTGCGGTTGGTGAACTGAATCTCTTCCGGCAGGATGCGGTTGAAGAGGACGCGCCCGACAGTCGTTTCGATCAGGCGCGTTTCCGCTGCCGGTAGACGATTGCCCTGTTCATCGTACCAGGTCTTGACCCGTACTTTAATCTTGCTGTGGACGTCCACCTGCCTCAGTTGATAGGCCAGTTCGACTTCGTCCATATCGGCGAAGACGCGTCCATCGCCTGGATGAGGCCGCTGGTGCTCGCTGGTCAGGTAGTAGATGCCCAGGACCATATCTTTGGACGGGCTGATAATGGGTTCGCCGTCGGCCGGTTTGAGCAGGTTCTTGGAAGCCAGCATGAGTTGACGCGCTTCCTGCACGGCCTGATCCGAGAGCGGCACATGGACGGCCATCTGATCGCCGTCAAAGTCGGCATTGAAGGCGGTGGTGACCAGCGGGTGTAGTTGAATGGCCGATCCTTCGATCAGCACCGGCTCAAAGGCCTGGATGCCGAGACGGTGCAGGGTTGGCGCACGGTTGAGCAGGACCGGGCGCTCTTTGATCACTTCTTCGAGCACTTCAAACACTTCTGGTCGCATGCGGTCAACCAGCCGTTTGCCGCCTTTGATGTTGGAGGCGTAGTTATAGGCTACCAGTCGGCTGATCACGAAAGGACGATACAACTCAAGTGCCATTGTCTTGGGCAGGCCGCACTGGTACAGTTTCAGTTGTGGGCCGACGACGATTACCGAACGACCGGAGTAGTCCACGCGTTTACCGAGCAGGTTGCGGCGGAAGCGACCCTTCTTGCCTTTGAGCATGTCACTCAAGGACTTCAGTTCACGCCGTCCGCGTCGCGACAGGGCTTTGCCGCGCTGGCTGTTGTCAATCAGCGAGTCCACGGCTTCCTGTAACATGCGCTTCTCGTTGCGCACGATGACATCCGGCGCGCCCAGTTCGAGCAGTCGCTTCAGGCGATTGTTGCGGTTAATGACGCGTCGGTAGAGATCGTTCAGGTCAGAGGTGGCGAAACGACCGCCGTCCAGTTGCACCATCGGGCGCAGATCGGGTGGAATGACCGGCAGGACGGTTAAAATCATCCACTCGGGGCGGTTGCCCGAACGGCGAAAGGCCTCCACTACTTTCAGGCGCGTGGTGGCCTTCTTGCGCTTTTGCTTGCTTTTGGAGGTGCGCACTTCGTGCCAGAGTTCCTCGGCCAGTTTGTCCAGGTCGAGGCGGCGCAAGATGTCGTAGAAGGCCTCGGCGCCCATGTCGGCGCGGAATACTTGTCCCCAACGTTGTTTCAATTCGCGGTAGCGGCTCTCGCTCAGGAAGGTTAGCGGGCGCAGTTCGAGCAGTTCATCGCGCAGGCGAGTGTTTTGGTCTTGCGCATCGGTGGTTTGTTCTTCCCACTGAAGGCGCAAAGCGTTCATCTTTTCGTCAGCCTCGGCCTTGAGGCGCGCGGCTTCGGTGGCAATTTCGTCCAGCGCGCGTTGCTTTTCATCCTTGAGTTCATTCTCTAACGTCTCCAGACGCGCGCGCACGAACTTTTGCACCTGACTGATATGCGCGGCGGTTACTTTGACGCCAGCCTCGACAATGACTTCCTCGCTCTCGGCAAAGCGAATCGGCTCCGTCAACACCTGGCCGCTTTTCTCTTTGAGCAGGGTTTCCAGGCGTTGGCCTTCTTGAATGATGGGTTCGATCCGGGCCGCGATTTGTTCGTCGTATTGGCGTTCCAGTTTCTTACGCCGTGATTCCAGTTCAGCCAGTTTGCGGTCGCGAGCGGTCTTGATCTCGGCGATCTGGGCGTTGGCCTGGGCTGCGCGTTCACGCTCCGAAACGGTAATTTCGTCCTCCAGACGGCGCAGCGCTTTTTGTCGCGCCTCTTCATCGACATACGTCACAATGTACTGGGCGAAGTACAGGACCCGGTCCAGATTGCGCCGCGAAACATCGAGCAGCAGACCGAGGTAGGATGGGACGCGGCGGGTGTACCAGATGTGCGCGACCGGCGCCGCGAGCATGATATGCCCCATCCGTTCCCGGCGCACATCCGAGCGCGTGACCTCCACGCCGCATTTATCGCAAATAATCCCCTTGTAGCGAACGTTTTTGTATTTGCCGCAATAGCACTGCCAGTCGCGCGTTGGGCCGAAGATGGCTTCGCAGAAAAGGCCATCCTTTTCAGGCCTCAGACGACGGTAGTTGATAGTCTCCGGTTTTGTGACCTCACCATAGGACCAGCTCAGAATGGTCTCTGGCGAAGCCAGACTGATACGCAATGCGGTAAGCCCCTTTGTTTCCACTCGTCCACTCCTCGAAAGATAAGACTGGGTTGCCTGTCGGGCGAAGATGTGGCGTCAAAACAAGCAAAAGCAAGCGCTTCAGACCTCTCGTCCAAGCGCTCGCCACAAGCGAAGTGTGCACTTCTTGTTCAACTTGGAGCGAATTATATTCGATTTTCTGTCAGGGGGCAAGGGTGATTTCCTGGCTGTACAGGTACATGGTTCCCCCAATGCGCCCGTCCAGTTGACGCACGACCAGCTGTACAGGGAGCGGTTCGGAGACGTGGTAAGGCATTTCGACCGCAAAGGGACTGTAGCCATTGGCTTCGGCAGGTGGGAGCGAAGCCAGGCGGCTGACGATGGCCTGCCCCTGATCGCCAAGAAGTTCCAGGATCAGCGGCAGATCGTCCAGTGGGCGGGCGTAGCCCGTCACCAGAACCACGCCGCCGTGAATTGTTTCGCCAGGCGCCGGGGTGAGAAGGAGGCAGCGTTCTTTCAGATCGCCGGGGGGGTTAATATCCTCATAGCCGCTGGAGAGCAATAACAGGCGGACGGCGGATAACGCTTTCGTTCGTCCAGCCTCGTCTTCTGTGCTGACCTGCAAGCGGGCCAGCTGTGAAACTCCTTTGATCTCGAAGGGGATTTCCAGGGCAAAGTAGGCCAGGCGTTGGGAGGTATAGACGTACAGGAGATGACGTCCCAGCAAACGGCCATCTTCGCCGATTAACTCGACATGGACGCGATTCTTGTAGCCCGGCACCAGGTAACCGCGCAGCCGAATAGGCGAGCGTACGCTTGACATGGGGCCAGGCGCCAGGATTTGAATGGCCGCCTCGGGAGCCGTGGATGGAGCCTGCAGCGGCTCTGGCGGAAGAGGAAACGTTTCGTCTGCTGACAGTAGGGGAGCACTTGTTGCCGTAGGCGTGGGCGGTGTAGGGGTCGGTGTGGGCAACGCAGCAGGTTCGAGCGTGGCAGTGAAGGATGGCGCAACCGCTGAGGAAAAAATATCTGTCGGCGCAGGCCTAGAACGTTCCCCCGCTATCGGCGCCAGGCAACCGGTCAGTATCAGCAGTGCAAACGGAGCATACCAGCCATGAGCGCGCATGAGGGTATTATAACGTATCTGTTCTTCACTTCAAGGACAGGAGGGGAGCCGGGCGGAAGGCGAACCGCCGTGCCCGTGCCTCATCCCGGCAGCCGGACGGGAAAAGTTCCCCTGGCTTGGGAATCGGGGAACAGAACAGGAGCATGGAGGGCTACCGCAACGAATAAAGCGTGTAATGGCCAATTGGCTGGCCGCGACCAAGCGCTGCGCGCAGTTCTTCCAGCAAACGCCAATCGCGCGCGGCAAATTTAGCGTTATCGAAATCATGCACGAACTCGAACCCCGACTCCCAGATAAGCATGTGGGTATAACCTTGTTCGAGCCAGGCGGCCCGAATCTCATCGGCGGTGGTGTACTGGTGGGCTTCGTGATACCAGCGGTCAATGATCTCATCTGGATCGCAGCGCGGGACGCAGTAAAACCCGCGTGTCTCCCAGAGCATGACGACCCGGCTGCCGGGGGGAAGACGCCGGATCGTTTCACTGGCCGCATATAAGTCGCCCAGGTTGTGGGCCAGGTAATCCTCCCTGCTCCATAAGCCAGCGTTATGCTCCAGGGAGCGCCTGGGCAATACGTCGGAGAGTGTTTCACATACGTTGAAGGACAGGAAAAGCAAAACCAGGGTTAGCGCAATGCGACCCAGGCGAACGGAGGCGGCCTGAACCTGGAAAGTATAAGCAAACCCGGCTGTCGCCAGCATCGCCCAGAGCGGGAACAGGGTCACAAACAGGCGGGTTTGAATCAGCAGGTTATTCTGAAAAGCGACCAGCACCCACAGGACAAAGCCTCCCAGCAAAATGAACGTCGCCAGGAGCAGATGGCGGCGCTGTGAATCTGTCTTGTTCCGCCAGTCGAGATAAGCCAGCGGCCAGAAGGCGAGCAAGAGTGGGCCGATCGAAGCCGAGGGGCCTACCTTGTCGTCCACGCCCCAGATGGTGATGTACCAGGGCATGACAACCGCCTGCTGCCAGGTCAGGTTCGAGGGAATGTTGTGATAAAAATCATAGCGAATGGCGTCCATGGCTCCGGCAGGGAAAAGCAGCGGGTAGAAAGGATTCCCCGTCCAGGCGAAATTTTTGGCCCACCAGGGCAGGCTGACCAGCGTCGCCACAAGGCCAACCGTGAAAGCCTGCCTGACATTCCGGCGCCATTGGCTGGTCGGTTGGAAGAGCAAGGCCAGTACCCCCAGCAGCAGCAACATGCCGGCGGTGTATTTCAGGCTGAGTGCAAAACCGGAAACGACACCAAGCAGCACAACCAGCCTGCTTTCGTTTCGCTGGTCATAAATCTTTTCCAGCAACTGCCACCAGACCAGCCCGTACAGGAGCAGAAACCATTCCAGATACGCCGCGCCCAGTAAGCGCGAGAGGGTGAAACCACTCAAGAGGGCCGCGATCGCGAACCAGGCCGCCAGGCGGCCAAAACGCTGACGCAGGTCATCGCCCAGGGTCAGCAGGGTCAGACCGCCAAGCAGCCAGCCCAGCACTGCCGGGGCCGATTCGCCGCCCAGAGCCAGCAGGACGAGGTAGTGCATTTCGGCCAGTTGCGGCATGCCCCAAAACATGATTTCGGGGATGTAGGTGATACGACCTTCCTGAAGATAGCGCAGGGGCAGGGTCAGGTGATAGACCAGGGCGTCAAAGGTTAGCGGCGGGGCGAGAGCCACCGATAAGTTCAGCAGAAAGATGACAGCCACCAGCAGGGCGAGTAACCTCTCTGCTCCTCCCACAGGAGCCAGTCCTTGCCAGACCTGCCCGACTTGACGCCAGAATTCGAGCGTCTGCCGCCAGCGCCAGACGAGCAAGATCACAACCAGCAAGCCAAACACCCAGGCGTTCGCGGCAATCAACAGGCCCGTTGCCAACACGAGCAAGGAAAAAACGCCTGCCCCGATAGCCAGGGACCAGGTAACTCCGACGGTCGTATCGGTTCGCTCTTTCTCTGGAAGCGAATCAGGATGAGGAGGAAAGAAAAACCTCAAAATTTCTCGCCCCAGACTGTAGCACAGACCGGGCAACAAAACAGCCAGGCTCAAAACCCAGGCGTTTTTGCCGATGGCCAGAAACATTTGCGGCGAGAAAGGCTTATGGGTGTAGCCATAAGCCAGGCTGACAAGCAGCATCCAGATGAGGCAGAGTGCCAAAACCGGCCAGTTTTGGTGTGATGGTTTACTCATTTGGTCTTCCTTTGCTTCAGGTATTGTTCTCCAAGAGACGCCGCGCGTGCCAGGGGAACATTTTCGAGAAGAAAAATCAGCGACCAGATAAGTGGCAGGCCAATCACGGCGCATTCACCGCGAATTCTTTCTGCAATCAACAACAAGGACCAGGGAGAGAGAACAGCCAGGCCGAGACTGAGCCGAGCAAGGACTGAACTCTTGGGATTGTTGTCAGGAATCAGAATGCCCACAAACAAATCATAGATCCAGCGCATGGGCGTAAGCCCCATCCCAGCCAGGATGGTTGCCGAAAACCAGGGGCGGATATCGCCCTTCCTGAGCGATGTCAGCAGACCGTATCCCAGCAGCGCCAGAAAATAGAGAACATAGAGATAGTTCCAGGGTGGGGCCAGAAGCTGCACGCTCCACAAGACCGTCATCCCCCCCCTGATGCTCAACGTCTGGAAATACTCTGGTAGCCAGAAACCAGAGACCACGAAACTGCTGATGGACAAGAAAAGCATCCAGGCGGTAAACCCCAGAACAAAAGGCCATCTTCTGGTCAAGAATGCCCAGATCAAGAAACCAATCACAGGCAGAACGGTCACCGTGGGCTTAATCAGAGCAAATCCAAGTGCAATCCCGGCCAGGATTGGCTTCTCTTTCCAGCAGTAAAGGGCCAGGTATAATCCCATCAGGCCGATATAGCCTAACTGTCCTTTTGTCGCAGCAATCATTACAAATGGTAGCGTTCCCAGAATGAGAATAGCCAGCGATATGTTGCTTAATCTTGTTCCCCCCCAGGCCATGGATAGGTTTCTCAACAAGAGAAACAGCAGTAAAATAAGCGTGCTACCGTAAAGAATGACAGCCCATTTCAAAGGAATAAGCGCCAGAGGAAGAATCAACACAAATAACCAGCCCGGATAAACAAACATCATCGGGTCATATGCGCCTGCCGGGCCGCCATAAAGTGTTTCCTGAATTTTCAGTGTTACTTCGGGTGTGTACGGGTTCACTCCCTTAAGCATTTCCCGTACCCCAATCCAATATGGAATAAAGTCCATGCCTACCCAACGGTACGGGCCATGCGGGCCATCCAATAGCCAGGTGTCCCACAGCCAAAACAGCAGGAAAGCCGAGCCTAGCCAGATAATAACGCTCTGGATGATTAATCTGTCTCGTGATCGTATCATTTAATCTTTTCCTACCCGAGATATCCGCTCATGCGCCAGTGTAAAAATGAATTTTTTCTGGTCTGCTATAGTCCTGATACTGGCTGTCAATCTGATTGTGTTTGACACTTTGATTATAATGGCAGACAATGAGCTGATCGCTCAGCATGTTCCCGATGGTGGTTACAACTACCTGTCGCTGGCAAGGAATTTTTCGTCATCGGGCGTGTGGTCTTTTGATTCCGGGGTCAGCAAAACCTCTGGATTTCATCCATTATTTGCTTACCGTAACTATTCACTCTGCATCCAGGCTGTTGTGTATGTCATGGCGAGGAGCGTTCTTTGCGACGAAGCAATCTCCAGGCGAGTCAATTTAGCCTGATCAATGGGAGATTGCTTCGCCGAAAAACGGCTCACAATGACATGGCTGAGTAGTTACTGCCCGTTGGATTTTTTGCCGGTTTTCGAGCCGCCCAAAGGCGATGGGCTCGTCATGCTGTCAACCGATTGCCATTTCCAGCCAATTTTGCACTCCCTGGCATAGAATTTGACCATCTTTTGGAACAGCAGCTCAAATAGCCCCTGTTCTTGTCAGGTTTGAAAGCGCTCATGCAAAACACTGCTGGAAACATTGAACCATTATTTTTCAATGGGCTTCCATGGACAACCGCTCCACAGAACATACCAGATGCCATCCAAGACATCCTGATTGTTTACCCGTGGACGCCCTCGCTTTTTCGTTTTGGGCTCTTTGGGCAAGCGCTTTTTTAGCAATCTCCACAACTTGCCCGGCATTCGGTATTTGCTTTTCGATTTTGTGCTATCCTTGAACATGGAGACGTAACCCCTTGAACTTGGATTTTTGCACCCCCTGTTTTATCAGGTCTCGTCTCCTTTTTCGACTTTTTTCGGATAGGTTCTTGGCTATTTCACCACTCTCTTTGCCCACGCTGTGCTTCTCGGAAGGACCTTCTGGTAGGCCTCTCAGAAATCGCTGAAAATATTGTCGTGTGGCTGGCGCGCGATTTTGTGGAACATAAGCCTGCGCTGTTGAACGCCGCGACGGATGTGTACGCGATTTATCCTCTGGAGGAACCGTAGATGTTGAGCTCTACTCGACAAAGGTTTCGGGTTTTGGGCGTGATGCTGTTCATACTTGCTCTTTACATCGTGCTGGCGTATGCTTTTTACAGTGGTTTGACGCGGCACATGTTAGGCGCGGGCGATTTCTTTCCGCGCTGGATGGGTGCACGGGCGTTGTTTCTGCGTGGTGAAAATCCCTATTCTGATGCAGTCACTCAAGAAATTCAACGGGCGATGTACGGCCGGCTGGCGCGGCCTGACGAAGATCAAGTCGCATTTGCCTATCCCTTGTATGCAGCTTTCATCATTGCACCGTTCGTCGGTCTGGCGTATGCGCAAGCGCAAGCACTGTGGATGGCTCTGCTGGTTCTCCTTGTTGTGAGTGGGGCGTTGCTCTTGGCGCGCTGGTATCGTTTCGTGTGGACGCCTTTGTCTTTCGCGATGCTGGTAGTTGGCGTTTTGCTGTTTTATCCGACCGTTCGCGGTGTTTTTCTGGGACAGTATGCTTTGGTGTCGTTCTTTTTGCTCGTGCTCGCCTTTGTCGCCATTGAGGCACGTTTTGATTTTCTAGGGGGCGCGCTGGTTGCGCTGGCCACGATTAAACCTCAGCCGGTGGTTTTCTTTCTGCTTACCTTGATGTTTTGGGCGTTCTACCAACGTCGCTGGCGGATTGTTTGTGGTGCCGCTATCACGCTGGGTATATTGTTTGCTGGTGCGATGCTGTGGGTACCCACCTGGTTGGGCGATTTTGTACAGGCGGTACGCCATTATGCCGGGTATGCGCGAGTTGGTCCACCTGCGCAAACGCTCGTCGAAGTGTTCGCGCCGCGCGCATGGAGTCTGGCGTTGACCTGGGTGCTGGGGGGCGGTTTGCTCGTATGGATGGTGCATACCGTCTGGCGTGCCCGTGCGTTGGCGTGGGATCAGTGGCCACCTGTGCTGGGGATCGTGGCAATTGTGACGACATGGACGGCAGTGCGCATTGGCACCCCCGATCAAGTCTTGCTGTTGATTCCATGGATTTATTGGCTGAGCAGTTGGGTGAAGCAAAAACGATACGGGCCAGCGCTGCTGGCAACGCTGATGGGGATTGCGCTGCCGTGGGTGATTTTTCTCATGACGTTGCAGGGTAACGCCGAAGATATTCGTGTGACCATCGTTTTACCGCTGTTGGCACTCGTGTTATACGTATGGCAAAAACTATGGCCTCCAGTGTGTAACGGTAACTATTCAGCGCTGCATCCAGGCTGTTGTGTATGTCATGGCGAGGAGCGTTCTTTGCGACGCAGCAATCTCCGGGCGAGTCAATTTAGCCCGAT
>DAOTVX010000040.1:0-17009 GCA_034436275.1 Anaerolineales bacterium | reverse complement strand
GCTGGAATGGACCAGCCTGCCGGGCGATGTCACCTCGCCGCAATCTTCCTACAATACGCTTTCAACGGAGCGTTACTACGACCCCGGCAGTGAGGTGAATATCTATGGCGCTCAGGCGCAGGTGGTCATCACTACCCCTGCCCTGCCGGCCACCGGTTTTGCGCCAGGACGCACTACCGTTTTGCCGTCTCCGCCTTTCGAGTGGTCCTACGCGGCCCTGGGCAACCTGCGGCTGGAGATTCCGAAACTTGGTGTGAACATTCCTGTTGTGGGCGTACCGCTCCAAAGCCCTGCCGGTTGGGACCTGACCTGGCTTTCCAATCAGGCCGGCTGGCTGGAAGGGACGGCCTTCCCGACCTGGAAAGGCAACTCGGCGCTGACGGCGCATGTCTATCTGGCCAATGGTTTGCCAGGCCCGTTCTTCAACCTGCACCTGCTGGCCTGGGGCGACCGCATCATCATCCATCTCGGGAAGCAACGTTACCTGTATGAGGTGCGCGAGGTGCGCCGCGTCTGGCCCAACGACCTGTCGGTGTTACGCCATGAAGAATATCCCTGGTTGACACTGATTACCTGCCGCACATACGATGAGAAGACCGAGACCTACCGCTACCGCGTCGTTGTGCGCGCGGTGCAGGTCAGGATCGAAGCGGATAAGTAGGAGGAAATGGCGCGGCTTCACTTGCTGGCGCGGTAGGGTTTCTGTTCAATCGCGTTGACGCGGACAGTGAGCAGGTTGAGAGGCCGGGCACGCGCCCCGGAGGGGAGAATCTGCGCTCGCGCCACTTGCCAAAGCCGCTGGCTTGCAGTATCCTTGACGCATGTCAGCTATCTTCCCCCGGAGGCAATGCGTATGACCCTGCCGGATACCGAGATTCTCACCGCCCTTGTTGGGCGCGTGTTCCATGTAGAAGGAATCACGTTGGGAGACCAGCAGCGTGTTCTGGTGCGCTATCATGGTCATCTGCTGGTGGAGGACTCGGCGATGGCCTACGACCAGCTGGCGGAGGCGCTGCGTCCTTACGGGATTACGCCGCTGTTTCGTGTTGAGCAGGGGCAACAGGTGGTTGTGCTGGTGCCGAGCCCTGCTACGCCACGCCGGCTGAATATCTGGGTCAATGTCATCCTGTTCGCGCTGACGTTCCTGAGCGTCTGGCTCACCGGCGCGCTCGATGCTCAAGCCGAGGCGCTTCGCCAGATTTATGGGAATGACATCCCCCAGGGGGTATTGTTCCGCGAAGCGCTGCTTCATCCCTGGGGCGGTCTGCCCTTCACGCTGACCCTGATGGGCATTCTTCTTGGTCATGAGCTGGGGCATTACTTTGCGACGCGCCTCCATCGCGGCGATGCCACCCTGCCCTATTTTCTACCGCTGCCTTTGATCAGTCCATTGGGGACGATGGGCGCGGTGATTTTGACGCGCCGCCCCCCCAAGAACAAACGCGTGCTGCTGGATATTGGCCTCGCCGGCCCGTTGACGGGCTTCCTCCTGGCTCTGCCCCTGTTGTTCTATGGTCTGGCACATTCGCCGGTCAAAACGCTGGAAGATACATTGTACACCCGCCAGGCCGATAGTCTTCCCAACTGCCCGACCAGCGCTTTGCCCGGTGAGACCTATTCCTGCCCGAACGATGATCTGCTGGAGGGGAATTCTCTTCTCTACCTGGCCGCGAAGTATCTGGTCAAAGGCGAATGGCTGCCCGCGCCACCGCAATACGCGCAATCGCCCTGGCGTTACTGGCTGCGTTACTGGTTGACCGGGCATCCTGTCCCGTTGGGCGGTCGGGATGTGTACCTGCATCCCATTGCCTGGGCGGCCTGGGCTGGCTTGCTGGTGACGTTCCTCAACCTGATTCCAGTCGGCCAGCTGGATGGCGGCCATATCCTCTACGCGCTCCTGGGACGGAAGTCGGCGGTGTTCTGGCGCCTGATTCTGGTCGCCCTGCTCCTGCTTGGCTTCCTGTGGTCCGGCTGGTGGCTGTGGGCGATAATCATTTTCTTCTTCGGTCAGGCGCAGGCCGAACCACTGGACCAGATTACCCCCCTGGATGGCCGGCGCAGGGTTCTGGCAGTTACGGCGCTCATCTTGTTCCTCCTGCTGCTCACCCCCGTTCCACTCCTGACCTTCTGATGAGCCGTCTGCGCCTTGTGTTGTTCTGGCTGGCGCCGGTCACGGCGTTGCTGGCGGCCTGCGGGTTGGGCACGGGGCGTTTCACGCCGACCGTGGCGCTCTCGCCTGTTCCGGAGCCGACGGCCGCGTTTACGCTGGTGGCATCCGCCACGCCCGATCTGGGCGCTGATGTCGCCGATGTGCGCGGCGTCCGCCTGTACGTCTGGCATGCCTTCTACGGCGATACCGCTACCGCCTTTGAAAATCAGATTGCCTTGTTCAATACCGTCAACGCCTGGGGCATTACCGTCTACGCGGAGCGGCAGCCGGATTATCGTTCGTTGTACGAGGCCCTGCAGGAGGTACCAGGCACGGAGCGGCCGGACCTCATGGCGATGTTGCCGGAGCAGATCCTGATCCTGGCCAATCAAGGGGAACTGGTTGCTCTGAATCCCTACGTCATGGATGAGCGCTGGGGATTGACGGAGGATGCGCTGGGGGATATTCCGCCGGCGTTCTGGCGACAAGACGAGGTGAACGGTCAGCGTTGGGCGGTACCGCTGGCGCGTTCGGCTCGCTTCCTGTTCTACAACCTGACCTGGGCGCGCGAACTGGGCTTCGATCGTCCGCCGGCGGATGCTGACGAGTTCCGTCAGCAGGCCTGCGCGGCCAATGCCGCCTTGCGCGCCGATGAGGATGTACACAACGACGGCTATGGCGGCTGGCTGGTGGATACCCACTGGCAAACGGTGTATGACTGGCTGCTGGCCTTTGGGGGTGAAATCTGGCAGGGTGACTATCAGGTTGACAACGCGGCGAACGCGACCGCCTTGACCTTTCTCAAGGGTCTCTACGATGATCACTGCGCCTGGCTGCCGCTGGAGGTGACTCCGCCGGAGGCTTTTGCCCGTCGTCTGGCGCTGTTCGTCAGCGGCGACTTGAGCGACATCGCCGGGTTCGAGAGGGTGCTGAGGCAGGCGAACAATGCCGACGAATGGACCTTGCTCCCGTATCCCGGTCCACGCGGGGGAGCGGTCAGCACGTATGGCGTTTCCCTGGCCGTGTTGAAGTCTACCCCCGCGCGCCATCTGGCGGCCTGGCTCTTCCTGCGCTGGTTGCTTTCCCCTGAAAGGCAGGCGTCCTGGGTCAGTGAAAGCGGTTTGTTGCCGTTGCGCGTTTCGGCCCTGGTTGGGTTGGGCCGTTACCGCGCTGCCCATCCTCACTGGGAGGCCGCTTTGGCCTTTCTGCCTGACATGCAGGGTACGCCACAAGTAGCCTCCTGGCGCACGGTGCGCTACGTGCTGGCCGACGGCGCGCAGCACATCTTTCGGCTCAACCTGCCGCCCGAGCAGATACCTTCCGTCCTGCAAGAGATGCAGACAACGGCGCAGGAAATCGCGGGCAAAGAATGAGAACGAATGAGATGGAGGTGCCTGGGTGAGCGAAAAGAGCAGGTTCTACGTGGTATGGAAGGGGCGTCAGAGGGGTATTTTTTCTACCTGGGAAGAGTGCGCGGCGCAGGTGAAGGGCTTTCCGGGCGCCGAGTACCGGGCTTTTCCCACGCGTCAGGCCGCCGAGCGCGCTCTGCAGGGGCGTTATCAGGATTACATCGGATCAGCGCCCGCTGTTCAACCCTGGCGGCTTGCCTCCCATCCGCCGATTGCGGACAGTTACTGCGTAGACGCGGCCTGTTCGGGCAATCCGGGCCGGCTGGAGTACCGCGGTGTGCATACGGCCAGTGGTCAGGAAATTTTCCATCAGGGGCCGTTTGAGCATGGCACGAACAATGTTGGTGAGTTTCTGGCAATTGTCCATGCGCTGGCCTGGTTGCAAGAACGCGGCCTTTCTGCCCCCATTTACTCCGATTCGGAAACGGCGATTGCCTGGGTCAAGGCCGGGCGCTGTAACACGGATCTGGCCGCAGAGGAGCGGAACGCGCCGTTGTGGGCCTTGATCGCTCGTGCCGAACGCTGGTTGCAGGAACATGGCCTGACGGTCCCTCTGCTCAAGTGGGATAGCGAGGCCTGGGGAGAGATACCGGCCGATTTCAATCGCAAGTGAACGTGGCAGGCCGTTTTCTACCGCCGGGCGCGTAATGCCTGTTTTTCTGATTCGCTGAGAAAAGCCACTTCGAGGGCATTCTGCTGTGCCAGACGGATCTGCGCCACGCTCAGGCCGGCCTGAGGGGCCGCGATGTCATATTCGTAGCGCAAGGTGATGCCGCTGATACCGGGATCATCGGTGTTGATGGTTGCCAGAATGCCGTGTTCGAGAAAGCGGCGGAGAGGATGATGGGCATAATCGGCCACGCAACGAGTCTGTATGTTGCTTGTCAGGCAGGATTCGACCCCGATGCGCTTTTCCGCCAGATAGTCGAGTAAGGCAGGGTCTTCCGTGGCGCGCACCGCATGTCCCAGGCGTTCTGCCCCCAGGAGACGAATGGCCTGCCAGATGCTCTCGGCTCCGGCCGCCTCGCCGGCGTGAACGGTGATATGCCAGCCGGCCTCGCGCGCGCGCCGGAAATGTTCCTGAAACCATTCCGGGGGGAAACTGGCCTCATCGCCGGCCAGATCGAGCGCGACAATATGCTGTCGCTGGCGGAGCAGGGCGGCAAGTTCTTGTTGGGCGATGACGGCGCCATAGGTGCGGCTCAGGATGCCGATCAGGTGCACGCGCACGCCAAAGTCGCGCTGACCGGCCTGGACGCCATCCACCACAGCCTCGACGATGCCGGCCGGATCCAGATGATGGGTTTCTGCCATGAACCAGGGGCTGAAACGTAACTCAATGTAATCAATCCCCTCCTGATGTGCATCCTCGACGTTTTCATACGCAATACGGCGCACCGCCTCATAATCTACCATAACCGCGCGCGCCCAGCGGAAGCGCTCAATGAACGCCATCACGCCGGGTTGTGGCTCGGTGACCTGCGCGTGAGGACGCAAACCGGCCTCGTCCCAGGCGGGCAGAGGCAGGTTGTGCTGACGCCCCAAATCAAGGATGGTCCGCAGGCGGACGTTGCCATCCAGATGGCGGTGAAGTTCGACGAGCGGCAGAGAAGCGTCAATCAACGGCAATTACTTCCAGGGATAAGAATACTCTTCCGTCGTAGCGTATTTTTCCATGACATGGTGGATCAGGTGTTCATCCCCTGGTGGTAGAGCCACGATCTCAAAGCCAATGTTGTACACATTGGGGGCAAGCGGGTCCTGGCGATACCAGCGACTGCGAGCGCGAAAAGCCAGATACGGCTTGTTCAGGGAACGATCCTGTAAGTCAATGCGGAATACATAGTCTCGCCCGACCGGTAGCGGCCTGGGGCTATCAAGTTTAAAGCCACTCTGACTGATGTCCACCAGGTGCCCCACCATCTGGAGGGTGGCTGCATCATGCACGGGGAGATAGTAAATCACCTGACGACGTCTTTGTCTCCTGCGTTCGTTCATTGCCGTGCTCCTCCTGACCGGGAAACGAAAACCACGGGAACAGGCCGTCTGATCCTCAGGCAGGTTCGTTATTGCGGAAGCCGTAAAGAGCCACAATCCGGCGAATAATATCTTCTTCGCTGGCAGTCAGGCCGATGATTTCGAGGCCAGTGTTGTAGTGGCGGTGATCAATATCTGGCTGGCACCAGATGCTCCTGGCATGGAATTCCAGGAAGGGTTGATGGGCAATGTCGGCGGTAAGTTCCAGGCGCAAGAGGAGGATCTGGTTGACGGCAACCGGGTGATCGGTGAGGATCATGGCGCCTTTTTCCGTGATGTCTACCAGATTGCCAATTTGTCCGCCACCTTTGGCATCATAGATGCGGCCGTAATATCGCAGGTAGCGGCGTTTCAGCCCGCGCTTTTCTGCCATGCCTGCCTTTCCTGATGTTATCAGTATAGAACAAAACCTGCCGAAAATCAACACCCATTTTGTTTGGGGCAGTTTTCTGCCCACTACCCACCCCTGTCATTGCGAGCCGCCAAAGGCGGCGCAGCAATCCCCCTGTTGGCCAGGAGATAGCTTTCCCCACGCCACGCTCCGCTTGTGGCAGGCGGGACATGCGCTTCGCTCGCCGTGACATACGTTGAGAGTGTTTGCAACAGAGCAACATTCGTACTATAACTTTTGCGTGGATACCGCGCCGCGGCATGCCAATGTTGCTGGCAATTCTCGTACAAAGCCTGAGCCAGCGGCCTGGAAAGGCCATCTTATGCCGGCGAACGCAGTCATCAGTCTGCCTCCGGCTGACAACGCTTGCGAACGCATACCGAGTTAAGGACAGGCGAGCAATGTGGGGTAGAGCTGTCTGGCGTAACGGCTCATCATCTCCTGTCGCAGCACGGGAAAGGCCATGAAAACATGCAGAACGCGATATTTCCCCCACGATACACTTTCCCGATGCGCGGTGAAAAAGCCCCCTGCAAACGCGAGGCAGAGACTCCCTGAACCTTAGCCGCCAGCGGTCTTGGGCCAGACCGCCAGTTCAAGGGTCAGGCGCTCGAAGAAACTCTCCTCCGGCAAAGCGCTCTGTCCATACGCCATATCACTGATAGTCACGGCCATCTGGATTGCCGCTGTTTCCAGAATAATTTGCTTGCCTTTTTCGACGAGAATCGGCTCTCCTTTGGCCTGCAAGCGAGCAAAGGTATGGGGCTCGTGATAGGCGTGATTGCTCATCAACACTTTGGTCACCGTCTGGATATCGCTCTTATCGAACAGCCAGACTTCAAAAGCCGACACCCGTTTGGGTCCTTCGCCCACCCCGATTGTCTCGGAGATGCCTACGCCACACTCGCCCAGAAACTCGCCGGAGGCCGTCTCAATACTGAACGAATCGTCAAAGAGATCGTCGCCCAGCACGTAGGTAGTCACAAACTGCGCCAACGGAGGTTCTTCCCCTCGGGCCGCGTAATCAATCACTTCGACCTGACGGCTGATCTCACGCGCCTGCTGGGCAGCGGTCAGCGGAGCAGCGCCGCGCCGGTGACGGAAGAAACGTATCCCGATATAGAGTAACAAGCCCAGCGCAAGAACAGCCAGCACTACCAGGATGTAGCCGCCTGTTTTTCCCTGTCCAGGCTGGGCTGGCTGCGTCGTGGCAGTGGGCGTCAACGACAGCGCGCTCACCACCTGTTGACTGAACTCCAGAATGGCCGCCGGATCCTGGCCTGCGGGATTGGTCTGAATGGTTTGTAAGATGACCGGGCCCACCGCGCCCAGAGCCTGATAGCGACGTAGTGCCGCCTCGGCGTCATGATGGACGCTGTACGAGTCAATCGCCATCCGCAGATACTCTTCCTGATAGGCAGGATGGAGCAGGGCCGGGCTGGCATCTTTCCACTGGACCGGCTGGATGAGCCAGGCCCAAACCAGGCCCAGAATCAACCCCAGGACACCGCCCGCAAAAGCCGCGCCAGCAGGTTTTTTCAACAACCCTGCCATAGAACCTCTCCTTCACAAACGATAGACACAAGCCGATTATACAGGAAACCAGCCAAATCTGCACGTAAGAGCAGCAGGGTGATGTCGTTACGTTTTCTCCATCAAATACAACCAGCGCTCGGATTGGCGCAACGGCACCGCCTGATGGATTTGGAAATACTGACCGAAGGCACGTTCAAAGCCTTCACGCCGATAATCAGGGAAAATATCGACCCGGCTACGGAGCAATTTCTGCACCTGCGAATCGCTCTTGGGAACAAACTCGATAATCAACCAGCGACCCGCCTCGGCGAAGAATTCGGCCAGCGACTCCAGAGGAACGTTATTGGAAATCGCCAGGTGATGGACGAGCGCCAACGCCATAACCAGATCGGCCGGGCCACGCTGCAGCAGCGACTCGCGCTCGCGATTGCGCCAGCCAATGGCCGGACTGGGATTGGTCAGGTCGAGCAGCAACGGCAGGAGGCGCGTCTCCCGGTTGGCCTTGACCTGCTGATAATTTTGCTCCACCGCCGCCGGGTCAATATCAAAAGCGACGGTGTACGCGCCGCGTTCCGCTGCCAGGCGACTGAAGAGTCCCGTGTTGGCTCCCAGGTCCCAGACCAGGCGCGGGGCCGTTTGTTCCAGCCACGCCGCCACCAGTTGACGTTTATGTTCAAAAGCCTCGGCAGTATAGTTGGTAATGTCGTAGTACTCTGCCCATTCCGTGCCGCCCGCTTTCCAGATTAACTTGCGGACAGCGTTTTCCAGACTGGCAATCAACCCGACCATGGCTTGCCGGTTCATCTTGCGCTGCCCACGCGCCTCAGCCAGGGACACGTCGGCGTAACGCTTTTGGGCGCGGGCGTGCAGATGAAGGTGAGTATACAGGTGCAGGTTCCAGCGCGTGCGCGTCGGCAACAGCGCGCTGACCAGATCCAGGGGCAAACCATCAATATACACCCGCAGCAATTGCCCCAGGCGTACATCGCGCCAGGCCATTAAGGCCAGGGGCGCCAGAAAATGCTGACAAAACTGGCGGTAGGCTACCCACGGCTCCCCTTCCCGGTAAGTCTCAAAGGAAAGGGTATCTATCAGCGTCGCCTTTCCCTGATAGAACTGGATGTTGTAGGCGCTGGCATCTTTGAGCGAGAGGCCATACTTCAGCGCGCGTTTCTGGATGGCAAGCGTGGTCAACGCGGCGTCTTTCAACTGACTGAAAGACCACTCATAGGGATAAGAAATGAACGGCAGACGCTCCGGCTGCAAGACCTTATACGCCATCTCGGCCTCCGCAGGCGGAACATCCACCTCCTGATGAGGAACGAGGAAGCCGGCCTTGACCAGTTTCTGGTACAGGCCCGAGGTCATCAGACGCTCGTAATCCTCGGCGTAGCTCCGGTTGACCTGACGGTAGAGGACGCCCTGGCGCGTGAACAGGAAACCACTGGGATCGCGGAAGGAGGCGCCCAGTTTAGGACTGCTCATCATCCTCGTCATCGGTCTCCGTCTCACCCGCAGCAGTCGAAGCAGATTGCTTGCTCAAGCGACGCTTGATTTTCGCCCACTGACTCCCAATGAACACCCCCAGGCCGGCCAGGCCGGCGATCAGCAGTTGCAGCAGAAAACTGCCCGAGCCGGGGTCAAGGTAAAGCAGGAACGCTGCTAACGGAAGATGTGAAAGAAACATAGGACGCTCCTTAAGTAAAGTACTTACCTGCTCCATGTCATTGCGAGGCGGCGATAGGGCCACGCCGAGGCTCGCCCGAGTCGCCGCCGAAGCAATCCCCTCGTGAGTCTCCAGAATGTTCTTATTGCTTCTGTGAAACCTGAGATTGCTTCGCCGCCTTTGGCGGCTCGCAATGACACAGGTGGGCAGGTAGCTGCCCTTAAAGTGTAAAATGATAACGTACTGTCCGCAGAGGTGGTCGCCGCAAAGAGCGACGCCCGACCTCTGAGATATCCCGTTGGCCGCCTCCCGGAGACGGCCTGCATGGTCAAAAAAACAAGCACGGTCTTATTCATCCTGATCGGCCTGCACCGTCTCGGCGACGATTTCCTCCAGAGGAAACGTTGCCTGGCAGGCAATGCATTGAGCTTCGCGCTTGCTGGCAAGCACCAGCAGGCCGTGACAATTCGGGCAGGGCTGTGGCAGGGGTCGCTTCCAGGAAGTGAAATCGCAGTTGGGGTAATTCCTGCATCCATAGAAAGTACGGCCCTTGCGCGTCTTGCGCTCAACCAGAGCGCCGCCATCTTTGGGGCAGGCAACGCCTATTTCTTCCAACCAGGGTTCCGTATACCGGCATTCCGGGAAACCGGAACAGGAAATGAACTTGCCGAAGCGCCCATAACGGATGACCAGGTCTCTGCCACACTGAGGGCAGGCACGGCCAACTGGCTCCGGACCGCTTTTGCTGACTGGCATTTCCGCCTGCGCTTTGCGGACGGTCATTTCAAAGGGCGTGTAAAATGCGCGCAACACTTTCTCCCATTTGACCTTGCCAGCCGCAATCCGGTCCAGATCCTCTTCCATGCGCGCCGTAAACTGGTAATCCACAATTTCGGGGAAATACTGCATCAGCAGATCGTTGACCAGGATACCAGTCTCGGTCGGGACAAGTTGACGGTCTACCCGCTGCACGTAGCCGCGTTGCTGGATGGTCGAGAGAGTCGGGGCGTAGGTCGAGGGCCGACCAATGCCGTATTCTTCCAGCGTGCGCACCAGACTGGCCTCCGTATAACGCGGCGGCGGCTGAGTGAAATGTTGCTCCGGGATAAGGCGTACCAGTTGCTGAGCCTGGCCTTCCGCAATGGAGGCCGGGATACGCACATTCATTTCCTCTTCTTCTTCCTTCTGATCTTCGTCTCGCGCCTCTTCATATACAATCAGGAAGCCGGGGAATTTCACGACAGAGCCGGCGGAGCGCAAGAGGTAACCGTGCGCCTGGCCGCGCGCGGTCACTTCGACCGAGATGGTATCGTAAACCGCCGCCTCCATCTGGGAGGCGACGAAACGCTGCCAGATGAGTTGATAGAGTTTAAACATCGCCGGTTCCAGATATGGCCTGACTTTTTCGGGGTCACGCCAGACCGAGGTCGGGCGAATCGCCTCGTGCGCTTCCTGGGCGCCGGCCACTTTCTTCGTGTACACCGGCGGCTTTTCCGGGACGAAGTCACTGCCGTAGCGTTGGGCGATGTAACTGCGCGCCTCATTGCGCGCCACCTCGGCAATGTTGGTCGAGTCGGTGCGCATGTACGTAATCAACCCCGTCGAGCCGCCTTCGCCCACGTCCACGCCTTCGTACAGGCCCTGCGCCAGCGCCATGGTGCGTTTCGCGGTGAAGCCCAGTTTGCGCGCCGCCTCTTGCTGCAAAGTGGAGGTAATAAAGGGCGGCGAGGGCCGCCGGCGACGTTCGCCGCGTTTGACGCGCGTGACCACATAAGTCGCCTGTTCCATGTCTGTCAGAATCGGCCTGACCACCTCCTCGCTGGCAAGTTCGGGGTCTTGTTCGTCAATCTTCACCAGTTTGGCCAGGAACGTCTGCCGCTCTCCCTCAGGGCGCAACTCGGCCGCGATTGTCCAGTATTCCACCGGCACAAAAGCCTCGATTTCACGCTCGCGTTCGACAATGAGCCGCAGGGCAACCGATTGCACCCGCCCGGCCGAAAGACGGGAACGCACCTTTTCCCACAATATCGGGCTGATGCTGTACCCCACCAGGCGGTCAAGAATCCGCCGCGCCTGCTGGGCATTGACCAGATCCATGTTGATTTGACGGGGATGGGCAAAGGCCTCCTGAATGGCCTGCTCGGTAATCTCGTGGAAGACGACACGGTGAGCCCGTTTCGGGTCAATGGCGGCGGCTTCCATCAAATGCCAGGAAATAGCCTCTCCCTCGCGGTCCGGATCGGTGGCCAGATAAATTTCCGCATGCTGACGCGCCAGTTCTTTCAGTTCCTTGACCACCGCTTTCTTCTCGTTAGGCACGCGATACCTGGGCTTGAAATTGTTTTCGACATCCACCGAAAGTTGGGAGCGCAACAAGTCGCGGACATGACCGACCGAGGCGCGCACCGTGTACCCTTTGCCGAGAAAACGGCCCACCGTACGCGCTTTGGCCGGCGACTCGACAATAACCAGTTTGCCGGAGCGGCTGGCCGCAGGATCGGGAGCGGTCATTCCGGCGTGCGCTTCCGTGCGCCCAATCCGATAGAGTTTTGTGCCGCAGACCGGACAAACCCCGCGCGTAATCGGCGCGCCGGCGGCGTTGAAATCGGCCTGCGGATTCTGGATTTCTCGTTTCGTCTTACACCGTACACAGTAGGCTTCCATGCAAACCTCCAGAGAGTTATCCACACCAGAGCCGTATGGCGTTGAGGCGGCCCCGATGCCGCTCACAGGCTATTCCTGGGCGGACTCTATGCCGCGCCCGGCGTCGTACGCCATGTGGCTGGCAGGTACTGCTCCAAAAGGAATCATAAGTAGTGCTCGCGTTCGGAATCTTTCAAACTGGAGACCACCTGACGGACTTTTTGTGCCTGCTCCTTATCGCATACCAGCAAGACATCGCCGGCGTCCACAATAATCAGATTTTCGATCCCAATCGTGACGATAAGGCGGTCATCGCGGTTGCCATAGACGAGCGAATTGTGCGTATCCACGGCCAGATGATGACTGCTGAAGACGATATTCCCCTGGGCGTCGGCGGGGAGGACGTCGAAGAGCGAATCCCACGAACCAACGTCGCTCCACTCCAGGCCGCCGGCCGGCAGCACCGCTACCTGGCGGGCGCGTTCCATCACGCCATAGTCAATGGTCTCGTTGCGCAGATTGGGCCAGATCGTCTGCAGCACATGTTCCTGCTGGGGGCCGCCCCAGGCCGCGCCAATCTGGTCCAGCGCGGCCTTCAAATCGGGCATCTGGCGGGCAAATTCCTTCAGTATCTGGTCAGCGCGCCAGATGAACATGCCCGAATTCCACGAGTAATCCCCGCGCGCCAGCATCTTGCGCGCCTTGGCCTCGCTGGGTTTTTCCTCAAAGCGCTTGACGCGATAGACAGGATAAATGAATTGCTCGGGCAGCGCCTCACCGCGCTGGATATAGCCATAGGCGGTGGCCGGATAGGTCGGCGTGATCCCCAGCGTGACCAGATAGCCTTTATCGGCCACCTCCACCGCGACTCGCAAAAGCAGATGGAAGAGATCGCGGTTCTTGATAAAGTGGTCAGACGGTAAAACGGCCATCACGGCCTGCGGATCGCGTTGGCGCAAGACCGTTGCGGCCAGGCCGACGACCGCCGCCGTGCCGCGCGGCATCGGCTCCGGCAGGTAGTTTTCGCGCGGCAGGTAAGGCACCTGGGTTTGCAACTCCTGGGCCTGCTCGGCTACCGTCACGACCAGGATGCGCTCCGGTGGCAAAAGGCCCTTCAAACGCTCCACCGTCATTTGAAAGAGGGTGCGTTCCTCAATCAGGGGGAGCATCTGCTTCGGACGATTCCGACGCGAGACCGGCCAGAGACGGGTGCCGCCGCCCCCGGCCATGATCACAGCGTAGGTATGGTTCAGCAGCGATTCACTCAACGGTTAACGCTCCAGACAGTAATCCGCGCGGCTTTCATGCACGGCCAGATAGTTCATGCCTCCAGCATGGCGCACCAGGCCCTTCAGTTCCATCATGACCAGCGTCGCGGAGACGCGCTCCACCGGCAGACCGGTCTGGCGGTGAATCTCGTCCACGTGACGCGGTTCATAGCCCAACACAGCCAGGATTTGTCGCTCGACATCGTCTGCCGGCAGCGCCACGCGCGCGGTGCGCTGCTCGTGCAGGCGTGTCAGGTTCAGCACATCGAGCAAATCCTCCGCGCCCAACAAGGGACGGGCGCCCTGCTGGATGAGGCGATTGGTCCCTTTGCTCTGCGGAGCGAGAATGTTCCCCGGAACGGCGAAAACCTCTCGCCCCTGGTCGGCGGCGAATTGCGCTGTAATCAGGGCGCCGCTGCTTTCGCCTGCCTCCACCACCAGCACGGCCATGGCCAGGCCCGAAATAATGCGGTTGCGCGGCGGGAAATTGGCCGCTTCCGGCGGGGTGCCGGGAGGATAATCGCTGAGCAGAGCGCCACGCTGGATAATCTGTTCGGCCAGCGTCCGATGCTCGGGTGGGTAAACCTGATCGACTCCATTGCCCAGAACGGCCAGCGTGCGCCCGCCGGCGCGCAGTGCGGCCTGATGGGCAATCGCGTCCACACCGCGCGCCAGGCCCGAGACGACGGTCACGCCATGTTGCGCCAGGCAGGTGCTGACTTCCTCGGTTACCTGACGCCCATAGGCAGTCACGCGGCGAGTGCCGACAACCGCAATGGCCCAAAAGTCGTCCGGCGTCAAGTCGCCGCGCACATACAATACCGGCGGCGGTTGCTCAATCTCTTTCAAACGCGGCGGATATGCTTCGTCTTCCCAGGTCAACACCTGAATGCCCTGGGCCTCCAGACGCGCCAGATAGTCGTCCAGATTCACGCCGCGACGCACCTGCGCCACACGTTCGGCCAGTTTCGGGCTGAGGCCGGCGGCTTCCAGCGCCGCCAGCGGCGCCTGCCAGGCCAGCGACAGGTCGCCAAAATGCTCGCGCAACGCCTGCAGCCGCACCGCGCCAATCCCTTTGACCAGATTGAAACCGACCCAGTAGCGCTTGTCCACCGCGCCGCCTCCAGGCCAGGCAATGCTACTCGCCTTCCTCCTCCAGCAAACCGGGGAGTAAGTGAACCGTCATTCTCTTTGCTTGCAGATCAATCTGCCGAATTACCTGCGGGATGGCCGGCAGCAGGACTTCGCCCTGTGCGCCGCGCACCACGTACACATCATTGGCGCCGGTGATCAGGATTTCGCCAATCTGACCCAATTCCCGCCCATCGGCTTCGACCACAACCGTCATGCCCATGAACTGGTAAGCATAGTAACTGCCTGCCGGCAAAGGCGCGGCGTCCTGCGCAGCGATATACAGAACCTGATGCCGCAACCTGCCCACCGCTTCGGGGGTATCGAACCCTTCGAACGCCAGCAACAGGCCATCGTGGCGTGAGCGCGCCTGACGGATCACCAGCCGTTCCCGTCGTTCACCGGCATAAACGACTCTGCCGGGAGAAAGGCGCTCCGGGAAATCGGTATATACCTCCAGCAACACCTCGCCCCGCACGCCATGCGGGCGTCGTATCTTGCCAACGGCCAGAAAGGAGGGGGGCTCGCCGGAAGGCAGGGACATGGCGCCTGTTCAGGGCTCCAGCACGTCCAGGCTCACCGGCCGGCCTTCCCGTTCGGCCAGGACGCGTAACAGGGTGCGCACGGCGTTGACGACGCGCCCTTCCTTACCGATCACGCGCCCCATATCTTCTCTGGCCACTCGCAGTTCGAGAATCAGGCGGCCTGCGCGCGTGGTCTCCTGCACCCATACTTCTTCTGGATGCTCAACCAGCGCCCGGGCAATGTACGCAACGAGTTCCTTCATTCTGCGCCTTTAACGGCGGGTCTTGGGGTTGACGGCCTGCGCCGCTCTGGCCTGCGCGGCTTCTGCCAGCAGAGTCTCCACTGCCTCGCCAGCCTTGAAGCGCTCCCAGCGCCCCAAAACGCCGGCCGTCTTGAACAATTGCATCACCGATTGGCTGGGTTGCGCGCCCTTGCCCAGCCATTCATAGACGCGCGCTTCGTCCACCTCCAGCGTGGGCGGCTCGGTGCGCGGATTGTAGAAGCCCACCACTTCCAGAAAACGACCATCGCGCGGGCTTTCTTTATCGGCAACCACCAGGCGATACGAGGGCTGACCCTTCAGCCCGATGCGACGAAGACGAATACGTACCATGAAACAGCAACTCCTTCACGAGAAAAATTTCGCCTATCAGCGACACGAAGAGAGGGGCGCAGAAAGGAATGCGCTTCGTGAGGCTGTAGTGTTCATATATTTTACCCTATACTGGCCAATTCGGCAGATAGCCGCGTCCTTTTTGTTTTCCCAGCGTCTTGAACAACTGCTGCATCTGGCGAAACTGATTCATCAAGCGGTTGACGTCCTGAACCTGCGTGCCAGAACCGGCCGCGATGCGCCGCCGCCGACTGGCGTTCAGAATCTCCGGATGACGCCGCTCCTCCGGGGTCATGGACAGGATAATGGCCTCATTTCTCCTGAAGCTGCGCTCTACCTGTGCGGGATCAACCTGACGAGCGGCCTGCGCCAGCGGGCCCGGCATCATCTCCAGCATCTGGGCCAGCGGGCCCAGTTTTCGGACCTGCTGCATCTGGGTCAGCAAATCTTCGAGCGTAAACTCTCCCTGCATGAGCCGCTCGGCGGTTTGAGCGGCCTGGGCGCTATCCCAGGCGGCTTCCGCCTTCTCAATCAACCCCAGGACATCTCCCATGCCCAGAATACGGCTGGCCAGCCGTTCGGGTTGGAACGGCTCCAGCGCGTCGCTTTTCTCGCCCGTGCCCAGGAACTTGATGGGGACTCCGGTTACAGCCCGAATCGAAATGGCCGCTCCGCCGCGCGCGTCGCCGTCCATTTTGGTCATAATCAGTCCCGTCAGCGGAATGGCGGCGCGGAACCCCTCCGCAATCCGCAAGGCTTCCTGACCGGTCATCGCGTCCACAACCAGCAGCGTCTCCTGCGGCGGCGTTTTGTGGGCAATGGAACGCAGCTCTTCCATCAACTCCTCATCCAGTTGCGAGCGACCGGCGGTATCCGCAATCAGGACGCTATCGCCGCCCGCGCGCGCTTTCTGCCAGGCCCCGGCAATGACTTCGGCTGGCAGGCGGCGCGCCTCAGCATAAACCGGCACATCCAGCGCCTGGCCGAGCACCTGCAATTGTTCTACGGCTGCCGGCCGGTAAGGATCGGCGGCCACGAGCAACACGCGCTCCCCGCGCGCACGCAGGTAACGCGCCAGTTTGGCCGCCGTTGTGGTCTTGCCCGAACCCTGCAAACCAACCAGAAGGATGAGCCTCGGCTTCGGGCCACTCAACTGTAACGGCGCGGCCTCGCCCAGCGTAGCCATCAATTCCTGATGTACGATTTTGATGACCTGCTGCCCGGGGCTGAGCGCCCGGGCGACTTCAGCGCCTATCGCCCGCTCACGGACACGGGCGAGAAAGTCTTTGACCACGCTGTAATGAACATCGGCCTCCAGCAAGGCCAGCCGCACCTCACGCAGCGCCGCGTCCACGTCAGCGACGGTCAGTTTGCCGCGCCGCCGCAAGCGATCAAAGACTTGATTCAATCGTGCCGTCAGATTCTCAAACACGAGGCTGGATTTTAGCCGGAAATCCACCCTGCGACAAGGCCTCGCGTGCCTGCGTGTCCACGAAAAAGTTGTAGTACGAATCTTGCTCTGTTGCAAACACTCTCAACGTATGTCACGGCGAGCGAAGCGCATGTCCCGCCTGCCACGAGCGGAGCGTGGTGGAGCGTAGCGTAGGGAAAGCAGTCTCCCGGCAGGCAAGGGGATTGCTT
>DAOTVX010000039.1:0-7197 GCA_034436275.1 Anaerolineales bacterium | reverse complement strand
TCATTGCGAGCGTAGCGCATGTCCCGAGCGCAGCGTGGGGAAAGCAATCTCCCGGCAAGCAAGGGGATTGCTTCGCCGCCTGCGGCGGCTCGCAATGACAAGGATGGATAGTGGGTAGGTTGTTACCGAATTTTTACTATATTCCTCCCCGCTACCCGAATGGCTTTCCATCTGGCAAGCCGGCCGATTTTTCCTCCGAGAAGCAAGCCCAGGAGGCATTGGATGCGGCAAGTCGTATCATCCGCTTCTGTGAAGGCTATCGTAACTACCTACCATGGCTGATGGAGAACCCTCTGCCTCTTGTCATTGCGAGCGTAGCGCATGTCCCGAGCGCAGCGTGGGGAAAGCAATCTCCCGGCAAGCAAGGGGATTGCTTCGCCGCCTACGGCGGCTCGCAATGACAAGGATGGATAGTGGGTAGGTTGTTACAGGCTATCTCTTTAGACAGGAACAAGATTCTGGCTCAGCTGCGCGAAATTGCCCAGGAGGCGTTGACCGTTTTCCCCGATATCGTCGAAATTCGGCTCTTTGGCTCTCTCGCCACCGGCCAGGAATGCGGACTGAGCGATGTTGATATTTTCATTCTGACTACTGTTTCCGCCAATAACCCTCTTGACCGCGCCAGGCCTTACTTTGATTTTTTCATTTCAAGGCTGGGAATAGCCATGGATGTCATTGTCGCCGGGCCAGAGGAAATGGCCGGTTTGAGTGAATTCACTCAGGGGAGCATTGTCCTGGCCACTGCCAGCGGGTGCCGCGGCTGACTGCCTGCATTCAACTCGTGGGCCGCAACAGTTCCGCCAGTGCCTGCAACCCTAAAGCATAGGAATACCAGCCAAAGCCGCTGATTTTCCCCCGGCAGACTGCAGAAAGTAACGAGACGCGGCGAAATTCCTCGCGGGCATCCACGTTCGAAAGATGCACTTCCACGACCGGGATCCCAATCGCGGCTACCGCGTCGCGCAAGGCGACCGAGGTATGTGTATATCCGCCAGGGTTAAAGACCACCCCCTGCGCCCACTGGCGCGCCTCATGCAAGGCGTCAATCAAGGCTCCCTCATGATTCGACTGGAAATAGCGTACCTCCAGCCCCAATGCCTTTCCCAATTCCACCAGACGGCGATTGATTTCCTCCAGCGTCAGCGGACCATAAACCGCCGGTTCGCGCGTGCCCAGCAGATTCAGATTGGGACCATGCAAGACAAGAACAGGAAGCATAGCCATCCTCTTGAGGCAGTATAGGGAAAAAACAAGCCGGCGGACCAGGCTTCCTCCGGTAAACCCTGCCACGCGGCATTATACCGTATCGCGCACGTTTTGCGTATCCGCCGCGGCCAGCAAATCCATATACGCTCCCTCCACCAGATCCGCCGGCTGAATCCCCAGTCTGCGCATCAACCGCCGGGCGATAGCCTGGCCCTCCGCCTCACTTTGCCCCTCCTGCAAGACAACCTCCAGTTCGACAAAATCGCCCAGGCCCTCCACCTCGTCCAGATGAATGCGTGTTTGACCGTGAAGATACAGGGTGCGCACCTTCCGTACCACGCCGCGCGTGCCTAAGGCGCGTGCGAGCAACGCTTTCAAAGCGGCCCCCTGATCGGTCTCATACAGGAAGTACTCCGAACGCTTTGGCCCGCGCTGGTCAGCGCGCTCATAGTAAACCAGCTGGGCACGGTCGGGGGCCAGTTCGCGCAACTTCAAACGGCCCTGAGGAACATGAAAAAACGTGTCTTCCTGAACCATCACCACCGGCGGCGCAGCACAGAGCGCCTCCGCACGCGCCTGCAAGGCATGCCGGTCACGCACCCTGGCTTTGATTTCCACATTGATAGCCATGGTTATCCTCTACGCCAGTTCCAGGGTCTTGATGACCGTCAGGTCAAGACGGGGAGACCTGGAGAGTTCACTATACTCCACAGCGGTAGCCCGGCACAAAAACGCCACCCCCTCCTCCGTATCCACAATCGCGACCTTATCACCGACGCGCAATCGCGGCCGGTCGAGAAAGAGCGGATGGACCAGGGTGACACGCACCGGCTTCCCCCGGACACTGGTCACCCAGCGGTTATTGGCGTGGGCGGCAACCGCCCCCAGAGCACGCAACTGTTCCAGAATACTCTGCCTGTTCATCATCACTCCTTTTCTGCTCCGTCAGCCCCTCTTCACGAGGATTCCATCGGCGCAACCAGCGCGCCGCCAGACTCCATTTGCATGCGCCAGATAGCACGCAACAACGGCCCACGTTGCTCAAAACCCTGCTCGCCAAGGTTCGTAACGCAGACATAGAGACGCTCACGACAACGATGCAGCAGGCCATTCACCAACCGCACAAGCATCTCGCGGTTGGCGGCCACCTCATCGGCATCGCTCCAGACGCGCCCCGGCTCTTCCTGCATCCAGGCACGCGCAAGCACGTAAGGATGCGTCAGCGGCTGATAGACGCGTTCCACCCAGCCCTGACTGCCAATATCCAGCCAGAACTGGACGCGTACCGGCCGATTCATCAACAAAAAGGTATAAGCAGGCGCAATGAACACAGCCTCTGTCTCTTCCACCTGCCAGGCAGTCAGATACTGAGCGGCGATAACCCCTTCTTCCAGCATGACCACATACTCTCGTCCCAGGGCAAGTCTGTCCTCATCGTTCTCCTCCTCCCCGCCCATCGCCTGGCGGAACTTCTGAATGGACTCGATCAGGCTGGCCGCCACCCGCACCGCGTCGAAATTGCGATGGAAGCCAAAACCCGGCTGCGAGAGAACCTCACCGAACAAACGCCGCAGGAAGTGATCCAGGGGGAGCGGCGCGGCTTCCCGATACGCCAGCAACCACTCGCGGAGAAGGCTGTAACGGTTGCCAAAGACGAAGGTGATCCGCTCCTGAACTTCAGGCCGAATCCGGTCGAAGGAAGAAAGCGTCATCTCACGCGGCCGGTAGACAATCTCCGCCAGCAAATGCGCGCGCACCAGGTCCAGCCCCTCCAGAGCCTGCAAGAACGCTGCGGCAACCTCAGCCCGACAAGGGGGAATCTCCCAGGCCGGGTGCGCCAGACAGGCCAGCGTCACCAGACAACTCGTCGCTGGCTCATCCCGCAGCGAGCGCGATGGGCGATGCGAACGCCAGGGAACGCCCAACTCCTCCAGACGGCCGGTCAACGAAAAACGCAGCGCATCCGAAAGGTAAGGCGCCAGGACGACGATCTCGTCCGGTGGGATGTTCTCCTCGTGCACCAGACGGGCAATCTCCGCCGCTACTGCCTCAACCATCTCCGGGTAAAATCGCCCGGCCAGGACGCGCAGCGCCGCTCCATCGGCCGGCTTGGGCCGCGCCTTTTCCTCATCCAGGGTCAGGAAAGCGGTCAACGTGGTATTCAGCCTGGCAACGGACTCGCTGACCACCCGCGAGGCAGGCAGGGTCTGATGTTCAGAGCAGCCATCGGCCAGACGGCGCGCGGATTGCGGATCGGCGCCCAGGAAACGCCGATAACCACCCTCCCAATCGTAAATCAGCAGCGCCGACTCGAATTCGGGCAACCATTCCAGCATCCAATCATGCGCCACCGGCACATCCTCTTCCACATTATCATAAATCAGATGGCGGTATTTCCTCACCAGATAGGAACGGCATTCCGGCAGAGGCCAGAGAATCTTGCGGAAAACTTCCAGTTGTAGCGAGAAATCGAGCAAATTGTGTTCCAGACAATAGGCGCGGAAGCGACTGGCGCACTCCTGCGCCTCGGCGTACACGCGCCGCTGCGCCGGATCGCCGAACCAGGCAGCATCCAGTCGCGCGCCAATCTCCGTATGTGGGAAGCCCACAACAGCCGCTTTGTTCAAATTGTCCAGAATCTGCGCATAGAGGCGGTTGCGGTCAATCGTCAGCGACTCGAAATAGCCTTCTTCCAGCAAGGGACGGACCAGGCGCGCCATATGATACTGGGCAGTCTCGATGGTCAAAAAGACCGGTGGACGTTCCGGATGAGCAAAGCCGGCTGCTTCAGCCGCCAGCGGCCAGAACAGTTCGATGCTGCGTCGCGCCAGACCGCCAATAGTAGCCAGAGTCACCTCACCACCAGGCGGCAGGCAGCCTGCGTCCGCGCGCGCCGTCTCGCCGCGCAACGCGGCCAGATACGGTTGATGTAATGTGCGCTGCGGCGTCAGAACAAGGATCGTTTCGGCGCGCACACCGCTTTCCAGCAGGGTGAGCATTCGCTCCACGGCAAGGGTGGTCTTGCCGGCGCCGGCCGGCCCTTCCAGAAAAATTCTGGCTGACAAAGAGAGAGGCAATCCACACATGGCTTCGGTCTCAAGTGTAGCACACACGAGGAGAGGAAGCAAGCACGGCCTGGCCAGCCGGCGAGCCGCCTGCCGCCGTCCTTGCGCGGTCAGAGGCAGGGCTATATAATGGGATGGCCTCGCCGCGAGGCGAATTCTCTGTCTGCCATGACACAGCCTCCCTTTGCCCATCCTGTCGAGGAACAGAACGTTGCCCCGCCATCGCCGCGACCGCTGGCGCTGGTAACCGGCGCGGCGCGCCGCCTGGGACGCGTTCTGGCATTGACGCTGGCGCAGCGCGGCTATGCCATTGCCCTGCACTACTACCATTCCGGGCAAGCCGCCCAGGATACTGCCGCAGCCATCCGCGCCCTGGGTCTGCCGGCTTATCCGCTGCAGGCAGATTTACGCGCGACGGCAGAAATCGAGGCGCTGTTCGCGGCGTTGGACGGATTGCCTCATCCTTTGAAGGTGCTGGTGAATTCTGCCGCTGTGATGGCACGCGCCGACGTGCGAACCGTATCCACCGAGGAGTGGAACGCGACGCTGGCGCTCAACCTGACTGCACCGTTCCTGTGCGCCCGCCGCGCCGCCGAGCGAATGTCGCAGGGTGGGTTGATCGTCAACGTCACCGATGCAGGCGCCCGTCGCGCCTGGAGCGGTTTCCCGGCCTATATTGTCAGCAAGGCCGGTCTGGAAGCGCTCACGCGTCTGCTGGCGCGCGCCTATGCCCCCACCGTGCGCGTCAACGCCATCGCGCCCGGTCTGGTGTTGCCGTCAGAAGAAATGCCGGCGGAAGAATGGCAACGGCTGGTCGCGCGCCTGCCGATCCCACGTCCGGCGCGGGAAAGCGAAATTGCCTCGGCCCTGGAATTTCTGCTGACGAACGAGTACCTCACCGGCCAAACCCTTACCGTAGATGGAGGCTATTCGCTGCTATGACCGGTCCTCTGCCGCGCCTGGCGCGGCCGCTTTATCTCCTGTTCACGGCGCTGGCCTACCTGCTCGGAGCCTCCCTGGCGCATTACCTGGGCGTACGCTGGCAGCCGGCGCGGTTCTTTTGGGGACTGGTCTGCGCCCTGGCCTTACAGCTGAGCGCGACCGTTTTGTGCGCTTATTTTCGCCCGCCTGCCGAACCGCTGACGGCAGGGGAAACACCACGCCAGCGTGCCGAGACGCGCGCCCGCCTGCTGCAGACCGCCATCGTCGCGTTGACCGGCGCCACGCTGGCGGCGTTGGGATTGATCTACGCCGGTCTTCCGCCGGCAGCAGGGTTAATGCTGACGCTGATTGCCCTCCTGACTCTGGCCTGGGCCATGCCACCGGCGCGGCTGATTTATTCCGGCTATGGAGAGTTAACGCTGGCTGTCGTGTGGGCGAACCTGTTGCCGGCCTTCGCTTTCCTCTTGCAAAACGGCGCGCTGCATCGTCTCCTGCCTTTGATCACCTTTCCGCTCACCTTTCTGGCTCTGGCGTTGCTGCTGGTAGAAAACTTTGCGACCTTCGCCGCCGATGAAACCTATGGCCGCCTCACCCTGCTCCGGCGTATTACCTGGCCGCGCGCGGTGCTGCTGCACCATCTCTTCCTGGGCGTAGCCGCCCTGCTCTTCCTGACAGCGCCGGCCTTTGGTCTTCCCTGGGGCACGCTCTGGCCTCTGCTGCTGATTCTGCCGTTCGCGCTGGCTCAGGGCTGGCGACTACAACAAATTGCCAGCGGGGGCCGAACATTGTGGAAACTATCGCTGGCGCTGGCCTATGCCACCTTTGGCCTCACCCTGTATTTTCTGGCCCTGACCTTCTGGTTACGGTAACTGCCTGATTCGGGTATAATGGGCATAACCGTGCTCAATCCCTCGCGGAGGTTGTGGAATGTCTTTTGCTCTGGTCATTGACGATAACCGTCACACTGCCGAAGCCTTATGTCAGATGCTCAAACTGTGGGGGATTGCAGCCCGACCCGCCCTGGGGCCAGGAGCCGCCATGATCATCCTGAAACAGGAAACGCCGCGTTTGATCTGCCTCGACATCAACATGCCTGGCGTGGACGGGTTCGAGGTGCTCGGCTACCTGCGGCGCGAGCCGCGTCTGGCTGGCGTGCCGGTACTGGTCATTACTTCCGACGATCAGCCTGAGACCCGTACGCGCGCCTTGCAAGCCGGCGCGCAAGACGTTCTCATCAAACCGATCATGCCCGATGCTCTCGAAGAAGCGCTGAGAAAAAGCGGACTGCTTGCCGGGGGATAAATCAGATGACCGAACGTCTCTGCCAGACGCGTTTCCCCTGTCCTGCCAGGCCTGAAGGAGGCGGCGTCGCCGTGTCCGCACCCACGCACCGCCCCAGGGTAGGAATGTACCAGCGCGCGTTATAAAAGTACACAGATCGAATTATGGTAAGTCAACACCACTTACCAACCGTATTTTTCCTTCGCTGTAACTACTCAGCCATGTCATTGCGAGCTTTTTTGGCGAAGCAGTCTCCCATTTATCAGGCCAGATGGGCCGTTTGGGGATTGCTTCGTCGCAAAGAACGCTCCTCGCCATGACATCCACAACCGCTGTGATGCAGAGCGGAACAGTTACCTTTCTCTTTGTGTCTTCGAGCCTTTGTGGTGAAAAAAGAATAAACCACCACGGCACAAAGACTCAAAGTTTTTCCTCGCTCCTCCTTCGCCGACGACCCACTCCCTGACAGGCTGGAAAGCCCGTGCTACGAAAGCCCGTGCTATGGGCGTCCGCGCTGCATTCGTTTATTCGTTCCCCATTCGTGGACGGCCTGCTCCCCAACGGGCTGGAAAGCCTGTGCTACGGTCTTCTACGGTCTACCGTCCATTATCCACATTCGTTGAAAAACTCCCCTCACTGGCAAGAGAATTTTGCCGGGTCGGGTGACTCGCCGCGCTCCCAGATACGCTCGAAGTCTTGCAGA
>DAOTVX010000038.1:0-33264 GCA_034436275.1 Anaerolineales bacterium | reverse complement strand
ATGCGGTGGGGAATCTGGCGGAATGGGAGACGGTGTATCGGTACACGACCGACCCGGTGACGAAGTACTACGAATTGAACGGGCGGCGGGTGGCGTTGCGGCAGGGTGGGCAGGTGCACTACCTGTTCGGCGACCATCTAGGCTCAACCAGCCTGGTGGTGGACGGGGCTGGGCGTGTGGTGAGCGAGGTGCGCTATCGGCCGTGGGGGGAGGAGCGGTATAATAGGGGTGCGCTGTCGACGCGCTACACGTACACGGGGCAGTACTCGCATCTGGTAGAGTTCGGTCTGTACTTTTACAATGCGCGCTGGTACAGTCCCACCCTGGGGCGGTTTGTGAGTGCGGATACCATCATTCCGCCGGGGGTGCAGGGGTATGATAGGTATGCTTATTCGAACAATAACCCTGTCAAGATCGCTGATCCCCACTGGACATTATGGCGAAGATGTACCTATTCCTGAACGGCCTGCTCCCGACGGGCTCGAAAGCCCGTTCTACGGTCGTCCGCGGTCTGCGTGCGTTGATTCGTTTTCCCATTCGTTGGCGGCCTGCCCCCGACGGGCTGGAAAGCCCGTGCTACGGGCGTCTACAGTCTACCGCTTCGGCGGCGACTCGGGCGAGCCTCGGGCGTGGCCCTATCGCCGCCTCACCTCACCATGACAGCGGGTAGGTAATTACTATGAGCGCGCGACCTTGACAAAGTTGTCTATATCTGGTATAAAACCGCCAACAATGGAACGTGTGAAAGGCTGTGAAGAGAAAGAGTAAGCGCTGAAACGCTGGTACAGAGAGTCGGGGCCAGGTGAAAGCCCGACCCAGACGCCGGCGCTGAATGGTTCTCGGAGCCGCAGGGCGAAAGGCCGTTGCCAAGTAGCCCGCGCCGGAGTTGCCACCGTTATCTGGGCAAAGGGTATCGCCGCTCTTCGCGCACAAGGTGCTTCAGTCATGGCAACCCATGGCGTGAGAAAGCACCCGGCTGTACCCGTAACGAGTGAGGCTGGCTTTCCTTTTCCCGTCGTCTGACCGACGGGTTTTTGTTTCCTGCGCAGGAGACAGGCCAGCCTAATCAGGGTGGCACCACGGGAATCTCCTCTCGTCCCTCGGATGAGAGGAGATTTTTGTTTACCGGCTGTTGGATGGAGGCAGGTATGAAAGTCCATGTTCATCAACAAGTCTTTCCACTTGGCGGCGAACGGCGCGTCCTGCTGCGCGAACACAACGCCGATTTGGAGACGCCCATATCGGTGTACCTGAAACTCGCTGACCATCAACCCTCGTTCTTGCTGGAGAGTGTGACCGGCGGCGAACAGGTGGCGCGCTATTCGTTCGTCGGCGTCAGACCGCAAAAGGCCTATCTGCTTCGGGATGGGGCCTGGGAGATTCACACTGCCGAAGGCGTCGAGCGGCATGCCTTGACGGACGGCGAAAATCCACTGCGCTTACTGCGCGCCGCGCTGGGCATGCGCGAGGCGGTCAACGTGCCGGGACTGCCGCGCTTTGTCGGCGGCCTGGTGGGTTATGTGGGCTATGACGTGGTGCGCTTCTTTGAACCAACGGTGCCGATCCAGCCCGAACGCGCCTGGCCAGAAGCCATCTTTTTACAGGCCAACACGCTGGTTGTCTTTGATCATGCCTATGGACGCTTGCTGTTGCTGGCAGTGACCGAAAATGAACAGGAGATAGAGGCCGCGTCCGCCCGTCTCGATGACCTGGAGACGCGCCTGAACGCGCCGCTGCCGGAACGCCAGGCCGAGCCGACCGGCATGGTCGCCGGCGGGATGCATTCCAACAAGACGCGTGAAGAATACCTGAGCATGGTGCGCCGCGCTCAGGAATACATCCGCGCCGGAGATATTTTTCAGGTGGTCCCCTCGCAACGGTTGAGTCGCAAGACCAGCGCCACGCCGCTGGATATTTACCGCGCCCTGCGCCGCCTCAATCCCTCGCCATACATGTTCTACTTCGATTTTGGCGCTCTGACCGCACCTGCCCCGTTACGCCTCATCGGCGCCTCGCCTGAAGTGCACGTGCGCCTGGAGGGGCGGCGCGCCCTGATTCGCCCCATTGCCGGCACCCGTCCACGTGGTAAGAGCGCCGCCGAGGATGCGACCATCGAACAGGAACTCCTGGCCGACCCGAAAGAACGCGCTGAGCACGTTATGCTGGTGGACCTGGCGCGCAATGACCTCGGGCGCGTTTGTCTGGGCGGCAGCGTCCATGTTTCGGAAGAGATGGTCATCGAACGTTATTCGCATGTGATGCATATTGTCTCGCAGGTGGAGGGCGAACTACGCCCCGATCAGGACGCCTTCGATCTGCTCCAGGCCACCTTCCCGGCCGGGACGGTCAGCGGGGCGCCAAAGGTGCGCGCCATGCAGATTATTCAAGAACTGGAAGGACAGCCGCGCGGTATCTATGCCGGCGTGGTCGGCTACTTTTCCTACGATGGTTCGCTGGATACCTGCATTACCCTGCGCACGCTGGTGATGCAGGGCGATACGGTGCATATTCAGGCGGGGGGCGGGGTCGTCGCCGATTCGGATCCGGAGCGCGAGTATCAGGAAAGCCTGAATAAAGCGCGGGCGCTGGTGGTGGCGGTGGAGAACGCCGAGGGCCGGCGCAAAGGCGCGGAGAGTATGGCGGCGGTTGAAGGTCGCGGCTGGCGGGTGGTGCTGATTGATAATTACGATTCCTTCACCTACAATCTGGCGCAATATCTGGAAGAACTGGGGGCCGAAGTCCGGGTATTCCGCAACGATGCCGTTCGTGTGGAAGATATTGAGGCGCTGAATCCCACCCATATTGTGATCTCGCCTGGACCAGGGACGCCGGCCGACGCCGGTATCTCGAACGAGGTGATTCGTCGTCTGGGGCCGCGCCTCCCGCTGCTGGGCGTTTGTCTCGGTCACCAGTGCATTGCGGCAGTTTTTGGCGGCGAGGTCGTGCGCGCACCGCGCCTGATGCATGGCAAAACTTCGTTGATTCAACATCAGGGCAGGGATTTGTTTGCCGGCCTGCCCAGCCCGTTTCAGGCAACGCGCTACCATTCCCTGATTGTCAAAGAGCCGTTGCCGCCGGTGCTGGAGGTGACCGCGACTACGGCGGAAGGAGAAGTGATGGGACTGCGCCATAGGGAATACCCTATCTTTGGTGTGCAGTTTCATCCCGAGTCGATTCTGACCCAGTATGGGAAGGAACTGTTAACCAATTTTCTGGCGGTGAGAGGCGGCGCGCCGACGAACAAAGGCGAGACGCCGCCCTCCGTTTCATCTGCAAAGGAGGTTGATATGTTAAAACCATTTCTTGCCAAACTCTTGCAGCACCAACACCTGACTGCTGAAGAGGCCGAGCAGGCAATGCAGGTCATCATGAGCGGTCAGGCTACGCCGGCTCAAATAGGCGCTTACCTGACGGCGCTGCGCATGAAGGGCGAGACGGTGGCCGAGATCGTTGGCAGTGTGCGCGCTATGCGCGCCCAGGCGACGCGCGTGCCGGTGCGGGTGAACGGCGGCAGCCTGCTTGATACAGCCGGTACCGGCGGCGATGGCCGGCACACGTTCAACATCTCCACGGCGGCGGCGTTCGTCCTGGCGGGCGCCGGGCGGAAAGTTGCCAAGCATGGCAATCGCGCCGCCTCCTCTCGCTGTGGCAGCGCCGATGTGCTGGCCGCGCTGGGCGTCAATCTGGACTTAACGCCCGAACAGGTGGCGGCCTGTATTGAAGAAGTCGGCATCGGGTTTATCTTCGCGCCGCGTTTTCACCCGGCCATGAAACATGCCATCGGCCCGCGTCGTGAACTGGGACAGCGAACGATTTTCAACATCCTTGGCCCCCTGACCAATCCCGCCGGAGCCACGCATCAATTGATCGGCGTGTTTGACGCGGCGCTCACCGAACCGCTGGCCGAGGTGCTGGGCGAACTGGGCAGTCGCGGCGCGTTTGTCGTTCATGGGTATGGCGGTCTGGATGAACTGACGACCGCCGGGCCGAATCGCGTCAGCGCCTTGCGCGATGGCCGCGTGACCACCTTTGATCTGGACCCGGCTGAGTTCGGATTGCGCCCCGTCAGTCTGGATGATCTGCGCGGCGGAACGCCTGAGGAGAATGCTGCTGCCCTGCGGGCGATTCTCAGCGGTGAGGACCGCTCACCGCGCCGGGATGTGGTTTTGCTGAACGCGGCAGCGGCGCTGGCGGCAGAAAGCGGCGACCTGACGGCGGCTCTGGAGGAGGCGCGCCAGGCGCTGGATAGCGGCGCGGCCCTGGCCAGACTGGAGGCGCTGGTTGCGCAGAGTCAGAAATTTGCCGAAGTGAATGCCAGACAGGCGTGAAGCGCAAAGCCGAAAATGAGCATTCTGGATGAGATTTTTGCCCATAAGCGCAGGGAAGTAGCCGGGCGCAGGCAGGTCAGGCCGCTGGCAGCCGTGCAACGCGCCGCCGAGGTCGCTCCTCCTGCGCTCGATTTCATCGGCGCCTTGCGTTCCGGACGAAGCGATACCCTGCCGGCGCTCATCGCTGAAGTCAAAAAGGCCTCGCCCTCCAGGGGCGTGCTCTGCCCGGATTTCGACCCGCTGCAGCTGGCGCGCCTGTACACGGCGAATGGCGCCGCCGCCATCAGCGTCCTGACCGATGAGCGGTACTTTCAGGGACATCTCGATTTTCTGAGCCAGATTGCCGCTCTCGTCCCGCGCCTGCCGTTGCTGCGCAAAGATTTTCTCTGTGATGAGTATCAGGTGTATGAGGCGCGCGCCGCAGGCGCCGACGCGGTGCTCCTCATCGTCGCCGGCCTGGACCAGCCTACCCTGCTTCGCCTGCATGCGCTGGCGCGGCAGTTGGGCATGACGCCGCTGGTTGAAGTACACCGCCTGGACGAGCTGCCGCGTGCCCTGGAGTGTGCCCCGGTGTTGATCGGCATTAACAACCGCGACCTGCGCGATTTTTCCGTCAATCTGGAAACAACCTTTCGTCTGCGCCCGTACATTCCCGCTTCCGTCTGCGTGGTGGCCGAGAGCGGTATTCACGGGGCGCGCGAGGCGCGTGCCCTGGCCGAGGCCGGTGTGGATGCCATTCTGGTAGGCGAGGCGCTGGTTACGGCCAGGGATGTGGCGGAAAAGGTGAAAGAGTTCTGCGGGAAGTAAGGTGAAACGATGATCGTGGTGAAAATCTGTGGCCTGACGACGCTCGAGGATGCGCTGGCGGCGGTGGAAGCCGGGGCGGATATGCTGGGATTCAATTTCTACCCCAAAAGCCCGCGCTATGTGACGCCGCAGGTCTGTGCCCAAATCTCTCGTCATGTGTCCGAACAGGCGCCTGGCGTCACGCTCGTTGGGGTCTTTGTCAATACGCCGGCCACAGAGATTGCGGCGCTTCTGGATACCTGTGGGTTGCATCTGGCGCAACTGTCTGGGGATGAGACGCCGGAGGCGATACAGGCGCTTGGGGGGCGCGCCTTCAAGGCCCTGCGCCTGGCCAATGGTCGCGATCTCCAGGCCGCGCTGTTACACTATCCTCCCCGTCCTGCGCCGCCGGCTTACCTGCTGGATGCGGCGGTGCGCGGACAGTACGGCGGCACCGGTCAACAGGCGGATTGGGCGCTGGCGCGCAGCGTGGCGCGCTGGATGCCGATTTTGCTGGCCGGCGGCCTGACGCCGGAAAACGTTGCCGCGGCCGTGCAGCAGGTCCGCCCATGGGGTGTGGATGTGGCGTCAGGCGTGGAAGCGGAACCGGGGCGGAAAGATCGGTGTAAAATGCAGGCGTTCGTGCAACAGGCACGCGCCGCCCTGGAAACTCTGGCCTGGGAGAAGGAACCATGAACGCAAAATTTGGCCCTTTTGGAGGACAGTTTATCCCTGAAGTCTTGATGCCGGCAGTTGCTGAGCTGGAGGCCGCTTACGAGGCGGCGCGGCGCGATTCAATCTTTCAAAGTGAGTTGCAAGACTTGCTGGAGAAATACGCCGGGCGGCCAACGCCGCTGTTCCATGCTCGCCGCTTGAGCCAGTCGCTGGGCGGAGCGCAAATCTACCTGAAGCGTGAGGACCTGGCGCATACCGGCGCCCATAAAATCAACAACGCGTTGGGACAGGCTCTGCTGGCCAAACGCATGGGCAAACGGCGTATCATTGCCGAGACTGGTGCCGGTCAGCATGGTGTTGCTACCGCGACCGCCGCGGCCCTGCTGGGCCTGGAGTGTGTGGTGTATATGGGCGCCGTGGATATGGCCCGCCAGCAGCCGAACGTGCTGCGTATGCGTTTGCTTGGGGCTGAAGTGCGGCCGGTTGAGAGCGGCAGTCGCACCCTGAAGGATGCTATCAACGAGGCGATTCGCGATTGGGTGACGAATGTGCGCGATACGTACTACCTGCTCGGTTCGGCGTTAGGGCCACATCCATACCCGACCATCGTGCGCGACTTCCAGCGGGTCATCGGCGATGAGGCGCGGGCCCAGATTCTGGAACAGGCCGGACGTTTGCCAGATGTCTGTGTGGCCTGTGTGGGAGGCGGCTCGAACGCCATTGGTCTGTTTACTGCCTTTCTGAACGATGCCGCTGTGCGCCTGATAGGGGTGGAGGCCGGCGGCGAAGGGATCGAAAGTGGACGTCATGCGGCCCGCTTCGCGGATACGCAGTTGGGGCGGCCTGGCGTCCTGCATGGCACGTACACCTTTGTTTTGCAAACGGAGGACGGACAGATTGCCGAGACGCACTCGATTTCTGCCGGTTTAGACTACGCGGCGGTAGGGCCGGAACATGCCTACCTGCGCGCGGTGGGCCGCGCTGAATACACCTGGGCGACGGATGCGCAGGCACTCGACGCCTTTCAAATGCTGGCGCGTACGGAGGGAATCCTGCCGGCGCTTGAATCGGCGCACGCGGTGGCCGAGGCGATTCGACTGGCACCCGCTCTGTCGCCGGAGACGATTATCCTCGTCAATCTTTCCGGTCGCGGCGATAAAGACCTGGATACGGTAACGAAAGCTCTGTTGATGGAAAATCCCACCCCTTCTCTTGCGAGGGCAACATGACAGGCATTGAGCGCATGGCTACCCTGTTTCGAACCTGTCGCGCGCAGCGTCGCGCGGCCCTGATGCCTTACTTTACCCTGGGTTATCCCGATCCTTCCCTGTCTCTGGAAATTATCATGGCGATTGCTCAGGCCGGCGCGGATTTGCTGGAACTGGGTATCCCATTCTCGGATCCTCTGGCCGATGGCCCTACGATACAACATTCCACGCAGGTTGCATTGGAGCAGGGGATGTGCGTGGAGCGCGCCCTGGAAATGACTGCCGTCTTGCGTCAGCGTGGCCTGACCCAGCCCCTCGTGCTTATGGGATACCTCAACCCGGCGCTGGCCTATGGCCTGGGACGGTTTGTTCGCGATGCGGCGCAGGCGGGGGCAGATGGGCTGATTCTGCCCGATTTACCGCTGGAAGAGGCGGCGGAGGCAGAAATGCTTTGCCGGAACAGCGGTCTGGCGCTGGTGTTTCTGGCCTCGCCCAACACGCCGCCTGACCGTCTGAAGCGGCTTGGGGAACGTACGACCGGTTTCCTGTATCTGGTATCCCTGACGGGCGTAACCGGTGCGCGGCAGACGCTGCCGCCCGATTTGAGCGCCTTTGTGGAGCGCGCCCGGGCTGTCACCGATAAACCGCTGGCGGTCGGTTTTGGCATTGCCACGCCAGAGCAGGCGCGCCAGGTAGGGAGGCTGGCCGATGGCGTCATCGTCGGTTCGGCGCTGATCGAAGTCGTGCGGCAGAGTGAAACGCCGGTTGCGCACGCGGCGCGTTTCGTGTCCGCCTTGCGTGCCGCGTTAGCGCCCTCGTGATCAGTCCTCTGGCCCCTCGCGCACGATATAGAGCGGCCGGCCCTTGACCTCGTCATAGATTCGCCCGATATATTCACCCAGTACACCAAGCGAAATTAATTGCACGCCGCCCAGGAACAGTACGGCAATGAGCGTGGAGGCCTGACCGAAAAAGGCCTGGGCGCCAAGCAGCCGTGTGATGATGACCAGCGGGATGGCAAGAATGGCGATGCCTGCGGAGAGGAAGCCCAGGTATGTTGCCAGTTGCAAGGGAAAATAGGAGAAACTGGTAATCGCGTTCAGGGCCAGTTTCAACATTTTCTTGAAGGGGTATTTCGTTTTGCCGGCAAAGCGCGGCGCGCGCTTGTACGGTACGCCGATCTGACGAAAGCCTACCCAGGCCGACATGCCGCGCGGAAAACGATGCCGCTCGTGCATGGTCTTCAGCACGTCCACCACCTTACGATCCATCAGGCGGAAGTCGCCGGTGTCCACAGGAATCTTGACATCGGTAATGCGGTAGATCAGGCGATAAAACAATGCCGCTGTCGCCTTCTTGAACCAGGTTTCGCCTTCGCGCTCCGCGCGCACGGCATAGACAACTTCGTAGCCCTCGCGCCAGCGGGCAATCAACTCCGGGATGACTTCCGGCGGGTCCTGCAAATCCGCGTCAATGATGATCACAGCCTGTCCACGCGCGTAGTCCCAGCCGGCGGTGATGGCAATCTGATGGCCGAAGTTACGGGCAAAGATCACCGGGCGAACGTGGGTATCTTCCTTTGCCAGAGCGCGAATCTGTTCGGTAGAGCCGTCCGTGGAACCGTCGTCCACCAGCACCAGTTCCCACGTCTCGCCGGTAGCCGTCATCACCTCGCGCACGCGACGGTAGAGTTCAGGAATGTTCTCTACTTCGTTAAAAATGGGAGCGACGACAGAGAAAGTAATGCTCATGATGGTTTCTTCCTCCTGAGAGTGCGATATGTTTTCTTGCTTTTTGCCCGCGCGGCAGCGCGCTGCGTGGTCTGTGCGGCCGGGAAAGGAGATGCGCCCAGCGCACGCCGCCAGAGGTAACGGCATAGCACGGCTGCCGAAGCCAGCACGGGAACGACGAGGAATGCTCCCAGAATGCCGGTTGTCACCACGGCGGCAATGATCGCGATGAACACGATACCTTCGTGCATGTGCACGCTACGGCCCAGAATATAGGGGCGGAGCCAGACATTCTTAATGTTGATGAGCACCAGATAGAGGCCGGCGACCAGAACCGCGAACCAGAGGTTATCCCAGGGTATCCAGGTGGAACCCTCCAGCAAGGCGACGAGGACGGCCAGGAGCGTGGCCAGGAACGGCCCGACATCGGGGATGATGCTGAACAGACCGGCTGCCAGGCCCAGAATCAGGGCGCCGGGCAGGCCAATGATAGTCCAGAGCAATGAAAATGTCACTGCGACGAGAGCCATCAGCGTCAACTGCCCTCGCAGGTAGGCCAGCCAGACGGCGCGAATTTCGCCGTATAATCGGCGCATCACAGGCCGGTACTCCAGCGGCGCCAGACCGATCAGCCATTCGCGCGTCTCCTCCCAGCCGGTCAGGAAGTAGTAGGCGCCGACCACGACTACCAGGAACCAGAGGGCGTTTTTGGACGTGGCCTCGATAAGCCGCCAGGCGTCTTGCGGCAGGGGCGTCAGGAACGTTGTCAGCGACTCTTTGAACGATGGCACCAGTGCCTGGAGGTGGAAAGTCACGCCGAAGAGAGCAAAGGGGCGGGCAAGGAGGCCCTCGATTTGATCCACAATGAGAAGCAAATCGTCAATAATGGTCTGCAATTCATCGGCCAGGACCGGGATCAGCGTCGCCGGCAGAGCAATCAGCACCGCCAGACTGGTGAAGTAGACCAGATTGGCGGCCAGTTTCCGCTTCATCTTGAAGCGCGTGTGCAGGAAGTGTACCAGCGGGTAGAGCAGGTACGCCGTCAACGCGGCCAGAAGCAAGGGCTTGAAAACGGCGCGTAACCAGTAGCCTATCGCTCCCAGGATAAGCATGAGCACAGCGATGATCAGGTAGCGGTTAGCCGTACGCCGTATAGGAGCCATAGCGTAATTTTCAGTCAATCCTGTACCTGCACGCGCGGCCTGGGGAGCCAGGAGCGGCAATGGTTGCCTGCCCTGGCGTTGACTTTGCGGAGCGGACCGGCATGGTCAGGCACGGATTGGTGAGCGGTGATCGTGACCTGTTATTGCGCTTCCCCGGCCTGATTTTCGACATGGCGGTCTTCCTGCGGTTTGGATTGCTCCAGACCGGCCTTGATTTTTTCCCGCACGGTTTCCGCAGCAGGCGACGGCTGACTCTGCGGCGTCTCTTTCGCAAGGGCCCCGAACCGTTCGGACAGCAGCAGGGTTAATAAGGCTTCCATGATGTTGGCTGTGACGGCTTCTCCATCTTTCCCGCCGCCGTTGACGACTACCCGTGGTACTACGTCCACGCCGGATTGCTGAATGGCCTCCGCGAACCGATTAAGCACCTGCTGCGTTACCTGGAATTGCGGCCCGCCGTAGGCGCGTACCTGTTCTTCAATTGCCATCGCCTGAGCAATCCCTACCCGAGCCACTTTTTCGGCCTCCGCTTCTGCCAGGGCGCGTATCTGGGCGGCTTGTTGAACCGAGCGTTGATACTCTGCCTTACCCTGGTTGGTCTGAATGCTGATATTCAATTCGGCCTCGGTCAGCCGGCTTTGCATTTGTGCACGCGCCTCGGCCTCGCGCAATTCTCGTTCCTTCAACGCGGCCTGCTGCTGGCGTGCATAGGTTTCGACCTGTTCGGTAGCCACCTGCCTGGCGCGCAACTGGGTGAGGATGGTCTCAATTTGTGTATCGCCGGGCTGGGAGGTGGGTGTTCCGATCAGGACTTCTTCCAGTTCCAGGTTGTAATGGGCAAATTTCTCCTTCATTTCCAGACTGGCCTGCTGCTGAATCGCACTGCGCTCCTGAAGCAGTTGAATCAAGGTGCGGGTTTGGGCAATATTCTTGAAGTAAGCGGCTACCATAGGGTCTAGCGTTTGTTCAACCAGTTTCTTGATGTCGCCAAACCGCTGAATAACCAGAGGCGCTTTCTGGTAATCAATATGAACGACTACCGATAGCGGCAGAGACGGCTCGAAGGCGTCTTTCGTAATTAATGACACTTCCGTCAAGTTTTCATCGTAACGATGGGCGCCGGTCTCGTTCCGGATCCATTTCAAAATGAAATTCGTCGTTGGCACGATAATGACTTTGCCGGCATAGGTGTTGAAGGCGTATTTGCCCGGCAAGAGTGCTTCGTTCCAGACGCCGCGTTTCCCTTTCTCAACCAGCTCTCCATGACGGTATTCCTTGCCGGAGAGATCTTCACCCGTTTCGCCTGTGTAGGAAACCACAACGCCCACATTCCCGACCTCAATGACCGTCTTGGGGATCATTTCCACAGTGGCAAACAGGCGGTTGATGTAGTACGTGCCTTCTACCAGCACCTGTAACTGGCGTCCGCGACGTCCACCGGCGGCCAGGAATTTATCTGCATCCTGAAAGTTGTTGTGATAGAGTTCCGGCTGCGTTGGATCATCCCCTACGATGGGAGCAATGATTTCCCCTTGTGGCAGGGAAGGCCCATCGTGCACTGTGACGATTCCGACTTTATCATCGGTGTCTTTAATGACAATAGGTTTAAAACCATCGCGTTCGGCAATAACGGCGGCCATTCTGGAAATGGTAGCCGCTTCTTCGCGGCTTAAGGACAGGCCGTAAACGTGCTCCTCTGTGATTACGATGAATTGCACGAGATTGATGGCGTAGGTTCCTTCACGCAAAATGAGCCGCTGCGGGCCGCGCTGCCCACCATTTTCCAGAAAAGAACGCACGTCTTGAAAATCGTTGGCCTTTACATTGGAGGCCAGCACCTGGGCCGGTTCCAGTGGACGACCATCGCGGGCAAATACGTAGCCGATTTTGCCTTGAGCAATGGTCACCAGGGGCATGCGGTGCACGACGTACTGAATCGGCATCAGGTAATGCAATCCACCGCGCAAAACCTGCGGTTGATAGCCTGCCTCGCCGTGCAAAGCAATCAGCCCGCTCTTAATCGAGCCGTGGAACAGGCTCCAGCGTTTCTCTACAATCCCAATGCGGTTATTGGGGATGAAGCGAATCCCACTTAAGAGGATGAGGACAACAATCCCCAATACCAGCCAGCCGAGCGCAGGTAAACTGATCATCGTCGCCTCCAGAGGTCAGGGTTTTATTAAGGTTGAGTCCACTGCCAGAGGGCCGCGCGCAAAATGCTGGGAGCACAAAGTTCCCGCGCCGAAGGTTACGGCGCGTGTTCTGGGTACGGGATGGTAACAGGGCCTTTTGGCAGTCGAGTCAGAATTATCTACGGCGTGCCTTCAAAAGTTATTGCACGCAATACGAAAACCCTATGATTTTGCAAGTTTTCATATGTTCTGCTGCGATGATGTCATTGCGAGCCGCCTGGGCGGCGAAGCAATCCGCTTGCCTGCCGGGAGACTGCTTCGCTTCGCTCGCCGTGACATGCTTTGAGAATGTTTGCAACAGAGCAACATTCCTGCTACAACTTTTGCGTGGACATTTATCTATCTACGTTTGTGATCATAACGGGTTGTGGATTCAACCTCTTTTTTGCAGGGTGGTAGTGTATCACTCCTGGGGGAAATTACCAGCGGTGATGGACCTGTGGGCGGAGATAACGGTCGTATATCGCGCGCACCTGTTCCATTGTTGAGGCGGGGAGCGGCGGCAGGTCGGCGGCGGCGCTGTTCTCCTCTACCTGAGCCGGTCGCTTGGCGCCGGGAATAGCGCAGGTTACTGCCTCGAACATCAGAATCCAGCGCAAAGCAAATTGCGTCATGCTCATTCCCGGCGGACAAATGGCCTTCAAGGCTTCTACGGCCTGCAAGCCGGTTTCGTAGTCCACGCCTGCAAAGGTTTCCCCCTGATCGAACGCTTCGCCGTAGCGGTTGAAGGCGCGGTGGTCGTCGGGGGCAAAGGACGAATCCGGGCGCAGTTTGCCGGTCAGCAAGCCTGATGCCAGCGGCACTCGCGCCAGAATGCCAACGCGGCGTTGCTTAACCTGCTCGAAGAGCAACCCGGCCGGCCGGTGACGGAACATATTGAAGATGATTTGCACGCTCTGCACGTTGGGATATTCAATGGCTTTGAGGGCTTCTTCGACCTTTTCCACGCTCACGCCATAGTAACGTACCTTGCCTGTCTGGACCAGATCGTCCAGGATGCCGAAGACTTCGGGCATATAATACACCGGCGTCGGTGGACAGTGTAACTGGAGCAGGTCAATGGCTTCCACGCCGAGATTCTGCAAGCTGCGTTCTACAAAAGCCGTGAGATTGGCGCGATTGTAGCCTTCCGCAAGATGAGGATTCAGGCGTCGCCCGGCTTTGGTGGCGATGTAAATGTGAGGATAGGCGCGGCGCAAACGCCCCAGGAGGCGTTCGCTGCGTCCATCGCCGTACACGTCAGCCGTGTCAAAGAAATTTACTCCCAGTTCGACCGCTCGCTCCAGTGCGGCCCAGGATTCGGCATCCTCGACCGGCCCCCAGCTGCCTCCAATTGCCCAGGCTCCAAAACTCACCGTTGACACTTGCCAGCCTGTACGTCCCAGTTCCCGGTACTGCATGGTGATCTCCTTTTTTTGTTGTCAGCCGTGCCGTTATTCGCGGAAAATGCGCACGTGTCGCCGCGGCTCCTTGCCGTAGGAATGGCTGACGAGGTCGGCGGCGCGCGCCATCTCGTGTTGCATGCGCCGTACCGCCGCCGGGCCGGGTGGCAGGTCCACCCAACGTTCGCCGTTCAAGACGGCCGCGATGGCGGCCTCGGTCTGGGTACGAATGCGCTCCATCTCATCGGGCGGCGGGGTGATTTCTGCCAGGTTGAACAGATCAATCAAGAACTGTTCCATCTGATTGACGGTATTGGCGCGCAGGACGTAGATGGGCAGGCCGCGATGTTCGGCCAGAGTCACGATTTGTTGCCGATCGCGATAATACGAGCGCAGGGTGACGAGCACATCGGCTTCCGACAAATCTTTGACCACCATAGCCGGTACTCCCAGGCGTTTGGCGGCCTGCATCAGGCGGTCACGCGCCACACCGTAGGGATGGATGCGCACTGGTCGCAAGGAAGCGGTCGTTGACGCGGCGGACTGACTTTCTGTGGTTGCGCGAGCGATGGAGAAGGGGAGAGCCGCCGTCTCCTCGCGTCCGCCACGCCGCAGGCGACCGCTGCTCTCGATACGGAACTCGGAGTCGGGACGCGGACTTCCGGCCGGCAGGGCTTTCTCAACATGAATCTGGCCCTCAGAATCCCGCCAGCGAATCTCCGGTGGGAGAGGGTAGCCGCGTAGCAACGCATCCACGGCTTGAGCGATGTCCATGTGAATCGCGAAACGGTCGCGTTGCTGAATTTCTACCAGCACGTCGAAGGTTGGCGGAGCGCGGCGTTCGAGCACTGTTTTTTGTGTCCCGCGCCGGCGGGCCTCTTCGTCGGAAAGAGTCACGGCCTCTATGCCTCCGACAAGGTCGGAAAGGGTTGGATTGAGGAGCAGGTTATCGAGGGTGTTGCCGTGCGCGGTGCCGATGAGTTGTACGCCGCGTTCGGCGATTGTGCGCGCGGCGAGGGCTTCCAGTTCGCGACCGATTTCGTCAATGACGATGACTTCCGGGTTATGGTTTTCCACGGCTTCAATCATGACTTCATGCTGCAACATTGGCTCGCGTACCTGCATTCGCCGCGCCTTGCCGACGGCCGGATGCGGCACATCGCCATCGCCGCCAATTTCGTTGGAGGTATCCACGATGATGACGCGCTTGGTTTCGGCCAGGATACGCGCCGCCTCGCGCAGCAGGGTGGTCTTGCCTACGCCGGGACGGCCAAGAATCAGCACAGACTTGCCGGATTCGATAATGTCCTGGATGATGTCCACTGTCCCATACACGGCGCGCCCGACGCGCAGGGTCAGGCCAACGATATGCCCGCGTCGGTTGCGGATGGCAGAGATACGGTGTAGGGTGCGCTCAATCCCGGCGCGATTATCGGCGTCGAATTCGCCGACACGCGCGTCCACGTAATCAATTTCGGCGCGCGTCACTTCGCTGTCGCGCAGCACGACCTCGCGGTCCACAAAGCGCGCGGTGGGGACGCGCCCCAGATCGAGGATAATTTCCAGAAGATTGTCGTAATCGTTAGCCCGATGGACGGCGGCGACAATGTCTTCGGGCAAGACACCCAGCAAGGCGTCCAGATCGTCGGTGATGCGCAATTGAGTCATAGGTCACTTCTTCAAGATTACTGCTGCGCCGTAGCCAACAACGGAAGAATAGTCGCCGGTAACGTCGCCCGAGGTGGCATGGCGCAGGATTTTTACGCTGCTACCGCCGAGGGCGCGTCCCGCCGACAATACGGTCATCAACGCGCCCAGACCACAGGCGAACCCTCGCTCTTCCAGTTCGGCGCGAAAGACGGCTTCGGGGTCAAAGGATTCCACGCAGCGCAGCATCTCGGTATCGTATTGTACTGCTTCCGCCTGCGGGTAGAAGTGAGAGAGGTCGGTGCTGGCGACGAGCAAGGCGTTGTGTTCGCGGAGCGTTTCGGCCAGCGCCTCGCCGAGGGCGCGCGCGATGGCGGGCGCCTGTGCCCGCACCATCACCGGCAGCAGGCGGAACTCGCCGTGGAGGGCGCGTTGCAGGAAGGGCAGTTCGATCTCCAGCGAATGTTCGCGGTCGTAGGCAATCGGGGTAAGGCCATAGCCCAGGGTCGCTTCCAGGCGTGCCGAAAGGCGCTCCACAGCCTTTTTGTCCACCCTGACCTGGCCCAGTGGGGTGGCATAGGCCTGATGAGCCGTGGTCAGCAACGGCGCGTTGTAAGGGTGGTGCATGGGCGAGACGATGGCTACCAGATCGAAGGTGCGTCCAAGCACGGTAGCGAAAGCATACCCGGCCACCGCGCCCGAATAAATGTGACCGGCATGTGGCGCAATGACCGCAATTACCTCGCCCTCCAGCGGCGGAATCTGCGCTTCCTTGAGATATCCATCCACCTGCCGGGCCAGGGCATCAGGATTGCCCTCATACCATGTCCCGGCGATTGGCGATGGCCGGACAGCGGTTATTGTCTCCACAGCGACCTCCTCTATGCTTATTTTACCGTGAATCCCCTATTCTCTGGAGAATCAACCAGGTTGGTCCGGGGTTGCGCAGGTGCATTTCCCCTTGCGCGCCATGCCAGCGTGAAGCGCCGCGCCATCGTTACAGCAGGCAGGTGTCTTTCTGGCGTTCCCTTATCTGGCGAATCTGCCGTTGGTCTTGTGGGTCAGGGATTGCTTCAGGCGATGCGGCGTGCTTCCATGTAGAAGCGTTTTTCGACAGCCTCGCCCATGGAAAATGCCTTGCGCGGCAGGAGGCCATCGAGAATCACGGTCTTAAACAGTTCGGATTTCTCCAGCGCCGGCAGGTAAAAGGCGGCGTTCGTCGGAGAGTCGCCAAAGCGCATGACCACCTCGGCGCCGTGTACATAGTCTATTTTCGCCGCTCCGCCGCGTGCCAGAAAATCGTCCAGAAAGTTTTGCAGACTGCCGACTGCCAGATGAGAGGCGGGGGCCTCGATTTCAATGAGGTGACAGCGCCCCCCTTGAATCAGGCCGAAGCGTTGTCTGGCTGGCGAGGCCGTCTCTACCAGCGAGGCCATCTCGTCCGCGCTGGAGATGGAGGTACAGGTGCAGGAACTTCCAAAGTACGCCGGCAGCGCTGCCAGAACATCCCCTTTCACGTCAAAGAGCACGCGATGGATAGGCTCGAACACCAGGCCGTCATCATGCAGGTTTTCCACTTCTACGAGCGCATAGCGCGCCGGATGATTCATGCCTGCCCGGGATTTGATTTTTTCCCAAACCGCCTTGGCGGTGGCCAGGGAGTGATTGCCATCGCCGACGGCGAAGAGCAGGACAGCTTCCTGCGCGGAGGGAGGAAAGTTGTATTTGGCCAGAAAATCTTGCGGGCGGGCAAGATGTTGTAAGGCGGCGATGACCTGCTCGGTCAAGGCTTCGGGCACAGCGTAACCGCTCAGATGACCGCTGCCCAACATGAGGTCAAAATCGTAGAGCCTGGGCAGGGTATCACGCCGGGCAGTCAGGGATTCAATGACCATCTTTTGGGGATCGTCAATCAAGACCAGGATATGAGGCAGTTCCAACAGCGCGCCTTCACGTACCTGCACGCGCGGGTGCAGGCGTTCGACAATCGTTTCCTCTGTAGCCCGAATCAAAGCCGATGAGCCGGGCCGGAACTCGTACTGTTCCAGATCGAGGCTGAGCATGATGCCATGACGGGTGCGGCCCAGGGCGGTGCGTTCAACGTAAATCAGCCCTTCGTGCGGTTCGAGCAGGCCCTGGTCGAGGTAAGCGCGCATGGTGGCGTGGATGCGCTGAATGCGCATCTGTTGATCCGCCCTTCCCAGGTAGGCTTCCGGCAGAATTAAGTGCAGGGTAGAGGGGTTGCCATTGACCAGCCTTTCCACTTCCTGCCAGTACTCCGGTTGCGAGGTGAACTGGTCGCAGGCGATCACGGACCATTTGGTCAGGTCAATCCCGTTTTTGGGCAGATAGACTTGTGGAATTTGAACGCCAAGAGCAGGGTACGTTTTCATCGCAGACAAAATTGTGCCACGCAGGGGGTGCGTGGCACAGCAGGGATTAGCATAGCCCGTGCGCACGGGCAAATTCTATCAGTTTCTCGGCTACCTCGGCGCCGACGCGTTGCTGGGCCTCTTTGGTGGAGGCGCCAATGTGCGGCGAGCAGATCACGTTGTCCAGTTTAACCAGTCTCCAGTCGGAAGGCGGCTCTTCGGCAAACACGTCCAGGGCGGCGCCGGCCACTTTCCCGCTGACCAGCGCATCGTAGAGGGCGTTCTCGTCCACGATGCCGCCGCGCGCGCAGTTGATCAGGCGCACGCCGTCTTTCATCCTGGCAAACTGTTCTGCGCCAATCATGTTCGTCGTTTCGGCGGTTTTGGGCAGGTGCAGGCTGATGTAATCGGAACGCTCCAGCAATTCGTTCAGAGACACCAGTCGGACTTCGGGGACGTCCTGCGGGGATACGTAGGGGTCACAGGCAATCACGGTCATGCCCAGAGCCGCGGCGCGACGCGCGACCTCGCGCCCGATATTGCCAACGCCAATGAGACCGAGTGTCTTTCCTCCCAGTTCTTCGCCCTCGAAACGCTTTTTCTCCCATTTTTCGGCCTTCATGGTTGCCGTAGCCTGATACAGGGAACGCGCCAGGGCGAACATGAAGCCGATGGCCAGTTCGGCGACCGAGGCGGAGGAGGCGCGTGGCGTATTCAACACGGTAATGCCCTTTGCGCGCGCGTAGTCGGCGTCAATGTTATCCAGTCCTACGCCGCCGCGCACAATGACTTTCAGATTCGGGCACTGATCAATCAATGGCTGACGAATCTTGGTCCTGGAACGGACAACGCACCCATCATAATTGGGCAGCACGGCAGGCAATTCTTCCGGCGTGATATCATCGCGCACATCCACCGTCAAACCGGCGGCGCGCATTTTCTCGATCGCCTCGGCTTCCGTTTTATCGCAAATCAGGACTTTCATGGAGTTCCTCCTCGGTGAAGAGAGTATTAAGGCACCGTCTGGCTCTGGCTTTTGTCTTCCCGACGGATTGCACAAAATTGCACAATCGGGCTGATTGTATCAATGGCGCGGCAGATTGTCAACCGATGCTGAGGCGGCGAGACAATCTCCGTGAAAAATGGCTTGACAAAACATTTCCCCTGTGTTACCTTGCAAGAGCATTGTGCGCGATGGTTTTTCTTTGCCGCCCAATTCATGCGTGGAGGCGGCGCTGTCAGGAGCGCCATGAAATTAATTTGCGCAATTGTTCGGGATATAGACGGCGACGAGGTTGTTCATGCGCTGGTCGCGCGTGGGTATCGTGTCACGCGCCTGGCCAGCACCGGGGGGTTCCTGCGGCGCGGGAACGTAACCCTGCTGGTGGGCGTAGAGGATGATCAGGTAAGTGACGTCGTGGAACAGATTCGTTCTGCCTGTTTGCCAGCCGAGAGCGGGCAACATCGCGCCATTCTTTTCATAATGACTCTATCCCGTCTCGAGCGCATCTGACTATGTCGCACTTTTCGCTACTGATCGTACGCGCGCGGCGCGCGGCGCGGCGCTTTACCTGGGGAGGAGAGTGGGCGTTACCATTGCCCCAGGCGGTTAAACGCAACCTCACCTGGTTTTTCTTCGATGGTCTCTTTGCGGCGGCCAGCGACAATATCATTGTTACCTACCTGTCCCTTTATCTCCTGGCGTTGGGAGCAACGCGCGCTCAGATTGGTCTGACGAGTTCATTTTCCAGCCTGAGTGCGGCGATCCTCCTCTTGCCGGCGGCTTTCCTGGTGGAAAGAGTGGGACACCGCCAGGAACTTACCATCCTGTTTGGCGGAATTCTGGGGAGATTCATGGTGCTCTTGCTGGCCTGTCTTCCCCTGATGCTGCAGGGACAGGCGCTCATTTTTGCCGGCATGGCGTTGGCCGTCTTGCGGGATGCCTTTGGGAATCTGGGCTATCCGGCCTGGATGTCGCTGACCGGGGCTGTCGTGCCGCTGGAGGGGCGCGGCCGTTACTTCGGCGCGCGCAACTTTGCCATGGGCGTTGCCGGCATTACCCTCGTTTACCTGATGGGTGAACTCATTACCCGCCTCCCTGTTCCTACAGGTTATCAACTCGCGCTGGGGCTGGCGTTTTTCCTGGGGCTGATCTCCACCTATTGCTTCTGGCATCTGCGCGATCCGGAAGATGGCGTCAGGGCCAGAGAACCGGAGGCAACGCCATTTTCTGTGGTTACGATGCTGAAAGATATCTGGTCACGACCGGCCTTCCTGGCGCTCAGTCTGGTCATGGGGTTGTGGAATCTATCGCTAAACATTGCCGGCCCGTTCTTTAGCGTGTACATGGTCGAAGGGTTACATTTCAGCGCGGTCATGGTCGGCGCTGCGACAATTGTCTCCAATATTGCTGGCTTGCTGGTCCAGCCTCGGGTGGGGGCGCTTTCGGATCGTTGGGGGCCGCGCCGGGTGCAGTTGATCAGCATGTTGTTCATTCCTGCCTTGCCGGCGGCCTGGATTTTCATCACGCGTTTCTGGCATGTGGTGGCGCTGAACATCTTCAGCGGTGCTCTGTGGGGCGCCTTCAATCTGGTTTCCTTCAACCTGTTGCTGACGCTGACGCCTTCCTCGCGACGGGCGCGCTACTCGGCGTTCTACCAGATGATGGTGACTCTCTCGCTGGCCGGCGGCGCCGCCCTCGGCTCATGGATCGTGACTGTGTGGGGGTATAAGGCGGTTTTCCTGTGTTCGGCGATTGGACGCTTCAGCGCCGCGCTGCTCTTTGCCCGCTTTGTGCCGGCCATCTTGCCGCCGCGCCGTCACGTGGACCAGCCTGCCTGAAGGGATATTGACCCTGTCGCCTGGGAAAAACCTTCGGGACGTTCCGATTCTGGTACAATAATTTTGATGGCAAATACTCATCTTGCGTAACTACTCAGCCATGTCATGGCGAGCCGTTTTTCGGCGAAGCAATCTCCCATTTTGTCAGGCTAAATTGACTTGCCTGGAGAGTGCTTTGTCGCAAAGAACGTTCCTCGCCATGACATACACAACTGGAGGCCGCGATGAACGATTTCCTGTGGTGGCGCGACGGTATCATCTACCAGATTTACCCGCGCTCCTTTGCCGATAGCAATGGCGATGGCCTGGGAGATTTGGCCGGCATTACGGCTCGCCTGGACTATCTGGCCGAACTCGGCGTGGACGCCATCTGGCTTTCGCCAATTTACCCCTCGCCGGATAAGGATTTCGGCTACGACGTCAGCGATTATGGCGATGTTGATCCCCGTTTCGGCAGTCTGGCGGACTTTGATGTGCTCGTTCGGGAAGCGCATCAACGGGGAATCCGCGTTATTCTGGACATGGTCCTCAATCATACTTCCGATCAACATCCCTGGTTTCAAGAATCGCGCCGTTCGCGCGATAACCCCAAACAGGACTGGTATCTCTGGAAAGACCCGCGTCCTGAAGGTGATCGAGGGGTAGGCAGGCCGCCCAACAACTGGCAATCCTGTTTTGGCGGTCGTGCCTGGACTTACGTCCCGGAACGGGGGCAATACTATTACCACATGTTCCTGCCAGAGCAGCCCGATGTAAACTGGCGCAACCCGGCGGTGCGTCAGGCCATGTTCGATGTCTTCCGCTTTTGGCTGGAACGTGGCGTGGATGGCTTCCGTCTGGATGTTTTCAATGTTTACTTTAAGGATGCAGCGTACCGTGACAATCCGCCCCGCTGGGGGCTGCGCGGTTTTGACCGCCAGCAACATACGTACGACTGCGATCAGCCCGAGATGTTCCCGTTGCTGCGAGAACTGCGCGCCCTGCTCGATTCATACCCGGAACGGTATGCGGTCGGGGAAACGTTCCTGGCGACGCCGGAGAAGGCTGCCTCGTATTGCGGCGCGGACAAACTTCATGCGGCGTTCAACTTCGAGTTTACTGCCTGTCCCTTCCGCGCCGATCGCTTCCTGCGCGCCATTCAGCGTTGGGAAACTGCCGTCGGCGATCGTGTCTGGCCCACGTACGTACTCAGTAACCACGACTTGCCGCGCAGCGCCACGCGTTATGCCCGAGGCGAGGACGACGCGCGGGCCAAAGTGGTTCTCGGCTTGCTGCTCACGCTGCGCGGTACGCCGTTTCTGTACTATGGCGAGGAAATCGGCATGCGCGATATCCACTTACGGCGCAGTGAGATTTTGGACCCACCCGGCCGACGTTACTGGCCGTTCTACAAAGGGCGCGATGGCTGCCGCTCGCCCATGCAATGGGATGACCGCCCCTACGCTGGCTTTTCTACGTCCCGGCCCTGGTTGCCTGTTCACCCGAATTACCGGCAGCGGAATGTCCTGGCGCAACGCGAGGACGAGGATTCATTGCTGACTTTTACCAGGCGCCTGATTGCCCTGCGCCGGGAGAAAGTAGCGCTGCGGCGTGGCGATTTTCACCTCGTCAGTGAGGCGCGCCAGCCCGGTCTGGCCTACCTGCGCACTTACGGCGAGCAAACGCTGCTCATCGGCCTGAATTTTTCCTCTCGACCGCTCGATCTTTCGGTGAACTCCCATCTGTTGCCGGCGACCACCTGGCAGATATTGTTTTCGAGCCATGCCGCCTCGACTGCCTCGTTCAAGGCCGGTAAACTTCATCTGGCGCCCGATGAGGTTTGCATTCTCAGCCCCTAGCGCGGTGGAACAGGGATAAGGCCATCCTGCCCGATCCCGCGCCGGCTTCTGTTTTTGGATGCGCGACCTGCTCGTGGATGGTTCCTGCGCTCAACAATCAACGCTACCTGAGCTGGCAGGTAAGTCGAGAATTCTCTATGCCATCCGTGACGGCACTGCAAAAATCTTGGAACTATCTCGACAATGTTAGATTATCTGTCCCTTGTCATTGCGAGGCGGCGATAGCCGCCGAAGCAATCTCTTTGCGAGTCTCAAGGTAAGCAGTCTCCCAATTACCAGGGGATTGCTTCGGGCAGAGAACGCCCTCGCAATGACAACGATGCCGAAATATGACATTGTCGAGGTAGTTACAAAATCTTGAAGATTCACCACGAAGGTTTCCTTCATCTTGCCTGGCGTCTTTGTGCCCTGGCGGTTCGATTTTGCAGTGGACTTATCCGTGTCTTCCGTGTTCTCTGGGGTATGCAGGGGACTTGAGGTATGGAAGAAATTGCTTACCTTCGGGGTGAGGGGGCGGCGCCGACCAGCGGTCCGCTGGTGCGTTTCCTTCCCCCGCTGCCGGAGGGCATGGCGCGGGCGGCGTTGCAGCATGTCCTGTCGGCTGGGGAACAACCGGCGGGCTGGGTGCTCGATCCATTTGGCAGCGCGCCACATTTACCTGTAGAGGCGGCCCGGGCTGGCTGGCGCGTCCTGGCAACGGTCAACAATCCGGTCGCGCGTTTCCTGCTCGAATTGAGCGCGGCTGCGCCCACGCGTCAGGAGTTTCAGGCCGCGCTGGCTGAGCTTGGCGCCGCGCGCAAGGGGGATGAACGGCTGGAAAATCACCTCCAGTCGCTCTACCAGACCGAATGCCGACGCTGTCATCGCGAAATCCCTGCCACAGCCTTCGTCTGGGAGCAGGGCCGCGAGGCCCCCGTGGCGTGCATGTACCGCTGTCCCTGTGGGGAGGAGGGCGAATTTCCGACCACGGAAAGCGACCGCCGTCATGCGGCGATTCTGGCAGCGACGACGGCTCTCCATCGCGCTCGCGCGCTGGAACGCGTCGCGGCGCTGGACGATCCGGATCGCCCCTATGTGGAAGCCGCTTTGAACTGCTACCTGCCGCGTGCCCTGTATGCGCTCATCACCATCATCAACAAACTGGATAGCCTTTCGCTCACCCCGGAACGACGGCGTTGCCTGACCGCGCTGGTGCTCTTTGCCTGTGATGTCGCCAGCAATTTGTGGGCGTATCCGGAAGACCGCCCTCGCCCAAAACAAATGACGGTTCCGGCGCGCTTTCTGGAACACAACCTCTGGCTGGCGCTGGAGCGCGGCGCGGAGGCCCTGGCTACGACGCAAACGGCGGTGCCGCTGGTCAACTGGCCGCGCCCGGCGCCGCCTGGCGGCATTTGCCTGTTCGAAGGCGCATTGCGCGACCTCGCCGCGCGCCTGCCCGGCCTTCCCATTCGCGCTGTCGTGACCGCGATCCCGCGTCCCAATCAGGCTCTCTGGACGCTCTCGGCGTTATGGGCCGGCTGGCTATGGGGGCGTTCTGCAGTGAGCGCCTTCAAGGCTGTGTTGCGGCGTCAGCGTTACGATTGGGACTGGCATACCGAGGCCCTGACGGCGGCTTTCCGTGTCCTGGCGCAGTCCCTGCCGCTGGATGCGCCGCTGTTTGCCTTCGTGGCGGAACCGGAACCTGCCTACCTGAGCGCCACGCTGGTGGCTTTGGAGAGCGCCGGCTTCGATCTGAATGGTCTGGCGTTGCGTACCCCTCATGACCCGGTGCAACTGTTCTGTCGCAAGCGCCCCTATGAGCATGTACCGCTCAATCGTCCTGCGGTGGAAATGATCCGCCAGGCCTTGCAAGATTACCTGAATGCACGCGGTGAGCCGACCACCTATTTGCACCTGCACGCCGCGGCGTTGCAGGCAATGGCTGTGGAAGGCTCTCTGGCTTATGGTCAGGAAGACCTCTCCAGGATTCATACGCCGCTGCAGAGCGCCTTACAGTCTGGCGCGTTTGTTCACTACAGTGAGGCAAAAAGCCTGGAAAGCGGGCTGTGGGGGCTGGAGGAATGGGCGCAAGATACAATCCCTTTGCCCGACCGCGTGGAAATGGCTCTGGTGCGCTATCTCCAGAAGCACCCTTCGGCCTCGGCTGGCGAACTTGAGACGGCGGTCAATGCAGAACTGCCTGGCCTTTTGACTCCTTCCCTGGGCCTGATGCAGCAGGTGTTGGTTTCCTACGCGATGGAAATCAATGGACGCTGGGCCCTGCGTTCGGAAGACAAGGCCGCGGCGCGCCGCGCGGACCTGGAGGCGGTCAACAAAATGCTACAGGCCCTCGGTCAGCGGTTGGGGTTTGTGGCGTCTGTGACCGGCGAGCCGGGACGGTTAATTCTCTGGAGTGAGGAGGGAAAGCCGGCTTTTGTCTTCTACCTGCTCGCCTCCGCCGTAGTGGGTAGAATTTTGCGTCAGAACCGTTATCCTCCAGAACACAGCCTGCTGGTTCTGCCTGGGGGGCGCGCCGGTCTGTTGAGCTATAAACTGCGGCGCGATCCCGCGCTCGCGGCTTTATGGAACCGGGGCTGGCGTGTCCTTAAGTTCCGTACCCTGCGACGCCTGGCCGCTATCCCCGATTTAAGCCGCGCGGATTTCCTGCGTGAACTGACGAGCGATCCGCTCGAAGCGCCGGCTCAGATGCGCCTGTGGTGATGGGGCGTGATGATCACTGGCGCGACGTTTCGCGATCGAACTTCAGCAATTCCAGCATGGCGCCCAGCTGCTTCACGCTATCTATATAGGCATAACGTCCACCGTCCCAGCCTCCGGACTGGACCACCGGCATTCCACGCGCGGCGAGGAAGGCTTGGGCCTCTTCCAGCTGCTCAACGCGCACAGCAATATGGTGAATCCCTTCGCCGTGGAGGCGCAGGAACTCCTCCCAGGTACTGGGCGCGCCGACCGGCTCAATGAGTTCAAGTTGTACCGCGCCCATGTCGAAAAAGGCCGCTTTGCCCCAGGCGTTCGAAGGCTGGCCGCGATAATGGGTGTTGGCGAACGAATCGGCCGCGATCGCGACGATTTGCGGCTTGGGAACGCCAAAAATCTGAGCGTACCGGGTCGCCGCGTCTTCGACATCGCGGACGACAATGCCAATTTGGATAATGGTGTTATTCTCCAGATGATCCACAGCAACCTCCGTCAGTAACGGAACTCCAGAATCTCGGTATCTGCCAGGAGCAGGGGGATGAGTTGTTGATGGCAACGTTTCCTGCCAACTGTGTACAGGGTGCACACCACGCGGGTTTCCAGTTTCCATACGTTCCGTTTGAAAACGCGTACCCCACAGGAGCGGAAAGTGGCTTCCAGCGTGTCCAGCCGGGGAGACGTGCGCGATAGCACGACTTCGTAGGTGTGTGTATCGCGCAGATTGTCCAGCCAGTGTTCGAAGGAAGGGAAAAGCCAGAGGACGATCAGGATAATCACGGCAGTAATGCCGCTCAGGGTGTACAGGCCAAGGCCAATGCCCATGCCCAGGGCGGCGGCCAGCCAGATGGTTGAGGCCGTGGTCAGGCCGGCGACTTTGCCGCCTTCCCCGCGTAGAATGGCGCCGGCCCCCAGAAAGCCTATGCCGGTCACAATATTGGCGGCCACGCGGGCGCTATTATCCAGAAAATGGAATGACAGGATGGTGAACAGCGTAGCGCCCAACGTGATAAAGATGATGGTGCGAAAACCGGCGGATTTATCGTGAAACTCGCGTTCGAATCCAATCAACCCGCCAACCAGTATGGCAAAGAGCAGTTTCAGCGCCTCTTCGAGAGAAAAATCCATTCTGGCCGATTCCATCCTTTCTGTTGAAAAAGAGTGGCACTCAATCGTGGCGCAAGGACAGGTTTTCAATGTCCAGCCACATGGCCGGATTGGTTAGTGTACCATAAGCCCAGCGGCCTTGTGGAGTGAAAGCGGCGTACTGGTTATCTATCCAGATGACCAGGCCCAGTGGTGGCGCGGGGGAGAGAGCGGTACGGAACAGAAGCCGCTCATCTATGCGGAACTCGCACATGTGGGCTGACCAGTGGAGAGTGTACGTGTGCCATTCGGTGACCGGTACCGTGATCGCCGCGCCGTCTTGACGCATCAGGCGCGCTGCCAGCCGGCGCGCCAGTCTGGCCAGAGGGCGAATGCAGAGCAGCGGCGCACCGACCAGCGCCGGCGCAAGAAGCCAGGCCGGCCAGCGCGGTGAGCAAAATGTCCCGGCGAAGAACCCATTTGCCGGAACCGGCCGCGTTCCTTCCCCCGGTAGAAACACCTTCTCGGTCAGCGTCAGATAGTTTTCCGTCGAGGCATAGAAGAACCAGACGGCGTTCGGCAGAGCCGGTAGACGAAATGGCGTGCCGCCGAAACCCAGCGATAAGCCGAAGGGATCGTTCCAAAGGCCAAAACCCCATGTACCGGGCAGATTTTCGGCTGAAACGCGCGCCCGCAGGGAAAAGGAAAAGGGGGGATAATGAGGAAAACGGTTGCGACTGCGCCGCGAATAGTCATCGCACTGCGCCAGACGGTATGTTCCTCCTTTCCCTGCCGGGACGCTTAAACGATACCCTTGCCCCGACGCGGCAACCGCCGCACCAGGAGTATAGCGTACGGACAGGGCTGGCGAGTCGTTCATAGGGTTCACGGGCAGGGCGTTTCTCGGAACGGCTTATGGCGACCTTCAAATGGTCTGGGGAGTTTTTTCCAGAGGCATGGCGCAGGCGATGCGGGCGGCCAGCGAGGCGTTGTGCAGCAAGAGCGCCAGATTGGTGCGCAGCGTTTCATCATGGGTCAGATCGTTCAGGCGCTGCAGCAGGAACGGCGTTAATGCCTGACGGCGGATGTTTTGTTTCTCGGCCTCGGCTCGCACACGGTGAATCAGGCTTTCCAGCCCGGCGCGGGGCAGCGCTTGCTCACGGGGTGGAGGTTGACAGACCAGCACCGCGCTGTGCATTCCCAGACCCCAGTGCAGGCGCGCAAAATCTGCCACCTCTTTGGGCGTATCCAGGCGTATGGTCACCGGCAGGCCACTTTCGCGCCAGTAGAAGGCCGGAAACTCGTTGGTCTGATAGCCGATGACCGGCACGCCAACGGTCTCCAGGTATTCCAGGGTGGCGGGCAAATCGTGAATGGCCTTTGCTCCAGCGCAGACGACAATCAGGGGCGACTCGGCCAGAAGGGGCAAGTCGGCGGAGATATCCAGGGTGAGCGGCGAATACACGCCGCCGATGCCACCGGTAGCAAAGACCTTCAGCCCCGCGCGTTGGGCGATCCAGAGTGCGCCGGCGACCGTTGTCCCGCCACTTCCTTTCTGCAGCAGCACAGCGGCCAGATTGCGCGGACTGATCTTCTGGGCGTCGCTCTGCTGGGCTAATTGCTGGAGCTGCTCTGCGGTCAGACCAACGTGAATCTGACCATGGAGGACGGCGATCGTGGCCGGCGTTGCTCCTTCGTCGCGGATGGCTTGCTCCATGCCGCGCGCCAGAGCGTGGTTGCTGGGGCGAGGCAGGCCGTGCGTGATCACTGCCGATTCCAGGGCCACGACAGGCAGGCCGCGTTGCAGGGCCTGAGTGACTTCGGGGGTACGGGCGATACGTAGCGATGATGAGTTCATATCAGCAGCTGGTCGTATAATCGTTCCAGTGAAAGGTGGGGGTCTACAGTACCTTCAGCGCGCAGGGTGAGGGATGCGGCGGAAACGCCCAGGCGCAGGGCATCATCGAGAGGAATCTCATTCAACAGGCCGAACAGGACGGCGGCGGTCAGGGCATCGCCCGCGCCGGTCGGGTCAACGATTTTCGTGCGCAGGGCCGGGATATGGCCGGTTGTCTCGGAAGTGGCGTAACAGACCCCGAACTCGGCCAGCGTGATGATTGCCGTCTGGACGCCCAGAGCCACCAGCCGGCGCGCGGCGGCGGTAGCGGCGTTCACATCGGACGGATCGAAAGGCTGACCGGTCAATACGGCGGCCTCGGCACTATTCGGCGTAATCAAGAATAAATCCTGCAAATGTTCCCTGAGTCGCTCTGCCAGACTGACCGAGGTGGGATCCGCGCAAACGGGTACGCCGGCTTTCCTGGCCAGGGCAAAAACGGTTTTCAACGCCTGTGGGGAGAGATTGGCATCTACGAAGACCAGAGAGACGGAGCGGAAGAGCGCCTGGTGCTCGCGTATTACCGTGGGGGTCAGGCTGGTCATCACGCGCATATCGTCCAGAGCGAATGCCAGGGCGCCGCGCGGGTCGAGGGCGGCCAGGTAAAAGCCGCTGGGGAACGCTTCGCTGCGGATAGAGACAGAGACATCCACTCCTGCCTGGGCGGTATGGTTCAGGATTTCCTCGCCGATGCGATCCGCGCCGACGGCTGTCATTAATATCGCCTGTTCTCCCAATCGCGCCAGATTTTCGGCTACATTGCGCGCCACGCCGCCGTAAGCGGCGCGGATATGCGCCGGATTCGACGTGCCCGGCTGCAGTTCTCCCTCCAGCCGGCCAATCAGGTCCAGGCTGGCGGCGCCCAGGAGAAGACAGGAAGAACGCGCGGTCATCATGCGATTTGCCAGAATATCAGGCGATGAGGAACAACCCTGAGATGAAGGCATCAAAGGGATGGCCGTTTGGCGACAGCAATCACCACGCCCAGGATGCGATGATGGTGATCATAGGGGATTGGCTCATATTCCTTTTGGGATTCTGAGACGAACGCCTGCTGACTGGCTCGCCAGCGCTTAATCATATACTGGTAGCCGGAGCCGCTATCGTCCGGGTGGGAGGCGATGACGATTTCATTGTTGGCCGCCGTGTCTGCCGCGTAGAAGAGCGCCAGATCGCCATCAGTCAGGGGTACCGGTTTGGCCGCGTTCATGCTATCCCCATGTACGGTAACCAAACCATAGTGTTGATGGCGTTGCAGGTTGATGCGGCTATCGCCTTGTCGGACAGAAAAAACGCGGTAGGTTACCGTGTCAATGCTGAAACCGTCGATGGCTATCGTGATTTCCGTCCCTTCACTTTCTGCCCAAACAGGCCCGTTGGGGCCTGCCTGAACGCTCCCGAAATGGGGGAAGGAACGCAGGGAGAGAAAACTGAGGGTGGTTGCGGGCCCGGCTGCCGTCGCGGCGCCGGCCGGGGCAGGCTGCGGTTGCTGCGTCGCCGCGAGACTGCTCTCTATCCCCTGCCGGATTTGATGGTAGATGTTCGATTCCATTTGATCTTCCAGAGAAGCCCAGCAGTTGATTTTATCGCTGGCCTGCTGATAATATCGTTTTGCCTGGGCTACCTGATGGTCGCGCGCGCAGGCCAGGCCGGCGAGCCAGCAGGCCAGGGCTTCGTTATAAAAATCGTTCTGACGGCGGAATGAATCGGCGGCTTGTGCCAGCCAGCGAAGGGCCGGGCGCGTTTTGTTCTCCTCCAGGGCAATCGTCCCGGCGAGCAGATAGTGATAGGCGCAGTCATGAATCAACTCTGCCGAGGGTTGTTGCAGAAAATCCTCCAGAGAGAGCAGGAAAGTTAACAGTTCTTGCGAGGACATGAGAAATATCTGCTCGCGTTGTACACGCAGCGGCTCACAATCGGGAGGGAAGGTTATCAGGCGCAGGATGCGCTCAATTTCAGGTTTCATGTTGCCCCTCCAGCAAGGCCTTTAACTGCTCGAGTGAGCGGAGCGTTTCGGGAGTCAGCAGAGGCGGCACAAGCGGATTCGCCAGGCTGGTGGTAATCGTGCTGGTCAGGGCGAGGAGGAGCGGTTCGGCAAAGCGCCGGGTAGGATCGCGATTCAGGCCTTCGGCAATGGCCAGAATCAGGTCGCGTTGCGCTTCGGCGCGGGCCTGCTCGATGGCGCGAATGCGCGCCGCTTCTGCCTGGGCGTGCATTAAATTCGCCAGACTCTGCCGTTCGGCCTGCCAGTTGCGTTCACGCTGTTCCTCGATGGCGGCAGGGAGTTCGATACGCGTAATCTGCACATTCGTTACGTGGTAACCGAACGGTTGCGTCAGCCGGTTGAGTGCGTCGCGCAGGTGTTGTGTGGCTTCCGCGCTGAGGATTGGGCTGGCCCCTCGCTCGGGCAGGAGCAGTTCGTCCAGTTTGAATTGACCAATATAATCCGGTATCACACCGGTCACCTGCCCCCAGACCAAATCCAAGCCTTTCATCTCGGTGAGTGTTTTGCCGTCGGGCATGCGCACAGAGGTGCGTTCGACGGCGTTCCTGACTGCCACCGGATCGAAAGGATAGAGCAGCCTGCGTTGTTCGCCTGCCGGGTTCCCTAAAGAACACTCCACGCGCGCGGTCACGTTGACCCGAATTCCATCCCTCGTCCAGCAGGGGAGCAGAGCGTCCTCTCTCATTTGAGGGCGGGTATCCACGATCTCTTTGATCGTTTCAAACCAATCCAGAAAGGCGGTGGTACGGCCCGGACCAACCACGCGGGAAAAACGGCCTCCTCGTTCCAGATACAGAGCGTTGCCATCGAAAATAATCAGGCGCAGCGGCCCGCCCAGATTTTGCGCCATCCAGGCCTGATGGTCACCCTTTTCATCAAACAATTTCCCTTCCCGGACCAGGATGTAAGGGAATTGCCGCCATTCACCGACTTTCGTGAAATCTGACATGCCGTACAGACGAAACCAGATGATTCGTGCAGGGTTGATCTCTTCAGGCGGCCGGTAGAATTCGCGCAAGAATTGCGCCGCGATCCGCACGGCTGCTCTGACTATCAGAAAGTCGAATAACATTGCTAACGGGAGGATACCGAGCAGCGTTAATATCCAGGCGTTCCAGGAAGTGAAAAGCCTGCTGGTGCGTTCGTACTGCAACAGGGCGAAAAGCACCAGCCCTGCCGGCAGAGTAGCCACGAGAAAAGACAGCCACAGATGCACCCGGCGTTGTGCTATATCGCGATCGAATTCCTGGCGATTGTAAACGCCAGTCTGCCAGTCGGCGGGGTTGGAAGAAGGTCGGAATGGCATCGCGTCTAGTGCTCCACACCGGCGTCACTGTGGCCGGTCTGTTTTCGGCGGCCCAGAGCCGCCGAAAGGTTCTGCAGGTTCCTTTCCTCACCCGGTTGGTAGCGGGTGAGGTAGTCCTGAATGGCGCTGAGGAAGAGCAGGGCGATGGCGGAGGATGGGAGATCAGGATGGAGTTGTTTGACTCGCTCAAATCCTTCTGCAATAGAAGTCAACAACAGGGATTGCGCATACGCCCAGGCCTCTTGTTGCATGCGGGCGGCTTCGGCCTCTGATCGGGCAAGCAGCTCTTCCCGCTTTCTTTCCCAGACGGATTTCCAGGATTCGATTTGCTGCTGGGAGATGCTGTCAATCTCTTTTTCGGTCTGATCCGAGAAGCGGAAGTTAACCACTCGTGCCGTCAGCAAATGCACCCCCGCCGGGCGCAGCCGCTGGCCGGCTTGATTGGTAATGGCGTGCGCAATGTCCTCCAGCGCCTGGGTCACGCCCCCTGCTGTTTGCCAGAAGTAATTGATGGGATGCCGATGCAGTTCCTGCCGTGCTACCTCTTCCACTTGTGATACTACCCATTCGTCCCAGTGCAGCGTGGTTTGTTCTCCGCCGTGCGTTTTGATGCCCGTTCTGCTCAGCACTGCCTGAACGCGCAGAGGGGAGTAAGGGTATGTCGAATTCCGACGTGCAGGACGTCTGGCCCGTTCGAGTAAGGGATTCTCCTTGCAAATCGCTTGATAGAGCGGATCTGACCATTCTTCTCGATCCAGACGGAACGCCATGAACAGAATGGCTTTGTAGGATATTCCATCTTGCGAGGTGACGTCTAACGTGGAAACACGCAGTTGATTGCGCAGGTCTACAATCTGGAAGGGCCGTTCAAGCCTGTTCAGGTAGACCACGCCTGGCCCATCCACGCGGCGGAATTCCACGCCGCTGGTGATGCCAGCGACCTGATGGGAACGCATCCAGAGCAATCCCGGCGCGCCAAATCCACGCGCGATGGGGCCGGCAATGCGTCGTTCTACTTTGCGACCGGCGTGATCGGCCACCACGTACATGGCCGATTGCATTCCCCAGGCATAGAAACGCAGTATCCGGGCGCGCAACCGGTTTTCCTCCCTGTCTTCGGGTTGGGAGGCCGGTAGCGTTACCAGCGCGGCCTGGTGCAGGTAGAAGTAAAATATTCCCAGCAAAGGCAGGGAAAACAGGAGCAGCCCCCAGGAGCGGCCAAGCAACCAGCCCAGGAACAGGATAAAAACGTGCCAGAGGGCGGTGTGCAGACCACGTCGGCCACTGTGACGGCGCGTCAGGAGATATATCACTGCTGGTGGCACGCTCCACAGGATCAACCAGAGCATGAGGATAACGCCGTTTGCCATTGCCCTGGACAGCGTCTCTGTTTGCGCGGCGGCCCAAAAGCCTGCGGCGAACAGAATGGCAATCGGCCCGAAGGCCAGATACGCCAGCACATCCGCCGGTGCCAGTTGTCTTCCGGCGCGGCGCTTGGCCCTGATGTCCAGAACTATCCCGATGACCAGCAGGGCAGTCGTCAGCGCAATGGCCAGCCAGGGATTGATATGACCCAGCCAGCGTTCCAGGATATTCATAGAAGAACCTCGAACTTTCGTCTCGGTCGCGGTTGTCCCTTGCAAATCAGTATATACTTGAGGCAGAGGCTCTGTCAAGCAGGAGCATCGTGTTGGGTGTGGCACGTTTTTTCGGGAAGATGCAATTCCCTGGCGGGATCGTATTGGCGGGTGAACCGTCAACGAATATCTGACCACGAATAAACGAATAACCGCGCCGCATTCGTTTATTCGTTTCCTGTTCGTGGACGGTCTTCCCCAATGGGCTGGAAAGCCTGTGCTACGGTCGTTCGCTGTCCGCCGTCTGCATTCGTTGATTCGTTTTCCCCCGAAAATTTGAGCCACACTCCATGTGTTTCTTTGTAACTACTCAGCCATGTCATGGCGAGCCGTTTTTCGGCGAAGCAATCGTAACTACCTACCATGGCTAATGGAGAACCCTCTGCCTCTTGTCATTGCGAGCGTAGCGAAGCAATCTCCCGGCAAGCAAGGGGATTGCTTCGCCGCCTGCGGCGGCTCGCAATGACAAGGATGGAT